>NZ_JARESV010000004.1:0-501766 GCF_046026985.1 Paraburkholderia sp. RL18-101-BIB-B
TACAAGGTCGCTTGATGGAATGGGGCTTAAGTTGAGAGCATTGGGGCTCGGATTGGCACTCAATCTCGCCGGCTGCGGCGGCGGTGGCGGTGGCTCCAGCAGCAACTCCACGGCAAATGCACCGGCTGCCGCCAGTGCGCCGACGGGACCGGGCGGCACGACGTCCAATCCCCTTACCAACGACTCGACACCCAACGTGCTCGCCGTCGACGCGTCTGCCGTGCCGACGCCGGCCGGCCCCGGCAACACGATGTCGGTGACGGTGAGCGGAACGGGCATTCACAACCAGCCGATGGTCAGCGTCAAAATCTGCGCGCCCGGCTCCAACGCGACCGCGAGTTGCACGACGATTCCGAACGTGATCGTCGATACGGCATCGTTCGGGCTGCGTCTGGTTCGCTCAGCGATTCCGAATGCCACCTTCAGTGCGCTCACCGCCGAAACGGATCAGTCGAGCGTCCTGCCGCTCGCTGAATGCGCGCTGTTCGGCAGCGGCTATGCATGGGGTTCGGTGCATCTCGCGGACATCGCGCTGTCGAGCGAGATTGCACCGTCGGTGCCGATTCATGTGATCGGCGATTCAGCGCTAACCCTTGCCGCGCCGAGCGAATGCCAAGTGGGCCGGCCATTGGCCACCGCCGGCGATCTCGGCGCAAACGGCATTCTCGGCATCGGCGTGAGCCCGACGGACTGCGGCTCGCAGTGTGCCCTGACGACGCTCTCGCAGTTCTATTACACCAATGCCGGCAATGCCACCTCGGTGCCCATCGCAAAACAGATCAGCAACCCGGTCGCGCGATTCCCGCAGGATAACAACGGTGTGATTCTGGAAATGGCGCAGGTGTCCGATAGCGGCAGCGCGACGGCTCAAGGCACGCTCGTGTTCGGTATCGACACGCAGGCCAATAACGTGCTGAACGGCACGGGCGCGCCGATTATCCGAACGGACCTGAACGGCGACTTCACGTCGTCCTATGGCGGCACCACGTTCACGCAGACGTTCTTCGATTCGGGCTCGACGGTGCTGTTCTTCCCGGACACGACCATCGCGCGCGACGTGTCGTCGGGATACTACATTCCGGCTGCGACCGTGGGCCGTACCTCGACGCTGGCGGGGACCAATCCGGCGAGCGTGACACTCGGCTTCAATATCGCAAACGGCGCGACGCTGACTTCATCGGGGAATAACGCATTCAATAATCTCGGCATCTATATGACCCGGCAGTTCGACTTCGGTTTGCCGTTCTTTTATGGCCGTCATGTGTATTACGGGATTTCGGGCCGCGCTTCTTCGGGCGGTGGCACGGGGCCATATGTGGCGTACGTTTCTAGCTAAGTGTCGATAATCCCGCGCGGTGTTTATCGTCAATGCCGTCGATATCCACTGTTCGCGGGACATGCAAAAGCTCGCTTGACAGAGCAGCAATCAAAACAGTGCAGACCGCACGATTTTTTTGCGTTGTCCCGGGGGACTTTATGAACAAGATTGCGATGATTTGCCTGAGTGCCGCTCTCGTCGGCATTCTGAGTGGCTGCGCCGGCACGAACTTCGTCCGTCCCGATGATGCGGCTTTGCAAAACGGCAAAACGACTATGACCGACGCGCGAGCAAAGTACGGCAGTCCGTTTCGCCAGAGCACCGTCACCAAGAACGAGGAAGACGTCACGCTGCTGTCTTACGCGTACGCATCCACTGGCGGCACGCCGCTCGAAACCGGCGTGATACCGGCGCGCTCACTGGAACTGGGCTTCTGGAAGGACGTGATGGTATCGAACGTATTCGTCTCAACATTCAAGGATGACGCCAGTACGTTCGACGCGTCGAAGCGCTCGGCCATCGTCAAAGGCACGACGACTCGCGATCAGGTCATTGCGTTGCTGGGCAGACCCGCTGGCTATGCTGTCTATCCGATCATCAAGGACAAGAATGGCCAGGCCCTCGTTTATGCGTACCACACCACGAGCGGTTCGGCGTTCAACCTCAAGTTCTCCAAGCGTGATCTGATCGTGACCATCGACCCGAATGGGGTGGTATCGGATGTGAGTTACGAGTCGTCCGGTATGCAGTGACAGCGGACTTGTCGGCACGCAAAAACTCGTAGGTCGGTTGATCTTCTGGTGGCAACGCTGGCAACCTAGCGAATCCCATACAGCGGAGACAACAGCGATGGAATCCTCCACCAACCCGCACGACGACGACCTCGAACAGTTCGAAGCTCACGGCGCGGCGCCGCTGCCGGTCCCGAGCGACGAAGGCTATGCCGAGCACGAAGGCGCGCGAATCTGGTACGCGTCGTATGGCGCCGGCGCGCCGGTGATTCTGCTGCACGGCGGTCTCGGGCACAGCGGCAATTGGGGCTACCAGGTGCCCGCGCTGCTCGGCGCGGGGCATCGCGTGGTGGTCATCGACAGCCGCGGCCACGGCCGCAGCACTCGCGACGCGCGACCCTACCGCTACGAGCTGATGGCGTCCGACGTGCTGGCCGTCATGGACGCGCTGCAACTCGAACGCGCTGCGCTGGTGGGCTGGAGCGACGGCGCCTGCGTCGCGATGGTGTTGGGCAGCGCCGCGCCGCAGCGCGTGGCGGGCGTGTTCTTCTTCGGCTGCAACATGGACCCGAGCGGCACGAAGCCGTTCGTGCCGACGCCGGTGATCGAGCGCTGCTTCAGCCGTCATGCGAAAGACTACGCGCAGCTATCGTCGACACCGGACGACTTCGAGGCGTTTGTCGGCGCGGTCAGCACGATGATGAAAACCGAGCCCAACTATTCCGCCGACGATCTGGCTCAGATCGATGTGCCGGCCGCGATCGTGCAAAGCGAGCACGACGAATTCATCAAGCCGGAACACGCCGACTATCTCGCCCGCAGCATTCCCGGCGCGGAGTTGATCCTGCTGCCCGGCGTGAGCCATTTCGCCCCGCTGCAACGGCCGGCGCAATTCAATCGCGTAATGCTCGATTTCCTGCGCCGGATCGCGGGTTGATTGGGACGGCGGCGCTCGCCACGCTGCTTTGCCATCCGGCCCGCCCGCACGAGGGCCGCACCTGAACCCCTAAAATTTCACGATGCGGAACGATCGCGCGCTTCGTAAAAAATCGTGGTGCGTGGCACAAAACCGGCATTTCGCAATGCCGCCCCACGTTGCACATCACGAAACACAGACGATAAGTCTTTCTTTTTGAAGGATATTTTTTGATCAAACGAGGCGTCTAACAACCACTTGCGACACTACCTGCTGACGTAGACTCTTTTACAAGAGCCGGTGCTTCAGTAGTCGAGCGGAGTGGGATAGGCGGAAATATAGTCTGAAGAATCCCAACCTGTGAAACGAAGCCGCCACGGCATCGCGGTTTTTAAATGGCAATTGGGAGACTAAAAATGAAAGGCTTTCGCTTCGGTTCGAATCAGGGTGCTTTCTACATTTTGCCGGGCCACGACGGCTGGGAGGCAACCTACGGCAACGAAACGCTCGGTGAATTCGCCAGCCCGCAACAGGCGGCCGACGACCTCGCGCGCGGCTTGATCTGCCCGCATCTCTCGGAAGGCGACGACACGTCGACGCTGGAAATTCCAGAGAAGCTCAGCGATTGGGAAATCGTTCACGTGTGATGGCCGGTATGGCCGCTGCTCACGTTGGAGTAAAAACGACGATGGCGCTCGAAAGCGCCATCGTAATGTTTACCGCTTACTTCGTTGCTTTAAGCAACCGCGTCCACGATCTTGTTCAGCGTGGCGCTCGGGCGCATGGCCTTGCTCGTCAGTTCGACATTCGGACGATAGTAGCCGCCGATGTCCACCGGCTTGCCTTGTGCCGCACCGAGTTCTTCGACGATCTTCGCTTCGTTCTCAGCCAGTGCCTTCGCCACGCCGGCGAACTGCGCTTGCAGCGCGGCGTCTTCGGTTTGCGCGGCCAGTGCTTCCGCCCAGTACATCGCGAGGTAGAAGTGGCTGCCACGGTTGTCGATACCGCCAACCTTGCGCGCCGGCGACTTGTCGTTGTCGAGGAACTTGCCGGTTGCCTGATCCAGCGTCTTGGCCAGAACCTGCGCCTTCGGGTTGTGATAGGCGCTGCTCAGATGTTCGAGCGACGCGGCCAGCGCCAGGAATTCACCCAGCGAATCCCAACGCAGGAAACCTTCTTCGACCAGTTGCTGAACGTGCTTCGGCGCCGAACCGCCCGCGCCGGTTTCGAACATGCCGCCACCGGCCATCAGCGGAACGATCGACAGCATCTTCGCGCTGGTGCCCAGTTCCATGATCGGGAACAGGTCGGTCAGGTAGTCGCGCAGCACGTTGCCGGTGACCGAGATCGTGTCCTTGCCGGCGCGGATACGCTCGATCGAGAACTTGGTCGCTTCGACCGGCGTCATGACGCGGATGTCCAGACCGTTGGTGTCGTGGTTCTTCAGGTATTGCTCGACCTTCTTGATGATCTGGGCGTCGTGCGCGCGCGCCGCGTCCAGCCAGAACACGGCAGGCGTGTTGGTGGCGCGGGCGCGGTTGACCGCCAGTTTGACCCAGTCCTGAACCGGTGCGTCCTTGGTCTGGCACATGCGCCAGATGTCGCCCGCTTCCACCGGTTGTTCGATCAGCACCGTGCCGGCAGCGTCCGTCACGCGAACCACACCGTTTGCCGGGATCTGGAACGTCTTGTCGTGTGAACCGTATTCTTCAGCCGCTTGCGCCATCAGGCCGACGTTCGGCACCGTGCCCATCGTGACCGGGTCGAACGCGCCGTGCTTCTTGCAGTCTTCGATCACCGCCTGATACACGTCCGCGTAGCAACGGTCCGGAATCACGGCCTTGGCGTCGTGCAGCGCGCCGTCCGCGCCCCACATCTTGCCCGACTCGCGGATCATGGCCGGCATGGACGCGTCGACGATCACATCGCTCGGCACGTGCAGGCTGGTAATGCCCTTGTCCGAATTGACCATGGCCAGTTGCGGACGCTGTGCGTATTGCGCTTTGACGTCGGCTTCGATCGCTTCGCGCGTTTCAGCCGGCAGGTCTTTCAGGCGCGCGTACAGATCGCCGATGCCGTTGTTCGGGTTGAAGCCGGCTTGCGCCAGCACGTCGGCGTGCTTGGTCAGCACGTCTTTGTAGAACACCGACACCACGTGACCGAAGATGATCGGATCCGACACCTTCATCATGGTGGCCTTCAGGTGCACCGAGAACAGCACGCCCTTCGCCTTCGCGTCGGCGATTTCCGCTTCGATGAAACTGCGCAGCGCGTTCTTCGACAGCACGGAAGCGTCGATGATCTCGCCTGCTTGCACGGCGGTCTTTTCCTTCAGGACCGTCTTCGAGCCGTCGGCGGCCGTCAGTTCGATCTTCACCGCGCCGGCTGCCGCTATCAGCGCCGATTTTTCGCTGCCGTAGAAATCACCGCCGCTCATGTGCGCGACGTGCGACTTCGAGTCCGCGCTCCAGGCGCCCATCTTGTGCGGATGCTTGCGTGCGTAGTTCTTGACCGACAGCGGTGCGCGGCGGTCCGAATTCCCTTCACGCAGCACCGGGTTGACCGCGCTGCCCTTGATCTTGTCGTAGCGAGCCTTGACGTCTTTTTCAGCGTCGGTATTCGCGACGTCCGGGTACGCCGGCAGCTTGTAGCCCTGATCGCGCAGTTCCGTGATCGCGGCCTTCAGTTGCGGCACCGACGCGCTGATGTTCGGCAGCTTGATGATGTTCGCTTCCGGACGCGTGGTGAGTCCACCCAGTTCCGCCAGATCGTCGGAGCCCTTCTGTTCCGCGCTCAGGTAGTCGGGAAATGCAGCGATGATCCGGCCGGCAAGCGAAATATCGCGCGTCTCGACGATCACGTCGGACGAGCGCGTGAACGCCTTCACGATCGGCAGCAACGAGTAGGTCGCCAGAGCAGGCGCTTCGTCGGTCAGGGTGTAGATGATCTTCGGCGGTGTGGACATGTTCGGTGCTTTGCTAGGTGAAGTGTTAGACAGAGCGTTGGGTGGTGCCGACCGGCGCGTTGCGGCAAAACAACAAGGCGGCGCGACGCACGGCACTACTTTCTACGGCCAGAGCGTGAGTATATGCGTGTTTTCCTCTACTCGCTGCTAAACAAACATATCCCGGAAACACCCTCCAAGGGGCCGAGCCCCGCCGGATAAGGCTTTGGGCCGATTTCACCTTGTCTTATGACAGATGTCTTATAGATGACTAAGAACTCGAAACAAACAGATTGTTAATGCGAATCAGATGCATTACCATTTGAGAGCAGTCGCGTTCTTACACTTCGATTACTTAACCACCCGCTTCCGATGACGTCGTTTCGCACATTTCTGGTGCGCGGCGAGCGTCACTCTGTCCAATTCGAACAACATGCAGAAATTCTTTGTCGCCGGCCGACCGGCGTTTGTGCGCGGCCAACGCCGTACTCCCTCGCTGCTGAGCGCGGGGCTTCTGGCCAGCGTCGGTTTGACGCTTTCCACGCTGTCGACTCCGGGCTGGGCGCAGGTCGCGGCCAGCGACGCCGCCGCGACGCTGCCGGCCGTGAGCGTCTCGGCGGCAAAAGACACCACCGTGGCGCAGGCCGACACGGTCAGCGCAGGCGCGCTGGGTTCGCGCAAGCAGGTGGACACGCCGTTTTCGACTCACATCGTGACGAGCGACGAAGCGCAGGATCTGTTCGCGACGACCGCCAACGATCTGTACAAGTACGATCCGGCCGTGTCGGTGATCAGCGAAAACGCGATCAGCGAAAATTCGATGTTCACCGTGCGCGGCATGCCGATCGACACGCTGAACAGCATCAAGGTGGACGGCCAGACCTTCCCGTCGTGGGATACGGATCTCTCGCTCGAACCGTTCGAGCAGGTCGAATTGCTCAAGGGCCTGTCCGGCTTCATGTATGGCTTCGGCTCGCCGGGCGGCATCGTCAATTACGTGTTGAAGCGTCCCACCAACACGCCGTACCGCAGCATCACGGTCGGCTACAGGTCGGCTGGCGTATTCAGCGAGGCCGTCGATCTGGGCGGCCGCTTCGGCAATGACGACCGTTTCGGCTACCGCCTGAACCTCGTCAACGAAAACGGCAACACCGCCGAGGACCATGGCCACGTGCGCCGCCAGGTCGCCTCGCTCGCGTTCGACTTCCGCATTACGCCGGACTTGACGTGGAGCGCCGACGCGTTCTACCAGAAGCGCAGAACCAACGGCACGCTGTTCGGCCTGATGTTCGGCGGCGACGCCGGCGGCATTCCCGACGCGAGCAAAGTCACCCACGCGCTCACGCAACCGCAGAACTACTACGAGACCGAGATGGCCTCGTTCGGCACGGGCCTGGATTACCGCATCTCCGACAACTGGCACGCGAGCCTGAAGTACCGCTTCGCCAAGGAGAACCGCACCAATTCGGATAGCTTCCTGTTCGTTTCCGACGCCGCAGGCAACTACTCGAACACGCTCTATGCGGCCATGACGCGTTACTTCTACCAGAACGTCGACGGCATGGTGCAAGGCCATTTCAACACGGGCAGCATCAAGCACGACGTGGTGGTGGGCGCCGGTTTCGAAACGCAAACCAGCGAATACAGCAACAGCACGGGTTGGAACGAAGGCTACTTCCTCGGCAACGGCAATCTGTACGCCAGCACCTTGCTGACCAACGACGAAGTCAGCATCGGCTCGGACCTGTACCGTCAGCAGCGCATCACGCAAGCCGCCGTGTACGCGAGCGACACCGTGCAGCTCACGTCGCGTCTGTCGGCGCTGGTCGGCGTGCGCTACACGCAATATCAGCAGCACGTGTACGACCCGAGCGGCGCGGTGTCGTCGCAATACCAGGCGGACCCTGTCACGCCGACTTTCGCGCTGATGTTCAAGACTGATCCGTACTCGACGCTGTACGCGAGCTACGTCGAGTCGCTGGAACAGGGCGGTGCCGCGTCCAACACCAACCTCAACTACCCGGACACGTTCGGCCCACTGCGCAGCAAGCAGTACGAAGTCGGCTTTAAAACCGACCACGCCAAGTGGGGCGCCAACCTCGCGCTGTTCCGCGTCGATCAGGGCTACAACTACACGAACGTCGACAACATCTTCGTGCAGGACGGCACCAAGCGCTATCAGGGCCTCGACGCGAGCGGCTGGCTTGCGCTCACCAGCGAATGGCGCGTCATGGGCGGCGTAATGTGGCTCGACACGAAGGCCATGGACGTCAACGATCCGACCGTGGAAGGCAAGCGCATCTACGGCGCGCCGCGCTTCACCGTGACGGGCCGGATCGAATACAACCCGTCGTATCTGCGTCCGCTGACGCTGGCGTTCGGCGGCAAGTACGTCGGCAACCAGGCCGTCGACGCGCAGAACACGCAGTTCGTGCCGGCTTACACCACGTTCGATCTGAGCGGCCGCTATGAGACGAAGATCGCCGGCAAGGACGTGACATTCCGCGCGGGGATCAACAACCTGTTCAACCGCCGTTACTGGACGACGGCGTGGGGCTACTACGTGGCGCCATCGCCGACGCGCACCGCCGTAGCCAGCGCAACGCTGCAGTTCTAAGCATCGCGTGAACTCGGGGCGCCCGCGGCGGGCGCCCCGATCATGGCGGGAATCTCCGCGACCAGCGCATCGATCGCGCAGCGCGTTTTCAGCGCCAGATAGCGACTCTTCGGCCACACCAGGTGGATCTCCTGAGCAGGCCGGAAACAATTCTCCATCACCGTCACCAGCTCGCCTGTTTGCGCATAACGGGCCAATAGCCAACTCGGCAGCCACGCGAGGCCGAAGCCGGCGAGAGCGGCATCGACAATACCCTTCATGTCGTCGAAACCAAGCTGCGGCTGAACTTGCGCGCGGCGGATTTGCCCGTCGACGTCGACCACATCCCACGGCTGCGCCGACCCTGCCCGCAAGTAGGCAATCACGGCGTGTCCGCGCAATTCGTCGACGCTCGCCGGCGTGCCATGCCGCGCCAGATAGGCTGGCGCGGCGCCGATGCTCGCGTGCTGCATGCCGAGCTTGCGCGCGGCAAGACTCACGCTGTCCGCGAGCGGACCCACGCGCACCACGAGATCGAAACCCTCTTCGATCACGTCGACGAAGCGGTCGGTAATCGAAATGTCGATCTTCAATTGCGGATGCTTGCGGGCGAGGCCGAGCAGCACGGGCGCCACGCAGTAATGACCGAAAGCCTGCGGCACGCTCACACGCAATCGGCCTTTGGGCTCGCGTCGCCCAGAGTCCAGATCGGCTTCTGCGGCTTCGAGTTCGGCCAGCGCGCGCACGCAGCGGTCGTAGTAAGCCTGGCCGTCTTCGGTGAGGCTCTGGCTGCGCGTCGTCCGATTGAGCAGGCGTACGCCGAGACGCTTCTCCAACCGCACGATCACTTTGCCGACCGCCGAGCGCGTCAGGTTCATCCGTTCCGCCGCGAGCGCGAAACTGCCCGTTTCGACCACGCGCACGAACGTCGTCACACCATCGAGGATGTCGCTCATACCCTTTGCCTTATTGGTTCCCATTGAGACACATTTCTGGGACTTTCATGCGTCAATGGGGACATAAATTCCCCCTATATTACACAGTCCGTGGTGGGCAAGCCCATCGACTAACAAGGTGAAATTTCATGTCCAATGATCCGATCGCGCCGCCACGGCGCGAAGAACGGCCCCGCGCGGCTGCGACTGCAGAGCATCGAGCGATCTCGCGCGAGCCGCGCCCTGCACGAACCATCGCGAGCGAAACTTCGCAACCGGCCACCTTCCTCTCGCTGCGCAAAAACACGCTGGCGTTGGGCGCGGTGTGTCTTGCGTCGCTGATGTTCGGCCTCGAAATCTCCAGCGTGCCGGTGATCCTGCCGACGCTCGAGCGCGTGTTGCACGGCGACTTCAAAGGCATGCAGTGGATCATGAACGCGTACACGCTCGCGGTGACCACCGTCCTGATGGCGACCGGCACGCTGGCAGACCGATTCGGCCGCCGACGCGTCTTCGTGATCGGCATCGCCCTGTTCGGCATCACCTCGTTGATCTGCGGACTCGCGCAAAGCGTGCCGACGCTGATCGTCGCGCGCCTGTTGCAAGGCGCGAGCGGCGGCGCCATGCTGATCTGCCAGGTGGCCGTGCTATCGCATCAGTTCAACGAAGGACCCGAACGCGCTCGCGCATTCAGCGCGTGGGGCATCATCTTCGGCATCGGGCTCGGCTTTGGGCCGATCATCGGCGGGGCGATCGTGGCGCTATCGAGTTGGCAATGGGTCTTCTGGGTGCACGCGCTACTCGCTGTCGTGACCTTGACGCTCGTTTTCAGCGGCGTGCAGGAATCGCGCGACCCGCACGCGCATACGCTCGACGTTGCCGGCATCGTCACGTTGTCACTGGCGGTGTTCGGGCTCGTGTATTTCATCACGCAGGTTCCGGCGCTCGGCTTCGGCGATCCGCGAGCGCTTTTCATCATCGCGGTAACACTGGTCGCCTTCGTGGCTTTTCTGTTTGCGGAGAAGCTCAGTGCGCGTCCCATGTTCGACTTTTCTGTGTTCAGGATTCCGCAGTTTTCCGGCGCACTGATGGGCTCGGCGGGCATGAACTTCAGCTTCTGGCCGTTCATGATCTATCTGCCGATCTATTTCCAGATCGGTCTCGGTTATGACAGCGTGAGCGCCGGACTCGCCTTGCTCGCCTACACGTTGCCGACGCTGCTGTTTCCGCCGCTCGGCGAACGGCTCGCATTGCGTTATGGCTCGGGAATCGCCATACCTGCCGGCCTTTTCACAATCGGCCTCGGCTTCATGCTGATGCGATACGGCAGCAGCGCCGCGCATGCTGACGTGTGGACCATGTTGCCCGGTTGCGTGGTGGCGGGCGCGGGCCTCGGCCTCACCAATACGCCCGTCACCAATACGACGACCGCCGCGGTTCCCGCCGAACGCGCGGGCATGGCCTCGGGCATCGATATGAGCGCGCGGATGATTACGCTCGCGATCAACATCGCGTTGATGGGCGCGATCCTGGTCGGCGGCATTCTGTTCAATCTGAAGACGCGACTGCCGAAGTCGCTTGACACCGCGCCGCTCGGCAAGCTCGCGGAGAAAATTGCGGCCGGCGATGTCGAAGCGATCAGAACCGGGATGCCGGCGTTGACACAAATCGACCCTTCAGGAAGCGTCGTACATGCCGCGTTGATGCAGGGCTTCGGCTGGGTAATGGTCTACGGCGGAGTCGGCGTGTGGGTGCTTGCTGCGCTCAGTTTCGTGATTTCCGGCAGCGCGTCGCGAAGACTTGGCGTCAAGAAGCACACGCCCGCGCAGCAGCAACAGCAACCAGCCCGATGCGACGCGTGCTGAACAGTGCTCCGTCGACGGCGGCGTGCGCCCACAAGTAGCATCCAAAGCGGCGCACGCTTCGCCAATCACGCCTCGACTTGCACCGACTGCCCGGCCATCATCGCGAGCCCTTCGTTCAAAGCTGGAAAAAGGCTGCGGTTGAAATTGTTCCAGCGCAGTTCGAGGATCGTATCGTCCTTATCGATTTCGGTATTCAGCACGTCGTGAATCACCTCGCCAGAATCGATCCCGTTGTCGACGTAGTGAAACGATGCGCCGGTCAGATAGAGCGGTTCGACCGCCACGGTTTCCATCGTCTTCCAGTTGACCACTTTCTTGCCGCGCGCGCCATAGAGCGCGTCGAGCGTCGCATACGCGCCGCGCCGCTCGTACGGCGATTCGGCGCGCGTGACGCCCGGATGGATATTCACGATCTTGCGATAGAACGGCGCACCCGGCCGCACCAGTTCGTCGAGAATGATCAGCAAACCATCCAGCACGACGATATCGGCCTTCAACTCCACCAGCGTATCGAGCAGATGCTTTTCAAAGGCGCTCTTGCCTGCCGGGCGGCCTGGCGCATCGACCGGTTCACGCCGATACGTCGACGGAATCGCGAGCAGTAGATCGTTGACCGGCTTGCCCTGCACACGCAAGTTCGGAGGATAGAACCAGCGCTTGCCCGGCTCATAGGCGAAGCCATATTCCTTCAGTTTCTCGCGATCCACGCTGGAGCCCGCATCGTCGTCGTAAATGACTTTTTCGAGCGAGTACTGATCGCCTAGCTCGGTGCCGTTGAGCGCCTCGACGAGCGACTCCAGCACCGACTTCATGTAGCGCGTGCCGCTCTTGTACGCGATCTCCTGGCCGGCCTTGTCGGCGGCGGCGTTTCTGAGCGACCAGATGTAAACGAGTTTCTTCTTCGGCATAGTCGGTTCCTATGTGTGAGTCATTGCCACATGCTTACCAGTCGTATTTCGCGGTTGCGATCACCGTGCGTGGATTCCCATAGAAACAGGTATTCACGGACTGGCAACCGCTCACGAACCGGCGATTGAAAATGTTCTGGCCGTTCACCGCGAAGCGCCAGTTGCGCGTTTCGTAGTGAACCGCTGCGTCGTACACGGTGTAGCTCGGCACATACAGCGAGTTGTCGGCGGCGCCCGCCGCGCCGCTCTGGTAGCGAATGCCCGCACCAAAGCCGAGACCTGCCAGCGGCCCGGCATGCCACGTCCAGTCGCCCCACAACGACGCCATCTGGCGTGGCCGCGGAATATCCACCGGCCACTTGCCGAGCGTGTCGTCGCCGGCCTTGATGTTCTTCACGTCCTGATACACGTACGCGGCGATCACCGAGAAGTTGCGCGTGACATTGCCCACGCCGCTCAACTCGATCCCGCGCGAACGCACCTCGCCGGTCTGCACGCTGGTGCTGCCGCTCGGGTCGATCGCGAGGTCCGGCGTGACGACGTTGGTCTGGTTGATCTGATAAACCGCCGCGCTGAGCATCAGGTTCTTGCCGGCCGGTTGCCAGCGCAAACCGGCTTCGATCTGCTTGCCTTTGGTCGGCTCGGCAATACCGCCGCCGGCGATCTTCACGCCGACCAGCGGATTGAACGACGTCGAGTAGCTGATGTACGGCGACAATCCGTAATCGCCGAGGTACACGAGCCCAACCCGCCCGGAGAACGCATGATCGTTCTGTTCGAGGCGGCTGCCACCGGCGATGTCGTTCTGCGCGGTGTTGCTCCAGTCCTGACGCCCGCCGAGCGTCAGCACCCAGCGTTGCCACTTGATCTGGTCCTGCGCATACACGCCGAACGCATTCATGGTCGACTTCGTGTCGGTGCGTGGGAACGCGTCCGGTCCGCTGAAGATCGCGTTGGTGATCGGCGTATACACCGGGTTGTACATGTTCAGGCTCGGACCGGTCGCCATCGATTCGCTATCGGTGGTCGACTGCCGGTTGTATTCGAAGCCCAGCAGCACCGTATGATCGAGCGGACCCGTGCCGAAGCGGGCCAGCGCCTGATTGTCGACATCGAAGCGGCTGTAGTTCATCTGGTACAGACCGACATAGCGCAGCAGCGACGCCTCGGTCGGATCGGCCGGATCGAGACCGCCGCCGAACACCTGCCCCTGATCGAGCGAGAGATGCATCAAGCGAGTGTTCTGCCGGAACGTCCACACCGGATCGAACTTGTATTCGAACTGATAACCCACCGACCATTGCTTCTTGCGGTAGTGCGAAAACTCCGGATCGCCCGTGTACAGGTCCGGCGAAATCTTGCCATTCGGATTCGGCAAAATCGTGCCTTGTGCCGGCAAGAAGTTATTCGATGCGTCGCCCCAATCCTGCAGATAAGTCGCCTCGACCGTCAGCGAAGTCTTCGCGTTCGGCTGCCACTTCACCGAGGGCGCCAACGCCACGCGCTGCTCCGGATTCGGCCCGGTCTGCGAATTGCCGTCACGTCCCACGCCGAGGAAACGATAGGACAGCGTGCCGTCCCTATCGACCTTGTCGCCCACGTCGAATGCGATCTGCTTGCGCGCGTAGTCGCCCAATTGCATTTCCACTTCGCGAATGCGCTCGCCGTTGGCGAGCTTGCTCTGCACGTCGATGATCGCGCCCGGGTCGCCCTGGCCGTACAGCACCGAGGTCGGACCGCGCAGCACCGTGATGCTGTCGATCATGTACGGATCGACACGCCAGCTCGCGAGATTGAGCGTATTGGGCACTTGCAGGCCGTCGACGAACACGGTCGGCGTGAAGCCGCGCAACACCGAATACCAGTCGGAGCGTACATCCGCACCATAGGTCGAGAAGCCCGGAATGTAGCGCAGCGCCTCGTTGATGCTGGTCGCGCCGGTCTCCTCGATCTGCAGTGCGGTAACGACGTTGATCGTCTGCGGAATTTCCTTCAGCGGCGTGTCGGTCTTGGTGCCGGTGCTGCTACGGCGTGCAACGAGGCCCACCGTGTCGTCATTGTCGGCCGAGCCTTCGACGCTGATCGAAGGCAGCGTACCGGCCGCAGTCGCGCCCGCTTGGCTCGTACTGGTGTTCTGCTGCGCATTGCCCTCGGTTTGCGCCGACTGCTGCGCCTGTGCGGTAGCGGCTGCCGCCGCATAAAACGCCACGCTCGCCGCGGCGGCGGTTGCACTCCGGCGCGTGCCTATTGCCCACTCCATCTCTCGATGCTCCAGGTTCTTCCGCGGCCAAAAGACCGCTTTTTATTAAAGAGCGAAGGCCATGCGGCCCACGCTCGTCGCGTTTTCTTGTGCTTGTTGTGTCCGGCCGGCCGACCGGTCTTGCGATGTGTGATGTGCGAGCGAAGCGGCGATTTCGTCTGAGCGCAGCGCGAGCACCGACAGCAGCGTGTCGGACAACCCGTGACTGTCTTCGCAGCAGCCCTGCAGGTAAATGCGCGGTTTGAAGCTCGCCGGCGTGGCGAGCCGGTAATCGCGTTCGACGTTGCCTTGCGCGAGCGCATCGCCAAGATGCGGCGCAAGCCCTTCCAGCAAGTCGAAATGGGTGTCGCGGCGATATCCCGTTGCAAGCACGAGCGCGTCGAATTGCTCGGCGCGTGCGTGACCGCTCAGACGGTCACGCAATGTGAGTTCGATCTGGCCGCCGGCCGTGCGCACTGCCGTTTCGATGCCGGTGTTCGCCAGCAGCCGGTGGCGCGGATCGGCGGACACGTTCTGCACATAAAGCATTTCATAGATCTGCTCGATCAGCGGACGGTCGACCACCGCGTAGTTGGTGTCGCGAAAGCGCTCGATCAGCGAGCGGCGGCCGTCGCGCGGCTGCGCGTAGACGATATCGGTAAAAGCGGGGCTGAAGATTTCGTTGACGAACGGGCTGTCGTCGGCGGGTTTCAGCGCGCTCGAACGAATGATGAGGCTCGCGTCGACGTGCGGATAGCGGCGCGTCAGATCGACGAACACCTCGGCCGCGCTCTGTCCCGCGCCGATCACCGCCACGCGTTTTTGCGCGCCGCTCGCGGGTCCGACCGCGCGGTCGATGGAAGTCAGGTACTGCGACGAATGCACGATGTTGTGCGTGCCGAGCGCGGCGAACGCCTCCGGCACCTGCGGACCGCCGCCGATGCCGACCGACAGCGCCCGCGTCACACGTTGCCATTCACGGCCTTCGCTATCGCGCGAGAAAACCCGCAGCGCTTCGACGTCGTTCGCATTCGTGGCGCTCTTGACCGCTTCGATGCCGGTCACGGTCTGCCCATAGTTCACGCGATCGTCGAACGACGCCGCGACCCAGCTCAGGTAATCATGGAACTCCACGCGCGTCGGATAGAAGTTCTTCAGATTGACGAAATCCGCCAGACGTCCGCGTTCGTAGAGATAGTTGATGAACGTGAAGCGGCTTTTCGGATCGCGCATCGTCACGAGATCCTTGAGGAAGGAAATCTGCATCCGGCAATCGTCGAGCAGCATGCCGCGGTGCCAGCCGAATTCCGGCTGACGCTCGATGAAGCAATGCGCGAGGTCCGACACGCCGGCCTCTTCGGCGAGCCGCACGGCAAGCGCGAGATTCGACGGTCCGAAGCCGATTCCGATCAGATCAAATACAGTGTCTCTGTGCATGTCGCAGGTCCTTATCGGTGGAAGCCGGCGCGCCGGATGCGCGGGCCGGTGAAAATCTTTCGTGATTGATGCCGTTTTTTATTGACTGCGTTTTTTGCCGGGTTTTGTGCTCGGCCTACGCGCCGTCGCGTAATGCAGCAACGTTCGACGCCTGCGCGACGAGCCTCACCGCCAGTTGCGCGAAGGTCGGCGCGGCGAATACGTCGGCGATCTCCAGCGCATGGCCGGCGACTCGCGCGGCATCGACGAAGCGCACCACGTCGAATGAACTCGCGCCCGCCTCGAACAGGTCGTCGTGATGCGCGGGCGTGTTGCCCTCGAAGAGATCGCCCCAGACGCGTTCAAGCGCCTGGGCGCGCTGCGATGCTTCGTCGTGAGATGTCGTGCTTGCCTGCGCGCCGGTCGCGAGGCTTGCGGACTCCAATGCAAAGCGCGCCGCCGAAGCACCCAGTTGCTCATGCGGCGCATCGACGAACTGCTGCACCACGTCCAGATAGTCGGCGGTCAGTACCTCGACAAAGCGGCCGTCCACCAACTCGTTCGCATACGAAAAAGCGCCGGTCACGCGTCCGTCGGCGTGCTCGACCACATCCAGTTCCAGTTCGAACACCACTCGATGCCGCACGTCGTTGAAGTCGTCGAGCGTGAGGCCGGCCCAGTCGCGTTCCGCTGTTCCCGCCGGGCGCAGGTAGTTGAACATCACTGAGAAAAGCGGATTGGCGACTTCGCTGCGCGGAGCGCGCAATGCCGCCACCACGTCGGCGAATGGCGTATCCGCATGCGCATAGGCGGCGAGCGCGGCGTCTCGGACTTCGGCGAGCAGCGTTGCCGGCGTGTCGGTTTTCGCGAGCCGCGTGCGCACGACAACGGCGTTGATGAAGAGTCCGAGCGCGCGGCGCGCGGCCTCGCCTGTCAGTTCACGCGTCGAGGCGAGAACGCCGACCGGTTGATCGGTGACGCCCGTCGCACGATAGAAGGCTACGTTCAGCGCGGCGTGTAACAACATAGGCAAGGTGGCGTGAACCTCGAGCGCCATCGAGCGGGCGCGGCGCACGAGCGCCGGGCTGAATTCGAACGCAAGACGGCCGGCGCTCCAACTCGGCGACGCAGCACGGCCCGACGAGGGCGACGGCAGCACATGCGACTGCACATCCGCCAACGCATCGCGCCAGAACGATAGACGCGCCCGCGCCGCGGCGACCGGCAGGATCAGTTCCTGATGCAAGGGCGATCCCGATACCGAAACCGCCGGCGACGCGCCTCGCACAATCGCGACATAAGTGGTCCGTACATCATCGAGCCATAGATCGATCGACTGACCGTCCGACACGATGTGATGCACGACCAGCGACAACACGTGATCCTGCTCGGCAAGGCGCACCAAGCGCACACGCCAGAGCGGGGCATCGTCGAGCAGATGGAATGGCGTGAGCGCGTCTTCGTCGGTCAGCGCGACACCGGCATGCTCACGGGCAGCTTCTGTCGGATTGCCGGACAGATCGATCATGCCGAGCTTAAATGACATCGGCTCGGCGACTCGTTGGCCCGGCAATTGCCCTTCACGTTCAACGAGCCGCACACGCAACGCCGGATGCCGCGCAGCTGCCTGAGCAAACGCTTCGCGCAATGCATCGACATCGAGCGCGCCACGCAAACGCAGCGCAACAGGAATGTTGTAGGCCGCGCTATCCGGCTGCGAGCGCCACAGGAACCACAAACTCAATTGCGCGGAAGAAAGCGGCAGCACGCCGTTCGCATCGGGCACGAGGCGTGAACTCGAAGCGCCGCTCGAAGCTTCGTTGCCGACATCGGCCATCGCCTCGCTGCGTGCCGCCGCCATCACCCGCTGCGCGTATTGCGCGAGCGTCGGCGCTTCGAAGAGCGTGCGCACCGGCACATCGCGTGCGAGCCGTTCGGCCACGCGCGTCGCGACACGAACCGCCGCGAGCGAATGCCCGCCGAGCTCGAAGAAATGATCGCCGCGGCCGACACGCTCCACACCCAGCACTTCGCGGAAAATCTGCGCGAGCGCGGTTTCGAGTCCCGCTGCGGGCGCCTGATAGGCACGCGCGACACGCTGCGGCTCCGGCAACGCCGCGCGGTCCACCTTGCTGTTGGCATTGCGCGGCAACGCGTCGAGCACGACGATATGCGCGGGCACCATATAGTCGGGCAACGTATGACGCAGATGCGCGTCGAGTTCGGCCGCATCCGCGCGTGTGCTGCGTTCACGCGCTTCGGCGCTCAATTCGACATACGCGACCAGCGCCGCTTGCGCACCCTTGCCATGCACGATCGCCACGGCTTCGCGCACATCGTCGTGCGCGGCGAGTTGCGCTTCGATCTCACCCAGTTCGATCCGCAAGCCGCGCAGCTTCACCTGATGATCGACGCGGCCGATAAAATCGAACACGCCGTCCGCGCGCCGCTTGACGAGGTCGCCTGTACGATAGAGCCGCGCGCCCGGCGCGCCGAACGGATCCGGCACGAAGCGCTCGGCCGTGAGCGCCGGCCGGTCGAGATAACCGCGCGCGACACCCACGCCCTCGCCGCCCAGATACAACTCGCCGATCACGCCGACCGGCAGCGGATTCAAGCGTGAATCGAGCACATGCGCCGAACGCGCGCCGACCAGCGTGCCGATCGGCAGATAGGCGCTGTCCGCGAGCTTCGTACTGTCGTCGGTCGGATAGAACATCCACAGCATCGGCGTGATGACGGTTTCAGTCGGCCCATAACCGTTGACGATGCGCGCATTCGGAAACGCCCTGCGCATCAGCGCGAACGCTTCACGCGAGGTGGCTTCACCGCCCACCGTCAGCGAACGCAAGCTCGGCGGCGCACCGTGTGCGAGTGCCCACTCGGCGAGTTGGGTCGCGCAACCGGGCGGCACGTAGGTCATGGTCACGCCTTCGCGCACCATCATCCGGCAGGTTTGCGCGGGCGGCCACAGCGTGTCCGCCGTGATCGCCACAGCCGCGCCGGACATGTACTGCGAGAACCAGCCTTCATGCGCGCCGTCGAAATTGACCGACTGGAACAGCAGGAACACGTCACGCTCGCCTGCGCCGTAGCGCTCCGCGATCGCCGCGCAGTGCAATGCAAACGAACCGTGATCGACCACCACGCCCTTCGGCTTGCCCGTCGAACCCGACGTATAAATCACATATGCCGCCTGGTGCGGCGACACACGCGGCAACTCGACATCCGCCGCCGACTGTTCGTTAACCGGCGGTTCCTCGTCGATCAGCCACAACCGCAGACGATCCGACTCCGGCAACGCTGCGAGACTCGCGCGTTCCGTGATGACGTGCGTGATCTGCGCATCGTCGAGAATCTGTGCAAGACGCTCACGCGGATGGCTCGGGTCCAGCGGCACGAATGCACCGCCGGATTTCAGCGCGGCGATCAGACCGACCAGCAGGTCCACCGACCGGCTCAGCGCCACGCCGACCCGCATCTCCGCACTCACTCCTGCCGCGACGAGGCGTTGCGCCAAACGCGCGGCTTGCGCATCCACTTCGCCGCGCGTAAGCGAGCGATGCATATCCGCGACGCCCCGCGCGTCCGGCCGCGCGTCAGCGTGGTCGGCCACGCGCTGATGCACCGGCCTGAATCCCGTCTCATGCGGGAGCGCCGTGCTATTCCACGCGTCGAGTTGTGCGCGCTCCGCTTGCGGCAACCACTGCAAATCTCCAACCGCGATGGCGGGTGCTGCCATCGCATTCGACAGCAACTCGATGAATCGCGCAGCGACGCGCTCTATCGCATCGGCGTCGAACAGGTCGAGCGCGTAGATGAAGTAGACATCGATCGAACCGTCGTCCCGTTCCTCGAAGCTCAGCGTCAAATCGAACTTGGCAAACGGCGCACCCGACGGCAACTCCGTCATGCGCACTTCCGCGAGCGACGGCAGACGGCGCCGCGCGCCATAAGCGGCCATCACCTGAAACAGCGGATGATGACTCGCGCTGCGCACCACGCCGAGCGCTTCGACCACCTGTTCGAACGGCACGTCCTGATGCGATTGGGCGTCGATCAGCGTTTGCTGCGTCGCGCCGACCAACCAAGCAAACGGCTGCGCTGGGGGAACCGGCGCGGCCAACGTGAGCGTGTTCACGAAGAAGCCGACGAGCCCGGCCACTTCGCCGCGATCGCGATTCGCCGCGGGTACACCGATCTGAATCTGCGTTTCACCCGACGAGCGCGCGAGCAAAGCACTCAATGCCGCCAGCAAGACGGCAAACGGCGTCGCGCGCTGCGCATTGGCCAGTGTCTTTACCTGCTGCGCGAGCGCGGCATCGATAACGAACCGATGCCTTGCACCACGCGCGCTGCGCTGCGCCGGACGCGGTGCGGCGCCTGGCAACATCAGCACGTCGCGATTCGCATCCAGCCGTTCGCGCCAGAACGCCAACTGGCGCTCACGTTCTCCCGCGTCGAGCCAGCGGCGCTGCCACAACGCGAAGTCGGCGTACTGGATCGGCAACGGCGCGAGCGACACCGCTTCGCTCTTCGCATACGCGCGATAAAACGACGCCAGTTCGGCCAGTATCACGTCCGCGGACCAGCCGTCGGAGACAATGTGATGCGTCGTCAGCGCGAACCAGTGCGTGGTCGCGTCGAGACGAATCAGGTGCGCGCGCATCAACGGCCCGAGCGACAGATCGAAGGACTTCGCTTCGTCGGCCCGTGCGATGTCGGCGGCGCGCGTCTCGCGCTGATCCGCGGGCAATGCGCTCACGTCACTCGCGTGCCAGGGGCAGCGCGACGGCGCATGCACCGTTTGCAACACGCCGTCGCCGCTTTCGGTGAAGGTCGTACGCAGCGCTTCGTGACGCGCGATCAGCGCATCGCACGAAAGACGCAGCGCGTTGGCATCGAGCGCGCCGTCGAGCCGTAAGCGTTCGGTGATGTGATACGCCGCCGGTTCATCGATCATCCGCGCGTGCAGCCACAAACGCGTTTGCGCAAACGAAGCCGGCACGCTCGCCGTGCGCTCGGCGCGCGGTGGAATCGGCAGCACGCGAAAATCGATGCCGGCGGCGTCGAGCTTCGCGAGAAAGGCCTTGCGCTGCGCATCCGGCAACAGCGCGAAGCGTGACGCGAGGGAAAGCAGATCCGGTTTGGCAGTGGTCATGCTGGGTTGTCTCAGTACGGGTCGGCTGGTCGACGGATCGACGTGTTGGGCGGCGTATTGGGCCGCGTATTGGGCTTATTGCAGCTCGAATTCGTCGAGGAGTGCATCGATCGCGCTCGCGGTATCACCCGCGCCGTGTGCACCGCGCTCGGCAAGCGCGCGATCGATCGCGGCGGCACAGCGCTGCAAGGTGCGTTCGTCAAACAAGGTGCGCAGCGGCAGAATCAGCGTCCAGTGCAGGTTCGCCTGCGCGTTGGCTTGTGTCGCGAGCAGCGAGTGACCGCCCAGCGCGAAGAAGTCGTCGTCGCGGCCAATCGTGTCGACACGCAGCACCCGTCTCCAGATCCCGGCGAGTTCACGCTCGGTCTCGGTGGCGGCCACGCAGACGGCGTTTTCCGGGGCCATGCCGCGCACGGGAGCCGGCAGCGCGTGACGGTCGCATTTGCCGTTCGGCGTGACCGGCAGTGCATCCATCGCGATCAGATACGAAGGCACCATGTATGACGGCAGTTGCGCGCGCAAATCGTCGAGCAGTGCCTGCGTGTCGAGCGCGTTGTCCGCGCCGCGCGCCACGTAGCCGATCAGTTGCTCGTCACGCACGATCACCACGGCGTCATGCACGCCCGGCGCCGCACGCAACAGCGCTTCGATTTCGCCGGGCTCGATGCGCTGGCCACGTAACTTCACCTGCGTATCCATGCGGCCGAGATAGTCGAGCGCGCCGTCCGCGCGGCGGCGTGCAAGGTCACCGGTTCGATAAAGCCGTGCTCCATGCGAGAACGGATCGGGAACGAAGCGTTCCGCCGTCAACGCAGCACGGCCGAGGTAGCCGCGCGCCAATCCCACGCCGCCCAGGTACAGTTCGCCGATCGCGCCTTGCGGCAGCGGCTGCAACGCCGCGTCGAGCACGTGCAGTTGCACGTTCGCAATCGGATGACCGATCGGCACGGACGCCGCGTCTGCATCGGGCGCGCCGCATGTCCAGTGCGAAACGTCGATGGCGGCTTCAGTGGGGCCGTAGAGGTTGTAGAGCCGCGCGTGGGGCAATTGTTTTGCGACGCGAGCCACTAGTTCCGGCGCGAGCGCTTCGCCACTGGCGACGATCCGCTCGATGCTCGTGCAGCGCGCCGCCGCGTGGAAGTCTTCCAGATGAGCGACGAAGGCGGCGAGCATCGACGGCACGAAATGCAGCGTCGTGACACAGTGTGTTTCGATTGCCGCGACGAGGCGCGCCGGATCGCGATGGTCGCCGGGCGCCGCAATCGCGAGCTTCGCGCCGACGGCGAGCGGCCACACGAATTCCCACACCGACACGTCGAAACCGAACGGCGTCTTGTGCAACACGACATCGTTGGCATCGAGTCGATACGCGTCCTGCATCCACGCAATGCGGTTTGCCAGCGCGCGATGCGTATTGCCCGCGCCCTTCGGCTTGCCGGTCGAACCAGACGTGTAGATCAGGTAAGCAAGCTGATCGGGCGAGACTGCCACGGGAGCGCTGAGCGTAAAGTCGGCGCCGCGTAGTGCGTCGACGGTCAGGACTTTTGTGCGGGTGCTGTCGACCGCCGCCGCGATGCGTTCCAGCAGATGCGGCTGTATCAGCACGACTGCGGGCTTCGCGTCGCCGAGCAGATACGCGATGCGGTCCGCCGGATAGTCGGGGTCGATGGGCAGATAAGCAGCGCCCGCTTTGAGCACGCCGATCAGCGCCACGACCATGTCGAACGATCGCTCGACGCACAGCGCCACCGCCGTGTCCGCGCGCACGCCGGCTTCGATGAGCGAGGCGGCGACACGATCGGCGTTCGCATCGAGCTCGCCGTAGGTCATCTGCTGCGTGTGCCCTTGCGAGTCGACGAATTCGAGCGCGATAGCATCCGGCGACGCCAGCGCCTTCTGTTCGAACTGGCGATGCAGCGCCTGCTGTTGCGCGTGCGGCCACACGTGGGTGGTCGAGTTGATGCGGGCCAGCGTGGTCAGATCGTCGGCGGTGGAAATTGAAATCGTGCCGAGCGGTGCGTCCGGATCGGCAATCAAGCCCGCAAGGCAAGTGGCAAACGCGCGATGCAATGCGGCGACGCGCGTCTCATCGAGTTGCGCGGCATCGTAGCCGTAGTCGATCGTGAGCGTGGCACCCGCTTCGATCACCAGCGTGAGCGCGAAATCCGTCGCTTCGATATTGCGCAACTCACGCAGCTTGAGCGCGCGCTCGTCGCGCCCTTGCCATGCTTCATCCACGGGATAGTTTTCGAACACGAGCAGCGTGTCGAACAATGCGCCACCGCCTTGGCCGGCCCATTGCTGGATTTCGTACAGCGGCGTATGTGCGTGCTCCGCAGCCGCGGCATTGTCGCGCTGCAAATCGTGCAGCCATGCCGATGCGCGGCGTTGCGGCAGCGGTGCGGTAATCACCGGCAGTGTGTTGATGAAAAGACCGAGCACGGTGTCGACGTCCGGCAAGGCATCAGGACGGCCGGCGACGGTCGCGCCGAAAGCGACGGCAGTGTGATGCGTCATCCGCTGCAAGGCGAGCGCCCATGCACCCTGCACCATCGTGTTGACCGTGATCTTCAGACGGCGCGCGATATCGGTGAGACGTGCCATCGTCGCCGCGTCAAGCGACTCACGCCGCGTGAAATGCTGCGGCTCGCGGTGGCTCGCGGATTCACGTTCGGCAACCAGCGTCGGTTCTTCGAGCAATGCAAGACGTTGCAACCAGAAGGCGCGCTCGCTTTCTGAGTCGCGCGCGGCCAGCCACGCGATGAAGTCGCGATAGCGCGTCTTCGCGGGCGCCGCGAAGGGTTGCGGACGCAGCGGTTCGATATAGTCGCGCAGCACGTCGGCAAAGAAACGCGCCGTGCTCCAGCCGTCGAGCAGCAAATGGTGACGCGTCCAGACGAGACGCCACGCGTCGTCCGTGATGCGGATCAGCGCGACGCGCATCAACGGCGGCGAGGTCAGATCGAAACCGCGCGCACGGTCGGCGCTGAGCCAGCTTTCGAATGCATCATGCGCATCCGCACCGCGCTCGCGCCAATCGAGAATCTCCACCGGCATGCGCGCCTGGCGATGCACGAGCTGCATCGGCGTCGCTTCGACCGGCGTGAAGCTCGTGCGCAGAATGTCGTGGCGCGGCACGGTGGCTTCGAATGCCGCGCGCAGGCGTTGCACGTCCGGCTCGATCAACGTCGCGACCAGTTGATTCACATAGGTCGATTGCTCCGGCGCGAACAGCGAATGGAACAGAATGCCGTGCTGCATCGGCGAAAGCGGATAGATGTCGTCGATGGTGCGCAAGTCGAGCGGCACGCGCTCCAGCGCGGCCTGCGTCAAACCGCCCGCGCGCGCGAGCGGATAGTCGCCTGGCGTTGCGCCACCGCCGCGTTGCGCAAGACGCGCCGCACATGCGGCGGTCAAGTCCGCGAGCGCACTTTCGAAGCGCTGCGCGATGGCTTCCACCGTGGCGCGCTCGAATTGCGTCGCGCCGTAGACCCAATGGACTTTGAGCGTGCGCGTGGCGTCACCGTCGATATAGGCGTGAATCGCCAGCGCATTGCCGATCGGCCCCGCTGGATCACGCTCGCAGCCCGCGCCGCCGAAACGCGGCACGAGCACCGCATCGCGCGGCGCGTCGAACTGGCCGAGATAGTTGAAGGTCACATGCGGGCGCGGCACGGCGGCGAGCGCGGCGCGCGTCGCCGTGTCGCCGTAGTGGCGCAGCACGCCAAAGCCGAGGCCTTTGTTCGGCACCGCGCGCAGTGTGTCCTTGACCGCGCCGAGCGTGGCCGCCGGCGTGCTTTCAAGCGTGAACTGCACCGGATAGTGACTCGTGAGCCAGCCAGGCGTGCGGCTGACGTCGACGTCGTCGAACAAAGCCTCACGGCCGTGGCCTTCGAGTTCGATACGGCACACGGGCATATCGAGCGACTGCGCCAGCGCCGCGATCAGCAGTTCGATCATCTGCGTACGGTAAGCGGCATTCGCTTCCGTCAACGCGGCCCGCGTCAGATCGGCGCCGATGGTCTGGATCACGGATTGCGCGTCGGCGTTGCTCGCCTTGGCTTGCGGACGGTCGAGCGGCAGATCGTCGTACGGCGCGGCGAGCGCGGTCCAGTACGGCAGTTCGGCGGCAAACGGAGAGTTCGTGATGTCGAGCGCGGCGCGTGCCAGCCGTGCCGCCCATTCCTGCGCGCTCGTTCCCGTCGATGCGAGTCGCACGCTGCGGCGCTCGCAAGCGGCGCGATAGGCGGCGTCGAGATCATCCAGCAGCACACGCCACGACACGCCGTCGACGATGATGTGGTGGATCGCCAGATAGAGCTTCGTCGTGCCGTCGGGCAGCAGCGCGGCCAATGCGCAGACGAGCGGGCCGTGCTTCAGATCGAGCGTGCTTTGCAATGCGTCGAATTGGGCTAGCGCGTCGGCTTCGTCGCGTGCGGAAACTGCGGCGAGCGGCAGTGTTTCGAATGCGCGCTCGCCCAAAGTCAGTCGCCATTCGCCTTGCGCACCAACCGGTGTGAAACGCTGGCGGAAAATTTCGTGGTGTGTCAGCAGCGTTTCGAATGCGCGCGCGAAAGCGTCGAAGTCGAAAGGCGCTTGCGTGTCGAGTTCGATGGATTGATTCCAGTGGCCACGCTGCGGAATCTCCAGTGCAAAGAAACGCAGTTGCGCAGGTGTGAGCGCGGCGGACTGCTCAAGTTTGGATGGTACGGCTTGCGCCTTCGATGCGCCCGGTGCAGCCTGTTGTACAGCAACATCCACCGTCGTCGCGACACGCGCGAGTTGCGCGAGCGTGGGCGCATCGAACAGTTGCTTCGGCGTAAAGCGCACGCCGCGCTTGCGCGAACGGGCGATCACCTGCAACACCAGAATCGAATCGCCGCCCAGCTCGAAGAAGTTGTCGTCGCGGCCTACGCGTTCGGCTTTGAGCACGTCCATCCAGACGGCGGCGAGGACTTCTTCCGTTGCGCCTTGCGGCGCATCGCCCGTGGCCACCAGCGGCGCCGGTGCAGCCGCCAGCGCCCGCAATGCCGCGCGGTCCACCTTGCCGTTGGCGGTCACAGGCAAGGTGACGACACGCTGCAACACGGCCGGCACCATGTAGTCCGGCAAACGGGCGCTCAATGCCGCGCGTAATGCGGCTTCGTCGAAGCGCGCACCGCTCGTCAACGCGACGAACGATGCCAAACGCAAACGCCCTTCCTGCTCGACAGCAAGTGTTTCGGCTTGAGCGATACCGTCGAGTGCGCGCAGTGCCGCACTGACCTCGCCAGGTTCGACGCGGTAGCCGCGAATCTTTACCTGATCGTCGAGCCGGCCCAGAAAATCCAGACGATGATCTGCGCGCAGTCTCACGCGGTCGCCCGTTCGGTAAAGACGCTCGCCCGGCGCGAATGGATTCGGTACGAAACGCTCGGCGGTCGCGGCGGCGCGATTCAGATAGCCGCGCGCCAAACCCGGTCCGCCGAGATACAACTCGCCGATTGCGCCCGGCGGCACGCTCGCGCCGTGGCTGTCGAGCACGCAGGCATAGGCGTTCGGCAATGGCAGACCGAGCGGCACGGCGTGCGCGCTCAGCGCATACACTGCGGCTTGCGCTGGCGAAGACGTGTCGCACGTCAACGCGCCCACCGTTGCTTCGGTCGGGCCATAGTGATTGATCACGCGGCAGGCCGGCTTGATTACCGCGATTCGCTCAACCAGCGACCAAGGCAGCGTTTCGCCGCCTGTCACCAGCGCATGCGCGGGCAGCACATCGGCCGGATGTTGCGCGTCGAGCAGCGCGTGCAGGTGACTCGGCACGATCTTGAGAATGCCGACGTTGCGCGTGCGCATTTCGTACGCGAAGCGATCGGGATCGAACGCGCATTGCGCAGGCAGCAGATGCAGCGTGCGGCCCGAGCACAGCGCGCCGAATAGCGTCGTATGGCCGAGGTCGGCAGCGACGGTGGAGACCATTGCCATGGATGCGTCGGCGACGAATGCGAGTTCGTCCAGCATGCCCTCGACATAGTCGGCCAGTGCGCCATGCGAGATGACCACGCCTTTCGGCGTGCCGGTCGAGCCCGAAGTGAAGATCAGGTAGGCGGCTTGATTCGCCAACGGGGGCGTGTGCGACGCGGTTGCGGTCGTGTCACCCACGCTCGCCGACGATGACGCTTGCGTGAGCGTATCGAAATCGAGCGCGGTCGCTGCGCCTACAGTCGTGACGTCTTTACTTGTTGTCAGGATCCACCGCGCGCCACATGCCTCAACCGAAGCCGTCAGACGCTCATGCGGCGCGGCAGGATCGAGCGGTACGACGTACGCACCGGACTTCATCACGCCAATCAGCGCGGCGGCAAAGCGCACCGACCGCTCGATACACACGGCCACCGGTTGCTCTGCACTTACCCCACGCTCCCGCAAAGCGAACGCGATACGATCCGACGCTGCGTCGACTTCGGCATACGTCAGCTGAGTATCGGCGTCCGCGAGCGCCACGCGATGCGGTGTTTCACACGCATGCCGCGCGAACAGCGCGAGCACGTTGCCAGCCGCCGGCTTCAACTCGCGGCCACGCCGCGCGGCGCGATAGTCGGCGCTATCCGCGCAATCCAGTTCGGCAATCGCACGCTGCGGATCGCGCACGGCATCGGCGACGAGCGCGGCGTAGCTGTGCAGCCATGCCTGCGCAGTCCGTTCGTCGATACCGTCGAGCGCATACGCGACGACAAGCTCGATGCCACGCGGGTCGTCCGTGAAATCGAGCGCGTAGTCGAAGCGCGCGGCGAGGTCCAGCCCCGGCGACATGCGCACCGAAGCGCCCGGCAATTCAGCCGACAGTTCCAGATCGAACTGCTGCGCGAACTTGACCTTCAGCCAGGCATCGCCGCGCCGCACCGGCGGCTTGACGGCATCGAGCACCTGATCGAACGGTACATCCTGATGCGCGAACGCATCGAACGCGGAACGGCGTACACCGTCGAGCAACGCAGCGAACGATTGGTCCGGCGCTACGCGCGCGCGCAGCGCAAGCGTGTTGAGGAAAAGACCTACCAGCGGCGCAGTCTCCGCCCGCTGCCGATGCGCGATCGGCGCGGCCACGACGACATCGGTCGCGCCGGTCAATCGGTAAAGCCAGGCGTCGAAGGCGGCAAGCAGTACCGTGAACGGCGATGCCTGCGCGCGTCGCGCCGTTTCGCGCACGGCTTCGGATAGCGCCACGGGCAAACGCAGCGCGAGGCGGCCGCCGCGATAGTCGTGCTCCGGCGAGCGCGGCCGGTCTAGCGGCAGTGCTAGCGCTTCGGGCGCGTCGCGCAATGCGTCGCGCCAGTAAGCCAGTTGCCTTTCGCCTTCGCCGGCCGCGAGCCAGTCGCGTTGCCATTGCGCGTAGTCGGCGTACTGCACCGTCAACGCGGGCAATTGCGGCTCGTTTCCCGTCGCGAAAGCGGCGTAGGCGGCGCGCAGTTCTTCGAACGCACAGCGCGAACTCCAGCCGTCGCTGATCGAATGATGCGCGGTCAACAGGAAGCGCTGCGTGTCGTCAGTGACCGTAACGAGCGCGGCGCGCACCAACGGACCTTTCGACAGATCGAAAGGCGCGCCGACATGTTGTTCCGTGAACGCCACCAAGCGCGATGCACGCTCGGGCTCGCCGGCGCCGCGCAAGTCGATTTGCGCAATCGCAACCGGTAAGCGGGCATGAATGCGTTGCACGACGATGCCGTCGTCGGACTCGACCAGCGTCGTTCGCCACGCCTGATGACGCGCGATCAAACAATCGAGCGCGCGTTGCAGCGTACCGATATCGAGTGCGCCTTGCACATCCCATTGCACGGCAACGTGATAAGCCGCGCCGGCGTCCTGTGTTTGCGCGAGCACCCAGAACCGCTGTTGAGCGAACGACGCGGCACGATCCATGAACGGCGCATCGGCGGTCCGCACGACAGTGATGGCATGCGAACCCACCGACGTTTCAGTCTCGCTGGCATCGATCAGACGCGCCAGCGCTTCGAGCGGTTGATCGTCGAACAACGCGTCGAGCCGTAGATTCACGCGCCATTCGATGCGGATCGCCGCCTGCAATTGCGTCGCTGCGAGCGAATCGCCGCCGCGTGCGAAGAAGCGGTCGCTGCAGCCGATCGGCGCAGGGTCGTTCAACAGGGTTTGCCAAAGCGTGGCGAGGCGCGTTTCGGTAGCGGTTCGAGGCGCGACGTGATTCGCATCGACGACAGCCGGCATCGTGGCAATGAAGTCGCGCAATGCGGCGCGATCGAGCTTGCCGTTCAACGTATACGGCAGGCGCTCGAAGCGCACCAAACGATGCGGCATCCACGCCTGCGGCAAATGCGCGGCGAGATGCGCCTGCAGCGCGGCATCGTCGAGTGTGTCTTGCAGCACGACGCATGCGATCAGTTGCGTTCGGCCATGAGCAGATTCGGCCAGCACACCCGCGTCGGCCACTGCCGGATGCGTCAGCAGACAAGCCGCGATCTCGCCGGGTTCGACGCGCACGCCGCGCACCTGAACCTGATCGTCGATGCGGCCGAGATAATCGAACGAGCCGTCCGCGCGTTCACGCGCGAGGTCGCCGGTGCGGTAAATCCGTTCGCCCGGTTCGCCAGTCGGATCCGGCAGAAAACGTTCAGCTGTCAGCGCCGCGCGGCCGTGATAGCCGCGCGCGAGACACACGCCGCCGAGCAGCAGTTCGCCGCTTTCGCCCAGTTGCGCCGCGCCGTCGATGCGCGCCACGCGTCGCCCGATCGGCCAACCGATCGGCAGCGAGGCAAAACCATTGCCGTCCTCGAGTGCCGGTGTCATGCCCGGATCGACGGGCCACAACATCGGCGAGATCACCGCCTCGGTCGGTCCATAGCCATTGACGAGACGCACCGACGGGAACACGCGGCGAATCTCGTCGAAACTGTCTTGCGACATCGCTTCGCCGCCGAACAGCAGCGTGCGCAGCGAAGGCGGCACGCCGAGGCGCTCGCAAACGTTCGCGAACTCGCGCACATAAGCAGGCGGCAGCGTCGTATTGGTAACGCCTTCACGCAGCATGAACGCATGCGTGGTTTCCGGCGCGAACGGCGGTGGATCACTGATCACCACGCTGCCGCCGACGGCAAGCGGTACTAACCACGCTTCGATCGAGACGTCGAAATTGACCGATGCGAAATGCAGCACGCGGTCATTGGCACCGATCGGCAACGAGCCAGCGAGCGCTTCACCGTGCGCGGCAAGCGGCCCGTGTTCGACGGCCACGGCTTTCGGCGTGCCGGTCGACCCCGACGTGTAGATCATGTAGGCCGCCGCGCGCGGATGCACCGGCGTGTCTTCTGCATCGCCGTCGAAACGAGGCGCCGCCACATCTGTCGCAGCAGCGCTTGCAACGTCGAAGCATTGCGTGAAACGCGCACGCATCGCCGCATCCGCGGACCCGTCGACGATGCCGTGCACGAGCCCCGCATCCCGCGCGACCCAATCGAGGCGCGCCGCCGGATGACGCGGATCGAGCGCGACGAACACGCCGCCCGCCTTCAATACAGCGAGCAATGCGACGAACAGATCGCAGGAACGCGCGACGCAAACACCCACACGCACTTCAGTCGTCACACCCGCTGCGCGCAGCCGTGCGGCAAGCCGCGCCGCGCGACTGTCCAGTTCACCGCGCGTCAGCCGCACGGTATGCGGCGTGAAGGACGCCAGCGCGGGCGCATCGGGATCGATGCGCGCCATGGCGCGGATCTGGTGGTGCAACGCAATCGGGAAGCTCGTCATGGGCATGAAATCCGTTAGAACTGGCCGCATAGGCCAAGTCGCAGGCCGCAATGGGCCGCTTCATTGGTGTGACGATCCGCGATCGCAAATCTTTACCGCGTGCGTTGTTTTTATTTGGACTGCATCTTTTTGACGTGGCAGAGGAACGCGCACGGTAAATGTTTGCTTCGCCCATTCGTCTATCAGGCGAGGGGCGTGTCTTTGCGCCCCGCTGAATGGCCACATGCACGCATGCGCCGCCATTCGCCGATCCATTTGCGACCCACTGCGACACATTGCCGATGACCGCTGCCAACGAGCGCTACGACGCGCCACCCTCGTCTGCTTCACCTCCCTCCAACCCTGCGGGCAAACCCGCCATGCGCCTAATCGTGGCGCTGCTCAAGCGCTCTCGCGGTTCCTTCGCGATCGCGCTGACGGCCTGCGTGCTGAACGGCATCGCCAGCGTGCTGCTCGTGGCGACACTTAGCCGCGCGCTCTCACAACCGGGCGCCGCCGATATGTCGCTCGCGATGCGCTTCGCGTTGTGCGCGGTCGTCGCGCTCGTCACGCGCGTGATCACCGGCGTGCTGTTCGCGCGCCTCTCGCAGGACACGATGGCGCAGTTGCGCGAACACGTCGCGCGGCGCGTCGCCGAAGCCGAGTTGCGCGATGTCGAACGTATCGGCGCGGCGCCCGTGCAGTCCGTACTGACCGACGACGCCACCAACGTGTCGATGCTGTTCTTCGCGCTGCCCAATCTGGTGATGCATGGCTCGATCGTGTTCGGCTGCCTCGGTTATCTGGCGTGGCTGTCGTGGCCGGTCTGCCTGCTCGCGGTGGCCGCGATCCTGGTCGGCTCGCTCGGCTATCACGCCGGCGACAAACGCGCGATCGCCTCGCTCGAAGCCGCGGGCCGCTCGCAGGACAAACTGTTCGGCTATCTCGGCGCGCTCTTCACCGGTGCGAAGGAACTGAAGCTGCATCAGGCGCGTTCGCGTCAGTTCGTGGACGGCCAGCTGGGCTCGGCCATCGACGAAGTGCGCGACCATCGGCGTAAGGCGTTCAGCGCCTATGCGGTCGGGGTCGGCTGGATCGTGTTCCTGTTTTATGTGTTTCTGGGCGTCGCCGCGTTCTGGCCGGCACTCGGCGTGCACGCCGATGCGCCGTCGGCATCGGGCTACGTGGTGGTGTTCCTGTTCATGCTGCTGCCGCTGGACGGTCTGCTCAACAACGTGCCGACGCTCAATGCGGCGCGCGTCTCGCTCGATCGCATCGAGAAGGTGATGGGCGAATTCGGCGCGCTGCGCACCTCGCCACCGCCCGATGAAAACGCTTCGCACGCGCCGTATCGCACGCTCACGCTCAGCAACGTCACGCATTCGTACTTTCATGAGCGCGACGAGCGGATGTTCCGCGTCGGGCCGGTCAATCTGACCTTCAGGCCTGGCGAGCTGGTGTTCATCGTGGGCGGCAACGGCAGCGGCAAGACGACGCTCGCGAAAGTGCTGACCGGTCTCTATGAACCCGAAGACGGTACGATCGAACTGGACGGCAAGGCGGTCGGCTTAGCTGAACGCGCCGCCTATCGTCAGCGCTTCACGGCCGTGTTCAACGATTTCCATCTGTTCGACGCGCTGCTCGGCATCGTCGATCCGAACGACGCCTCGCGCGCGCAGGCGGATGCCCGTGCCAACGCGCTGGTCGCGAAGCTCGCGCTCGATCACAAGGTGCAGGTGGTGAACGGTGCGTTCTCTACGCGAGCGCTTTCCACTGGCCAGCGCAAACGCCTGGCGTTGGTGGTCGCGTATCTGGAAGACCGGCCGTTCTATCTGTTCGACGAATGGGCCGCGGATCAGGACCCGCAGTTCAAAGCGGTGTTCTATGAACAACTGCTGCCGGAACTGCGCTCGCGCGGTAAGACCGTGCTGGTGATCAGCCATGATGACCGGTACTTCCATCTCGCGGATCGGGTGTTGAAGCTGGAGAATGGCAGTATCGTCAGTGAGACGCATGGTTCGGCACAAGCGGTGCTGAAGCCGGCGGTGGCCAACGGTACGATCGGATGATGAGGTGAATAGACTTGCTGGACGCCGTTGTTCAGGCGCGCAGCAAGTCTCAATAGAAGCCGCTTATTTTTTCACTGCAGGTGGCGGCAACGACAACAACGTATCAGTCATCGTATCCGCAAGCCGCAGCGCCGACATCGGCCCGCCAAATCCCCAGATATTCCTCTCGACGAGCCCAACGCGCCCCGCGCTGCGAGCCGGCACGAAACGCCAGATCGGCGAATCGAGTTTGGTGGCAAGCGGGACATCCGTTTCAGTCGCGCTGACGAACAGCACGGTCAGCTTCGGTTTCTTCAACAAATCTTCCGAACTCACGTACGCCGTGCCTTCGCGCGTCGCTTCGGCGGGCCACAAGCTGAGTCCGAGCGCGTGCGCGACGCCTGCCGCCGTGCTGTTGCCGGTGAATGCCCAGTAACGGTCCGGCAAGCCCAATTCCTGCAACCACGCGACCTGTTCGCCACGACGGCCTGCGTCGGCGAGACGCTGCGCGTCGCGGGCGAAACCTGCGTCGACCTTGGCTTCGACGGCGCGCGCCTCCTCCTCGCGTCCCGTGAGACAGCCGATGGTGCGCAAAATCTTGCGGCCCCAATCGAGCTGCGTGACGCGGGCGCCGTCTTCGCTAAAGTTCGGGCCGTACTTGAACAGTACGGTCGGCGCGATGCGTTCGAGCGCCGCAAAAATGGGTGCATGTCGCAAACCCACGCCGAGAATCAGATCCGGTTTGGCCGCTGCAATCGCCTCGAGACTCGGCTCCTGCCGCGTGCCGATATCGGGCACCGTCGCCAGACGTGCGTTGTCGTAGCCGATCCAAACCGGGTAATACTCGGGATCGGCCATGCCCACCGGCGTGATGCCGACCGCAGCGAGGTCTTCGGCGAACATGAATTCGAGGACGACGATGCGCTTCGGCTGTGCGGGCAGCGACGGACTCGCTTGCGACACGATCGGGTTGTCGGCGAGCGGCGTGCAGGTTTGCTGCTGCGCTTGTGCGGTGTTCGTGTGAACTGGATGACTCGTGCCCGCTGAAGGCGCGACGCTGCCACTGCCTTGCGCATACGCACACGAGTTGGAGAACAGCGTGGCCGCCACCGCAACACTTATGCAAAGTCGCCTGAAACAGGGGCTTTTCTTCGTGCGGCGCGACCACGGCGCCGATGGCGTCATTGGTGTCAATGCGAAGCGGCCTGCAATGCGATTTCCGCATCGCTCATCGTCAATAGCAGGGGGCAGCGTCCACACAGTTGCGTCTCTCCAGGAATTTCATAACGTACGCAGCACACGCGTCGTGCGCTTAACGGATTCGGCAAACTCGCAGCGCGCGGTTTTGCAAGGCGCACCGGCAGACGCAGCGGATTGGCCTCGCCATCGGCAGTGATTGGACCGAACAGCCACGCGATGTCGTCGGTCAGATCGAATTGTGGCGCGCATTGTTCGAACAGGTAGTCCAGCAGATTGCCCGCGTTGCTCCACAAGACGCGCGGCGCGATTCTGGTCATCGCGCACAGCGTCTCGATCACCGCATTGAGATGCTCGACGAGCGGCGCGTAACGGCGTGACGGGTCGCACTCAACCGGCTGCAATGCGTCGTGCTCGAAATACGCGGCGATAGGCAGGCCGTCGCGCAGCACGATATGGGTTTTATCCGGCGACATCGCAAGCGGCCGGCGCAGCAGTGCTGCCGCAACGAACCCAGCCGTCGCCGCAAAACCGAAGTAGTACTTGGTCCATTGCGACAACAATGCGCGTGCATGCGTTTCGCGCTCGCCGCCGTAGAGCGTGACCATCGCATCGAGCAATTCGGCGCGATGCTCCGCCAGTTCGCTGACGCGGGCCACCTTCAGCGAGCCGGCGTGATCGTTAGCCAACGCGGGCTCCTGACTTGCGTTTGGCGTGCCGAGCCATACATGCTCGAGATAATGCGCGATCGACTCCGGCGCGAAGCCTGCGAAGCACTGCGCGCGCTTGTCGTGATCAGGTTGCCGCATCACCGTTTGCCCCGCTTCTCGCGCCGAGCCTCCACGATCAGCAGCGCAAGCAGATAAGGCGCGCCGATCAGCGCAGTCAATACGCCGGCGGGAATTTCGCGCGGCGCCAGCAGCGTGCGCGCCGCGATATCGGCCACGACCAGCACCAGCGCCCCGCACGCCGCCGCGAGCCACAAGCGCGTGCGATGAGCCCGCGCGCCGAGTATCGACGCCAGATGCGGCGCCATCAAACCGATAAAGCCCACCGGCCCCACCGCGGCCACCGCCGCGCACGCCGCCAGCGTCGCGACGGTCAGCACCAGCGGACGCAGCACGCCGATCGGCAAGCCCAGCGACGCGGCCTGGTCGTCGCCCAATGCAAGCAGATCGAGCGGCCGCGCGAGCAGCGCGAACACCGGCAGGGCCAGCACGCACCACGGCAGCAGCGTCGTCACTTCGCCCCAACTGCGTCCATACGTGCCGCCGACCAGCCACACGACGAAGCGCGCCGGCTGCACACTTTGCTGCGTGATGAGCCATTGCGACAGCGTCGTCCACAGCGTGCCGATAACGATGCCCGTGAGCGCGACCGCGAGCGGCGCATAGCGATGCCGGCGATTCAGCAAGAGCGTCAAGGCCAGCGTGACGCCGCCACCCGCGAGCGAAGCGGCGGCCAGCGTCGAATGTGCGGCAAGCGGCCACATCACGAGCGCCGCAAGCGTCGCGAGGCCTGCGCCTTGCGTCACGCCCAGCACTTCAGGTCCGGCAAGCGGATTGCGCACGATGCTTTGCATCAGCACCCCGCTCGCGGCAAGCAACGCGCCCGCCAGCAACGCGCAGATGAGGCGCGGCAAACGCAGATCGAGCAACATCCTCGCGAGCTCGTCGCGGTGATCGAACGCAGCGAGCCAGCGCGGCCCGCCGATCGTCGTGGGGCCGAACGATGCGCCCGCGCACACGAGCACGATGCCGAGCAGCACCAGCACGCTTGCGGTCAGCGGCCACGGCCACGCATCGACCATGCGCACGAAGCGCGCGCCCGCGCGCACGACGGCACGCTCCTGACCGGCATGCAGTGCGCCCGACCACGCGGCGCCGCTGCGGACCATCGCGAGCATCAACGGCGTGCCGACGAAGGCGATCGCCACGCCGGTCGAGAGGGTCGCATCGAGATCGAGCGCCTGCACGGCGCTATCGGTGACGAGCACCAGCGCGCCGCCGACCAATGCGGACAAGGGCACGAGCGCGGCGAGCCGTGACGATTTCGCGCCGCGCACCTGACGTAGCAGATTGGGTGCGATCAGGCCGACATACGAGAGCGGTCCCGCGACACTCACCGCGACGCTTGCGAAGCCCACCGCCACTACCATCGCCGCTAGCCGCGTCGCGTCCACGCGAACGCCGGCCGCCGCTGCCGCGTCATCGCCGAGGGCGAGCGGATCGAGTGGACGAATCACGAAGGGCAAGGCAATCAGCGGCAGCACGAGCCACGACGCGGCGATCTTCAAACCCGCCGCGCCAGGTTGATAAAGACTGCCGCTCGCCCACAACGACACGCCGACGATGCTCTGCTCGAAGAACGCGAGAATCAGCGTGGTCAGCGCGGAGAACAACAGCATGCACACGCTGCCGGCGAGCACGAGCCGCAACGGCGTCGCGCGCCAGCCGCCTGCCGCCGCGGCCACGCACACGGCGGCGCCGAGACCGCACACGAACAGTAGCGGCACGGACGCCACGCCGGCCAGCGACGGCACCAGCATCGCCGCGAGCAAGCCGAGTTGCGCGCCGCCGGTGATGCCGAGCAGATCGGGCGAAGCCAAAGGGTTGCGCGTGAGCGATTGAAACAACGTGCCGGCCACCGCGAGGCAGCCGCCCGCCACCAACGCCGCCAGAATGCGCGGCACGCTCAGGTCGAACAACAGGATGCCGGCGAGTTGCGCGGCGTCGCTGCCCGCGGGCGCGGCAAGCCAGGTGCGAAAACCGGGCGCAAGCCGCATCGCGGCCACGCCGAAGATCAACGCAATGAGCGCGGCGCCGATGGTCGTGACGCGGCTTTTCACAGGCGCACGATAGCTGTCCATCACCGGCGTGCTACGTCGCAGGCGTTTGCGTGCTGCAAGCGTCGTCATGCGGCGAGGTCCTTGTTCGTGGCTTCTTCGCGAAGCGAAGCCGCGTCGCCTTCATATGCCGGCACGCACATCGGCGCGCCCGTTTGCGGATGCGCGATCTTGAGCATCGGCACGCTGAAGGTCTCGTTCAGATGACGCGGGTCGAGCATCGCATCAGGCGAGCCTTGCGCGACGATGCGGCCGGCGCGCATCAACACGATTTCGTCGCTGTAGGCCGCGGCCTGATTCAGGTCGTGCAGCACCCACACGATCGTGAGGCCGCGCTCGCGATTCAGGCGCCGCAACTCGCGCAGAATGTCCAGTTGATGATGGATGTCGAGATACGTGGTCGGTTCGTCGAGCAACACGATCGGCGCCTGTTGCGCGAGCGCCATCGCGATCCACGCGCGTTGCCGTTCGCCGCCCGAGAGCGCGGCGACGTCGCGCGCGGCGTCGTCGGCGAGACCGCTGGTGGCGAGCGCTTCGTCGATCGCCGCGTGGTCGGCGCGCGAGAGTCCACGCAGCCAGCCGCCGTGCGCGTAACGTCCGTATGCGACCAGTTCGCGCACGGTGAGGCCGGACGGGATCTGGTTGAACTGCGCGAGCATGGTGAGCGTGCGCGCCAATACGCGGCGCCGGTGCGAAGCGAGCGGCACGCCGTTGACGTCGACGCTGCCGGACAGTGCCGGTTGCAAACCGGCTAGCGTGCGCAGCAGCGTGCTTTTGCCGCAGCCGTTCGGTCCGCACAATGCCGTGACGCGGCCGGCCAAAATGTTCAGGTTCAGACCGTGGAGCACGACGTGATCGCGGTAGCCGACCGTCAGCGAATGCGCCGCAAGCGCCGCGCCCTGCGATTTCGTCATGGCGCGGCCGTCCGTTTTTCGCCTTCGGCCTCGCTGTAGCTTCGTGCCATCGCGACCACGACCTTGCGCGGCCCTTCGAACGGATCGCGCGCATGCGCGGTCAACATGTTGTCGAGCATCAGCACGTCGCCGGTCAGCCACGGGAACACAATCCGCTGCTGATCGAGCACGCCGCGGATTTCGGCGAGCGCCTCGGCTTCGAGCGGTTCACCGTCGCCGTAATAGACATTGCGCGGCACGTTTTCGAGGCCGACCGAATCGATCAGCGCTTCCTGCATGTCTTCATCGAGCGACGAAAGGTGGAACAGATTCGCCTGATTGAACCAGACATGTTCACCAGTGCGCGGATGGCGCGCCACCGCCTGGCAGCGCTCGCGCGTGCGCAACAGCAGTTCGCCGTCTTCGCTGCCGCGCCACTCGCATGCGATGCCGCGCGCACGGCAAATCTGCTCGACCGTGCGCGGGTCGTCCGAACCGAACGCTTGTTCCCACGGCAGATCTAGCCCTTGCCCGAAGTTGCGCACGTAGAGCAGTTCACGCTTCGTAAAGCGCTGGACCAGCGCCGGATCGAGCGCGCGGTAGATCGCGCGGCTATCGGCGATCGGCGTCGCGCCGCCGGTGCGAGCGGCAAGCGCGCAGTGGAACCAGATACGTAACGGCCATTCACGCGTATACGACTGTTCGTTATGTAAAGGAATCGAGCGATGCGGCGGATACTCCGTCGACGTGTACACCGCGCCTTCCACCTGGCTGCGCGGCGTCGACGCGAACTCATAACCGATCAGCGGATGCCCGAACGAGCCCGCGAAACTTTGGAACGCGTCGATCGACGCCACGCGAAAACCGGTGAACAGCACGCCGCCCGCGCGTTCGAGCGTGTCGTCGACGATCGCATGCAAGAGCGGCGCCGCTTCCTCCAATGAAATCTCCGCGCCCGCGCGCGGCGAGACGACAGTCGGCAAGCCCGGCTCGATCGATAAATCGGCGAGCGTGGGCAGCGGCATCGAAAGCATGGTCATACTCTGAATCCTTTTGCTGAAGCGGCGTGGCTGGGCGCATGCCCGAGCCCGCCGGATTGCACTGCGCGCGCGTTAGGTCGACGCGTTAGGCCGCCGCGTCCATGTGCCGGCGCAGGCTGGCTGGACGCATGTCGGTCCACACGGTCTCGATGTGCGCGAGGCACTCGGCCTTCTGGCCGCGCACGCCCACTTCGCGCCAGCCGGCCGGCACGTCGCGGAACGTCGGCCAGATCGAGTACTGCTCTTCGTCGTTGATGACGACGGTGTAGACGAGGTCGTCCGCCTCGCCGGCTGCCGCGTTGGAGGTCTGCTGTGCTTGCGTCATGATGAAAGGCTCAGTCGATGAAAAGGTCAGGAAGCGCCTGGACAGACAGCGCACTGGCATGTCCCGGCACGGCGGCGCCGGCATTCGCTCGCGCACCGCTTCTATTCAGTTGACGTTTGACGCGCGCGCTTTTTTACCGCCGGCGCGCGCGGCCGCTGCAGAATGCGGGGCCGGCCACGCCGCGATTGCAGGCGTCGAGGCAATCGGCGCAATGCTTCTCGGCGTCGCGCACCATGAAATGCACCAGCGTCTGCGAGACGTCGAGGGCGCGCGCCGTGCTTTGCAGCGTTTCCTCGCGCAGGCGCACCATTTCGAAGGCGGCGCGGCTGCGCGGCGGCAGCTGCTCGAGCGCGTTGTACACGTGCCGCAGCGTGTCGCGCACGAGCAGCGCCGCTTCCGGCGAAGGTTCCGGCGATGGCACGTGCAGGCCGTCGTCCTCGTCGGCGTGATAGCTGTTTTCGAGGCTCTGGCGGCGAAAGGCATCGATCGACGCATTGCGCACCATGCGCGTCACGTACGCGACCGGTTGACGCACCGCGTCCTGATCCGGAAAGTCGACCAGCTTGATGAAAACGTCGTGCACCACGTCTTCCGCCAGACTCGCGCAACCCACGAAGCCGCGCGCCAGATTGACGAGCATCGGGCGGTTGTCGATCAGCACGTCGAGCAGCGTGCCCTTCTCCCAATCGACCGGACGCGCATGGCTGCGCGCACGCCGCGAAACGGGTGGACAGGCGCTTCCAGCGTTGAGAACCGATATCGGCATCGCTGTTGAAGCCTCTCGCCGGACGAGCACCTCAGCCATAGATTCGCTCCGTTTTCTCAAAAGGACAGGGCGTCAATCTAACGTAAACGCGAATCATTCTCAATCAAGAATTGGAATAACCTTACAATTTCCAATAGCTTTGTCTGATGATTCCAAATGCATAAGGGTGGCCGACCGATGTTTGCCGCTCTGGGTAAGCAGGCGTGAAATTGTATAGGCATCCGTACTATTGACGGCGAAGCGTGTCGCTCGAAACAGCCGTGTAATAGTGGAAATCCGCGTCCTGGTCCCAAGCGATCGCGTTCGGCTCTCTCCCGCTCCGACGCTCGGCGCTATCAAGATGCATCAGAGTCTTCGTGGCGCACCGCTCCACGTGGCCGCGCAGCGCGTCGAGACATTGGAGCAAAATGACCCGAATCTGGTACAACTGATGCCTGCGGCCATGCTCTCGCATCTGTCGAAGCAGGACCGCAAGGCCCTGTCGCCGGTCGTCACGTCGGGTTTCGTCTGCAATAAGGGCGACGTGTTCGATGCGTTGAAGAACGGCGCCGCCGCGGTCTCGACCCGCGACAGCGGGTCATGGAATCTGGACCCTGAAGTTGACGCTAAAACGTTGAAGTACCCATCCTGTTGGAGTGACTGATGGCCAATGCTTACCTGCAGGTGATCGCGCATTATTTCGCCAAGCCCGGCAACGGCGACGCGATCGTGAAGCTCCTTACCGAACTCGCCGCGGCAACCCGAAAAGAGCCGAAAAATCTTTACTACGAATTCTTCCGCTCGCCACTGGAGCCTGACCACTTCGTGATTCTCGAAAAGTACAGCGACGCCGACGGTCTCGCCGATCATCGCGAAACCGAACATTTCCAGCGACTCGGCTTCGGCACCATTATTCCGCTGCTCGACCGGCGCGAAGTCGAAAGCCATATGGTGCCCGGAGACGCGCCATGATGAACGCATTCCGGTTTCAAACGGTGCCGACGCTCGTCGTCGAGTTCGGTGCGGCGCGCCGTCTCGGCGCTTTGTTGCGCGCGCAATTTCCGACGCTGACGCGTCTGTGCGTCGTCACGGATGGTTTTCTGCACACGAGCGGGTTGCTGAATCCGGCGCTCGCCGACCTCGCGGCGCACGGTTGGGACACCACCGTGATCGACGACGTGATCGCCGATCCGCCCGAACACATCGTGCTCGAAGCGACGTCGCGTGCACGGACTGCCGGCGCGGAAATCGTGCTGGGGCTCGGCGGCGGCTCGTCGATGGATGTGGCGAAGCTGATCGCCGTGCTCGCGCCGCAGCAACAGCAGGCGCTCAGCGAGATGTACGGCGTCAACAAGATCACGGTAGCGCGTCTGCCGCTCGTACAGATGCCGACCACCGCGGGCACCGGCTCTGAAGTCACGGCCGTGTCGATCGTGACGGTGGGCGAAGCGAAGAAGATGGGGGTGGTTGCGCCGCAACTGATCGCGGACCTGGCAGTGCTTGACGCTGAACTCACGCTTGGCCTGCCCGTTGCGGCGACCGCGGCGACCGGCGTCGATGCCATGGTGCATGCCATCGAGGCGTACACGTCCGCGCATCTGAAGAATCCGGTCTCCGACATGCTTGCGGTGAAGGCGCTCGACCTGTTGTCGCGCAATCTGCTGCCCGCCTGCGAAAACGGCCGAAACCGCGACGCGCGAGAAGCGATGCTGCTCGGTGCAACCTTCGCGGGCCAGGCGTTTGCGAATTCACCGGTTGCCGCGGTGCATGCGCTCGCGTATCCGATCGGCGGCATTTATCACGTGCCGCATGGTCTTTCGAACGCGCTCGTGTTGCCGCATGTATTGCGCTTCAACGCGGAAGCGGCGGCGCCGTTGTACGCGGAACTCGCCGAGGTGGTCGTGCCGGGTTTGACCGGCAGTGATGAAAGCAAGACGCAAGCGTTGATCGAACGGCTCGAACAGATGATTGCCGCGACGGCGATTCCGGCGCGTCTGCGTGATGTCGGCATCGAACAAAGCGGGCTCGAGCGGATGGCGAGCGACGCGATGTTGCAGACGCGGTTGCTGGTGAATAACCCGCGGCCGGTTAGCGAGGCGGATGCGCTGGCGATTTATACGTCTGCGTTTTGAGGCTGGTTTGCGTTGTGCTGCGCTGTTGGTGGTGAGGTGACAAACCAGCAGATCATGCAGCGCAACAAGCGCACCTCAGACTGAACAAACCGCGCGACGACCCGGCTTGTGTCGGGTTTTCCTTGCGTCGATCAGCGTCGGAAACCTTGACCGACGAATTGTGAGTTTGTAGGATGATGACCGCCGCTTTCGGACAAACACCACCTAACAGGCTCTGTCCACGCGCGACATAAGAACCAAAGCGACTACTCAATGGCGAGGTCATCGGGGTTATGGCATGACAATGGATGAAGACATCGCGCACGTGGCGCGTGTGATGGTGCCGTCACTGAGCGCATTTCGCGGTGAGCCCGTGCTACAGCCGGCATATTGGCGAAGACGCCTGCATCGCATACAGAACGAATTCCGGTTGACCGAAACGCAAGCCTCGCAGATCCAGCATTTGCTTAGGGATCTGGATAGCTTTGAGGCGAAAAATGGCGCGAAGAAAAAGCCGATCGGCACTCAGATTCGGGCGCCTTGGATACCGCGGTAATGAAGTGCGTGTGCTAACGGGCACGCTTAGCGCTTTTCCCACCTAACGATGCAGAATTGATCCGCTGTCCAACTGATCAATTGCACAACCGTGCGCCGTTCTCGCATCAGACTTTACCGCTCATGCGGTCCATCACCGCCAGCAGATCGGCGAGCGACTGTTTGCATTCCGTTGCATTCGGCGTGTTGGCGCGCAAGGCGCTCAACGCGCGATCAATTGATTTGTCGACCGTATGCCAATCCGTAGCTGCGCGTGGCTTCAGCGACGGTTCGGCGTCGTCCCATGCGAGTTCGAGATCCTTGATGCGCGCCTTACCACCCGCCAGATCGCCTTTCTCGACCAGTGCTGCGGTGTCCGCTGCGATCTTGCGGAACGGTGCGAGATCGCCGAGCTTCGACACTTTGACCGGCTCCGCGGCTTCGGCTGACAATAGACTCACACGGCCCGCATCGATATGACCAAAGCTGATCGCGCAGAGCGCGATAAACGAAGCGATAGCGGCTTTGCCAAGAGCACGTTGATTCATGATGGTGATCTTCCGTTGGATTCGGTACGGGATTGAAAGGGACTACGTGGCAACTCGACGAGCGGCACACGCTCAAGGTTCATGTGCCGCGCTCGGGCGCACCGTACGCTGTTCGGCCACACTGGCGACAATCACCAGCACGACAATTGCGCTCAGGAATAGCGCGCTCGTGTTGATGGTGCCGAGGCCGAAGCCGCCGTACGCGCGCGACTGCGACAGCATGTCGCCGAGGGAGGCGCCCAGCGGCCGCGTCAGAATGTAGGCCAGCCAGAATGTCAGTACCGGATTACCGCCGGCGTAATAGATCGAACTCACCAGAACAATCAGCGCGCCGAACGCCACCACACCGATCACGAAGCCGAGCCCCAGCGCTTCGGTCGCGAGATCGCCGGCCGCCGTGCCCAACGCGAACGTGACCAACACCGCGGCCCAATAGAAAAGCTCTCTGCGCGTCGTATAAATGGTGTGAATCGAGAGCGTGCGTTCGCTGCGAAACCAGAGCGCGAAAACCAAAGCGAGCGCCAGGCCGAATACGATCGTGCTGACATACAGACTGACACCGAGTTTGTCGGTCAGTGCGTCGGTAATCTGCGTGCCGGCCACACTGACCAGAACCACGGTCAGCCAATAGATCCACGGCACATATTTGTTCATACGGAGTTGCATGGCCAGCGCGGCGAGCAGTAGCACAGCCATAATCGCGTCCGTCAGCGCGGTGCCAAGACCCATGTGAACGGCCAGATAATCTGCCCCGGTCTCGCCGACCGTGGTCGCGAGAATCTTGATCGCCCAGAAAATGAGCGTAGCCTCCGGCACTTTGTTGTTCGCCAGAACAACCCGATAGTTCGACGTTTCCATCACGCTGGTTCTCCATTTTTATGAGCAAGGGGTTCGACGTTTCGAACACGAGCGCGCCTATTCAGCCAGTACGCCGAATATGCAATGGAGAACCTTATGGAAACCTTACGTGAGAGGCCAATCCTGCCCATATATGCAGCCGATGAAGATTCGTTTTCACCGACACCTTTCCTAACCTGCCTGCGGGCTTTAACCCGTCTGGGATTGCTCTGCCGCGGCCCGCGGAAACGACACACTGATGTGCACGCCTTTGCCGCCCTCGCCCGGCTTCAGCGTGATTTCGCCGTGATGGGCGTCCGCGATTTCACGCACGATGGCGAGGCCCAAACCGGTGCCCTCCGTGTCCGCCGACGCCCGGAAGAACGGCTCGAACACCCGGCTGCGCGACTCGGCCGGAATGCCGGGACCGTCGTCCAGCACGCTCACGTTGACGGTATCGGCTGTGGCGTTCACGCCCACCGTAACGTGCCCGCCACTGCCGGTATAGCGGATTGCATTCTCCGCGAGGTTCGCAATCAACGCCTGAAGCAGCCCGCGATGCCCCGCCACTGGTGCAACGCCCTGCAGTTCGGCGCCTAAATCGATGCCTCTGGCCTGGGCGAGCAACGCGAGGTCTTCCACGACCTCCAAGGCGAGCGGCACCAGATCCACCGTTTCCACGGCCAGTTGCGTGTTGTCCGCGGCCTCCGCTTGCGCGAGCAGAAGCAGCTTGTTCGTGAGGCCCACCATCGAACGGTTACTACGATGCATGGCGGCCAGTGCCTCGTCGAGCGCGGGCTTCAAGCCGTCCTGTTGACGCGCGAATTGCAATTGCGTGCCGAGCAATGTAAGCGGCGTGCGCAACTGGTGCGCGGCGTCGGCGATAAAGCGGCGTTGCGCAGCCACCTGCACGCCGAGCCGCGCGATGCACTGATTGATCGCTTCCACGATCGGCCGCAACTCGGTATGCAGACGTTCGACACGAATCGGCTCGAGTTGCATCGGATCGCGGTCCGTCACATCCTCTTTCACTTTCATCAGCGGACGCAACTCGAAAGTCAGGCCGATGCATACCAGCGCGACCGCCAACACGATCATTTCGATCTGCCTCACGAGCTGCGGTTGCCACAACTGCTGGGCCATGGCGTCGCGCGAACGCACGGTTTTACCGACCGTCACACGCACGCGGCGTGTCGCGCCGTTGTCGTACATGAGGCGCACGAGGCCGACCGCCCGTACATTGTGGCCTTGCAAATGGGAGTCGTAATGATCCGGCGTATCCGGCGCTTGCTGCGGACGCGTCGGGAAATCGGGAGTACCGGCGAGCAGGCGTCCGTCGTCAACGCTCACGCTGTAGAACACCTGATCGCGATAGGGCGACACGAATACTTCGAGCGCGGCGGGCGGCACATCCACACGCAGGAAGCCATCCACCCATTCCACTTCGCCGGCGATCATGCGCGCCGATGAGATCAGCTGATTGTCCTGCACCAGATCCGCCGTACGCCGCGCGTTGTCGTATTCGGCCTTGCCGGTCACGAATACGTACAACGCGAGTGGCACCAGCAGCCACCACAGCAAGCGCATGCGCAGACTATTGGTCATCTTCTTTCTTGCGCAGCAGATAGCCTAGCCCGCGCAGCGTGATGATCGCCGCCGAACTGCCGTCGAGTTTCTTGCGCAGACGCGAGATATAGATTTCGACGGCGTCTTCACTCGGCTCGTCGGCGAGCGTGAAGATCGCGTCGACCAGCGCCGGCTTCGTCACGGTTTTGCCCAGACGCAGGATCAGCGTTTCGAGCACCGAGCGCTCGCGCGGCGTGACGTTCAGCGGCGCGCCCTTCAGCGTGAACTGGCGCGTGTCGATGTCGAACGCGAGATCGCCGCACACCACTTCGCTTGCCTTCGAGGGCGACTGCCGACGGATCGCCACCTTGATCCGCGCGATCAACTCGCGCACTTCGAACGGCTTGACCAGATAATCGTCCGCGCCGGCGCCGAGCAGTTCCACCTTTTCGTCGATCGAGCCGCTCGCCGTCAGAATCAGCACCGGCGTCGCGTCGCCGCGCTGGCGCAGACGCCGCAGCACGTTCTTGCCCGACAGCTTGGGCAGGTTCAGGTCGAGCAGGATCACGTCGTAGTGATTGGTGCGCAACAGCTGGTCGGCCGCGTCGCCGTCCTGCACGGCATCGAGTGCGAACGCCTCCTGCTCCAGCATCTTCGCGAGCCAGTGAGCCAGCGTGGGGTTGTCTTCGATGAGCAGCAGCTTCATGGCGGGAACGGCAAAAGTCAGGCCGTCGATTGTGCCGTAAAACAAAGCGCTTGCGCGCGTCCTATGTGGTTTGCAGCATACGTTGCCGTGTTTGGGACGAGGTTGCGGCGGGGTTGCGGCGAGCTTGCGGGTTAACACCCATGATTTGCACTCGGTCCAGAAAGCTGGCAGAAGGTTTCAAATTTCTATAATCGCCGTCATTCACCCAGAAAGCGCCGCGCGCAACACCCAGCGGCGACCAAACCAAAGGAGACTGCCTCATGCGTACCTTGCGCCAGATTGCCGCCGTGTCAGGTGTTGCGTTCACCCTTGCCGCCGCTTCGGCCGCCGCTCATGCGGAAAAACTCACGATCATGGTCGGCGGTGCCACCAAGATCATCTATCTGCCCGCCAAGCTCACGGAGCAACTCGGCTACTTCAAGGACGAAGGCCTCGACGTCGAAATCCTCTCGCAACCGGCCGGCGTCGACGCGGAAAACGAACTGCTGGCGGGCGCGGTGCAAGGCGTGGTGGGCTTCTACGATCACACCATCGACCTGCAGAGCAAGGGCAAGGAAATCCAGGCGCTGGTGATCTTCGGCCAGGTGCCGGGTGAAGTGGAAATGGTCTCTACCAAGGCCGCGGACAGCTTCAAGAGCATGGCCGATTCGAAGGGCAAGACGCTCGGCGTGACCGGGCTCGGCTCGTCGACCAGCTTCCTCACGCAATACCTCGCGCAACGTGCGGGTGTGCCGTCCACACAGTACACGCTGCTGCCGGTGGGCGCGGACAACAGCTTTATCGCGGCCATCAAGCAGAGCCGTATCGACGCGGGCATGACGACTGAGCCGACCGTCTCGCAGTTGCTGAAGACCGGCGACGCCAAGGTGCTGGTCGACATGCGCACGCTCGAAGGCACGCGCGCCGCGCTCGGCGGCACGTATCCGGCGTCGAGCTTCTACGTGCAGCGCGCGTGGGCGGAGTCGCACAAGGACGACGCCGCGAGGCTCTCGCACGCTTTCGCGAAGACGCTGAACTTCATCGCCACGCATAGCGCGGAAGAGATCGCCGCGAAGATGCCGAAGGACTACTACGGCAACAACAAAGACCTGTACGTCGGCGCGCTGAAGGCGTCGCTGCCGATGTTCACGAAGGACGGCAAGATGCCACCCGACGGCCCGGAAACCGTGCTGAAAGTGCTGTCGGCGTTCAATCCTTCGGTGAAGGGTAAGCATATCGACCTCGCCAAGACCTACACCAACGACTACGTGTCGGCACCGGTCAAAACCGCGGCGAAGTAACGCCCTTTCAACATCACGAGAACAGCGAGGCACCAGCCGATGAATCAACCCCTGTCACGCGATACGCCAGCGATCGAGATGCGCAACGTATCGTGCCGTTTCATTTCTCCTGATGGCAAGGCGACGATCGCGTTGCGCGACTTCAGCATGTCGGTGGCGCGCGGCGAATTCGTCGCGGTGGTCGGCCCGACGGGTTGCGGCAAGTCCACCACACTCAGCATGATTACCGGCTTGCTGAAGCCCACCACCGGCGAAGTGCGTGTGATGGGCGCGCCGGTGGACGGCATCGATCCGCGTATCGGTTTCGTGTTTCAGGCCGACGCCGTGTTCCCGTGGCGCTCGGTGCTCGACAACGTGGCGGCAGGTCCGCTGTATCGCGGCCGTTCGAAATCCGCCGCGTACGACGAAGCCAACGAATGGCTGCGCCGCGTGGGCCTCGACAAGTTCGGCAAGCATTATCCGCATCAACTGTCCGGCGGTATGAGAAAGCGCGTGGCGCTCGCGCAGACCTTCATCAATAAACCGGAAATCCTGCTGATGGACGAGCCGTTCTCGGCGCTCGACATGCAAACCCGCACGCTGATGCAGGACGAACTGCTGCAACTGTGGGCCGGTGTCGGCTCGGTGGTGTTCGTCACGCACGATCTGGAAGAAGCGATTGCGCTCGCCGACCGCGTATTCGTACTCACCGCGCGCCCGGCGACGCTGAAGAAAGTGTACGAGATCGATCTGCCGCGCCCGCGCGTCACGTCGGAAGTGCGCTACGACCCGCGTTTCATCGAAATCTCGCGCGACATCTGGCACGACCTGCGCGAAGAAGTGCAGATCGGTTAATCAAGGAACGGCAAACATGTCTACTACCCCTCAACAGATGATGCCCCGCTCGGGCATCGACGCCGCATCGCTTGCGCAAGTCGAGCGTGTGGCGCAAAAACGCATCCGGCAGCGTCACGCGCTGGTGATCACGCTGCGTATCGTGGTGCTGGTGGTCGTGCTCGGCGGATGGGAATTGTCCGCGCGTCTGAAGTGGATCGACCCGTTCTTCTTCTCGATGCCAAGCGCGATTTTCGAACAGATCATCGACTGGTTCGTGAACGGCACGTCGCAAGGTCCGCTGCTCACCCAGGTGTGGGTCACGCTCGAAGAAACCGGACTCGGCTTCATTATCGGTTCGGTCGCCGGCGTGTTTTGCGGCATCCTGCTCGGTCGCAACAAACTGCTCTCGGATGTCTTCAGTCTCTACATCAAGATTGCCAACTCGATTCCGCGCGTGGTGCTTGGTTCGGTGTTCGTGATTGCGCTGGGTTTGGGCATGGCGTCGAAGGTGGCGCTGGCGGTAGTGATGGTGTTCTTCGTCGTGTTCGCCAACGCGTTCCAGGGCGTGCGTGAAGCGGATCGCTACATGATCGCAAATGCGCAGATTCTCGGCGCGTCGCGCCGTCAGGTGACGACCTCGGTGGTGATTCCGTCGGCGTTGAGCTGGATCCTTGCGAGCCTGCACGTGAGCTTCGGTTTTGCTCTGGTCGGCGCGGTGGTCGGCGAGTTCCTCGGCTCGAAGCAAGGTATTGGTCTGCTGATCTCCACTGCGCAAGGCGCGTTCAACGCAAGTGGTGTGTTCGCGGCGATGATTGTGTTGGCCGTGGTCGCACTGGCAGCGGATTATCTGTTGACTGCGGTCGAACAGCGCTTGTTGAAGTGGCGGCCGGCTGCGGTTTAAGTGAGCTACATTAGCCGTGTAGAAGGCCGAGTTAAAAAGAATGCCGTTCAGTCTCGGGCTGAACGGCATTCTTCTTTTTGTGCTAAATGAAAGATGGAAGTAAGGCTAAATTAACCTGATCGGATTTTTTGAAGCAAAGAGCCATATATGCATTCAGGATGGCTGATTAACGCTTGAATTTTCACGCGACCTACCCGTCTCCTTCACATGGTGGAGGCAAGACCGGCTCTCTGAGCCGCCGCCGAACAACAAAGCCTCAGCGCGCACCTTTCCTTGCTAGACGAAGCACTTCGATAACGCACCTCTCTGGTGCGCTGCGCGGAATTCGACAAGGAAGCCGGTGACCGTCTCCGCCCTGTGTCCCGTCAGGTTGTCCGGCATGTGTCGCGGACAATTCCGGCGGAACTTTCGCAATGAGGTGTCGCAAGGGCGACGCCGAGGGTTTGAAGGAGAGGGACATGAAGAAGGCTCTGATCATCGCAGGCGGACTGCTTTGCGCGTTCGCATGGCAAGCGCACGCTCAGGACGCCAGTACGGAAAATACAGCGCAAGCTCAACCGACAGCAGCCGACGCAGTGGGTGGGCAACCCTCCACCACTTCGATGTCCGGTGGCCCTGCAAAAGCACAGGGACTGACGCGTGCGGATGTCTACCAGCAACTCATTCAATCGCAGAAAAATGGCGAGGCGGCGCGCCTGCAAGATCTGTTCAAAGGAGGCAACTGAACGACGCCGTGGTATTGGAGCCGACCGCATAGCCGAATAGCTCGCCTCCGGCTTCGCTGCACGAATGACGCCGTATTTTCCCCGTCGCGCGACAGGACGAAGTGAATACGGCGCCTAATCGAAGCATCCCTTTCTCCCCTCTCCGCAAACTCCCCACCTGTCTCCCGCCAGCAAACTTGCGATCGGCATTCGTTGGCCCGCGCGCAACATATTTCCGCCCTCCCAGTCGCCGCAATAGCGTATAGGCCCGCTGCATAAGGCACTGTGCGCAATGGCACGGTCAATGCGTAACAACCGTCACCCAGTCGTGCATTCACCAACATCGGCTGAAATCGAGGTGCGTCATGTCGAGTGTGCAGAGTCAACGTCGACCAATGAATTGGCGAAGCCGGTCTTTTTCCGCGGCAAGCGGTTCGACGCATCGCGCGGGAAATCGCCACTTTTCAGCCGGACTCGTGCCGTTCGGGTTGCGGACCGCAGGTTTCATCGGTCGAGGCCCGAAACAATTGTGGCCGTACGTTTTGCCGTGGGTTTTCGCGGTGCTCACCATCGGTTTTTTCTGCCTCGTCGTGCGTGGCGTGCTCACGCGGCAACTGCTGGTGCCACCTGTCGAGACGCCGCAGTCGCTGGTGGAACGCGGCTACACGTCGAACTTTCTCGCGGAACGCATCATGTCTTCGATGCGGGCGATCGGCCAGGACGCCGAGTCGATTCCTCACGACACCATGACGGACAACGACGCACAACCGGACATTCAGATCCCCGGTCAGGAGATGTCGTATGCGACCACCGTGCGCTTCATCAAAGGCGTCATCAAACGCACGGATGTCATGGTTCATGTCGGCATCACGAAGGTCAACGACAGCGCGGATTCCTATGTAGCGCACGTGCAGATTGAAGGCGGCCCCTTCAATTCCCGCGAAAGCACGGTGCCTTTTGAAGGACGCGATCTGGAGAAGTTCGTGCACGACATTGCGGTCAAAGCCATGCGTCTTGCCGAGCCGAATATTCTCGCCAGTCATCTCTATTCGCAAGTCCAGAGAACCAAGTGTTCGCTCGCGCAATGCGACTACGGCGAGGTCGTTTCGATCTACGACGAAGTGCTGGCACTGCCCGCCTCCGAGCAAGGCGAATGGGCGCTCGCCGGCAAAGCGTGGCTGCTTGCCAATCAGGGGCTATCCAAAGAGGCCGAACAGCAGACTCGCGAAGCACTGACCGTGTACAAGCATTCGGCGGTGCTGCACGCAAGCCTTGGCATCGCACTCGAACAGCAGCATCGCATCGATGACGCGCTCGAAGCGTTGCGAGCTGGCGCCAGCGAGAAATCGAAGACGGCCGAAAATCTGCGTCTTCTCGGCGACGTGCTGTTGCATGCGAATCGCTATGCCGAAGCACTCGATGCATTCAAGCAGGCGGACAGAATGAAGCCGGACTCCGTCGACAACCTGCACGATTGGGGCGAAGCGCTCGTCACCGTCGGCCGCTATGACGAAGCGATCGAAAAGCTCTCGCGCGCCGTCGCGCTGCGCCCCGATCTGGCGCCCTCTTACGCGGAATGGGGCCGGGCACTGGATCGCAAAGGCGATCTGCCCGGCGCCTCGCGCAAATATGCCCAAGCGTTACAACTCGATGCAGGGACTTTGTCAGCGCGGGAAAGTCATCTGGCGCGGCTTGCCCGAGCGGCGCAGGGGGGCAATCGCCCGGACGCATCGAAACCCAATGGCGGAGTCAGACCTGTTGCGAACCCGCCCGCCTCGCTTTCGTTGCAAACCGCATAAGGAACACCCAGCCGCACCGAGTGGTACGCAATGCAGATGGATTGATCCCGCAGCACCTAACCGTTGCACTAAAGCACCTAGTTGAAGAGGAGATGTTCGATGGACAATTTCGAAGAGGCGTTCAAGGCTCTGATCGGCAATGAAGGCGGTTACTCCTTCAATCCGCATGACCCTGGCGGTGAAACAATGTGGGGCGTCACGGCGCGCGTGGCACGCAGCGCCGGTTATACCGGCGCCATGAAAGACCTGCCGCTGGAAACCGCCAGACAGATCGCCAAACAGAAGTATTGGGATCCTCTGCATCTCGACGAACTCGATCCGCGTGTGGCCTTCCAGATATTCGACGCCAATTACAACGGCGGCCTGGTGGTGTTGTGGATGCAAAAAGCTTCCGGCGCGAAAGAAGACGGCAAGTTCGGCCCGGACACACTCGATGCGGTCAAAAGCGCGGACCCACTGAAGTTCGTCATGCGCTTCGCCGCTTATCGCTTGCGTTACCTGCGCAATCTGCACGCATGGCCCAATTTCAGCCGTGGATGGACCGAAAGAATGGCCGCTAATCTTCTCCTGGGAGCAGCATGATGGACTGGTCTAAAGTAGCGTCGAACATCGGCAGCAGCGCACCGCTTCTCGCCGGCCTCGTGGGTGGTCCGATTGGCGTGGGCGTGACGGCCGCCGCCGCGATCATTTCGCATGCGCTCGGCACGCCGAGCGATCCCGGCGTCGTGGAACTCGCGTTGAACGATCCCACCGCACTGGAGAAAGTGCGGCAAGCCGAAAGTGCGAACTCGTTGCAATTGCAACAACTGATGGTCAGCGCCGCCCAGGCGAGCCTCGCGCACGAAAGCGATATGGCCCGCATCCAGGCCGCCGATCGGGCCGACGCACGCGCCATGGGAATCAGCAATAAGGACTGGGTGCCCAAAGTCCTTGCAATGGCGGTCACCGCCGGCTTCTTCGGCATTCTGCTGCTCATGGCTTTCCAGCCGCTGCCGGGCACGAACAAGGATCTCGTCAACGTGATCGTCGGCGCATTGGGTACGGCGTGGATCAGCATCATCGGCTACTACTTCGGCACGTCGGTGGGATCGATGCGAAAGACCGAGTTGCTCGCCAAGCCCAGCGTTCCCATCACGCCGGACAGCGCCGTCACGCTTCGCGAGCCCGCAACGGCTTCGGCGGCGCGTCCACAAGCAGCGCCTGCGCCGTCGCACAGCGAGGTATTCCAGCAATTCTCGCCGGGTGGACAGGGTCCGATTTTCTCGGGCAGTTGATTGGCGCTTCGTTCAAGAACCAGACGATGCACGCGACGAGTGAACGGCTCGCCGCGTGCATCGTCGCGCGTTTCTCGCCCGCGGAATTCCGGCTGGTTGTCTCAAATTTAGCAACAAACATTACCTCAAACGGGGATTACTCTATCCAGGTCGCAAAACTACAATCCAATCACTGAATACGAACAAGAACGTTCGTAGCAAGATAAAACCGAATTGGAGGTAGTTCATCATGAAATCGCTCATTCAAGCTGTCGTTATTGCCGCTGTACTCGCCGCTCCTGTTGCTTCGTTTGCGCAGTCCAACCAGCCGGTGACCCGCGCTCAAGTGCGTGCCGAACTGATTCAACTCGAAAAGGCAGGCTATCAGCCCGGCCTCGCCGACCCGTACTACCCCGCCGACATCCAGGCCGCAGAAGCTCGCGTCGCTCGTGAGAACGGCACCGCACAGGCAGCGCAAAGTGGTTACGGTGGTGTGGTGAGTGGCGCCTCGCAAGCGGGCAGCGCGGTTCAAGCGAACGGCCCGAAGTCGATTTACTTCGGCAACTAAGCGGCGTCGCGCGGTAATCAAGCAGTAACCCGACCGTAACCAGCCATTCGGCGAGTCGAACTGCACTAGCGGCAAGTGCTGCGCGGCGATTGACCGCCTGGCGCACCAGTAACCGGTGCGCGATGATTCAAAACGAACTGGCCCGCGACCGAGTATCCCCGATCGCGGGCCAGTGGTGTATTGGTTACCTCCGTCATCGGGCTCCCGATGGCTTCGCCTGGACCCTTCACGGTCCGGGCGTTTTTTATTGGCGCCTTGTTCGGCAGCGCCTTTGTCAGTATCGAAACGGCGCCCGCAATGGCGGACTACGTGCCGGTTTCGGATAGTGGGTCCGGTGACCCGCGTCAGTCGCGTGCGACCAGATCGCCCACTTGACCGCGCCCGGTGACGAGACAGCTCGAGAGGAAATTCTCGCCCTGGCTGCTGGCCCCGATGTCTCCAAAGCCTTTTTTCAGCGCATTCGATTTGACCAGCTCCGCCCCCTGGTGACACGTTATTGTCCCCATCTCTCCCGCTTGCGCACGCATCAGCGCCCTATCTGCCATCAGATAGCCTAGCAACAGCACTACGGCAATATTGAACGCTTGTCTCATGGTTCGTCTCCTCTTTTGAAGAGACTAACGCGAACCATGGATACACGGTCCTAGGGGTTTCCCGATCGATGGCTATTCCATGATGCAGATTAAATCAGGTCACGCTTTCACGCAGTCCGTTATGCGGCGTGGCTCGATCCGGTCTTGCCCGTAGAAAATGGAACTCCTGAATGCTTCGCTGACACACCGCGTGTTCCGTCACCCTCACAGCCGGGCTTCGATCTGCCTGATTCGCTGTTCGATGGCATTGCGCACCAGCGCATTCGAAGACACCAGCAACAGCGACGACGCGATGATCTGATACACCCTATTGCGTCGCACCTTGGACACTTTCTGCGGATCGAGCCAGGCGCTGTTGTCCGCGAGCAGGATCAACGTCTCGAGACCAATCAGAATCGGCCACAAACATGCGAGACGCAAACGCACGGAAAACGCGGGAATCGCTAGCGTGTAATCGAGGGCTTCGCGGAAATGATCGAGTGTCTTACGCAAAAGTTCGACCATCAGCGGCCGGGCACGCACCGAATTGGCCGGCAGCAGCAGATCCTGCGCGCTTAGGCCATATTGGTCGAGCAGGGTCTGCGGCAAATAACAACGGCCGATTCGCAAGTCCTTGCCGCAATCGCGCAACACGTTGGTCATTTGCAGCGCCTTGCCGAACCGCACGCCGCGCCGTGCCATCGTCTCGGGCCGCTCCTTCAGCGTGCCAGGCATGTGCGCGTAGGTCATGGTGGTCCAGAATTCGCCGACGCAGCCCGCCACCAGATACGTATAGCGGTCGAGTTCGTCGTATTCGCGCAGCGACGCGATCTGACCGGAACGTTCGTCGGGGAAGGTGCGAAGATCGAACTCCATGCCTTCGGTCAGCGTCGAGACGATCTCGCGCACGGCCTTGCGATCCGATTCGCTCAGCTGCGACAACACATCGAGCGCGGGGCCGAGCGATTCGAGCAGCACTTTCTCGTCCGACTGGATCTGCTGCCCCGCCACTTCGGCGGCCATGCGCTGGAACAGCGCGCCGTCGTCGGTAGCGCCATTCACCTGAGCACGCAGCGACAACAGCAAGGCGAGGCGTTGTTCCGGCGAGATCAGCGAGGTGTCCGCAATCGTATCGGCCGCGCGTGCCAGCAGGTAGGCGAGTCCGATCGGATCGCGCATCCCGACGGGCAGCACGCGCAGGGTGAGATAGAAGGAGCGTGAAACGCCTTTCAGGAGCGGGCCAAGAAGGAAGGCCCGGGTCGGATTCGGCATGGATGAGATCAGGTCGGTATTGGGCAAAAAAGCAGGCAAAAATCAGGCGCTGCCGAATTGTATACGGCGAAGCGCCTCTGCCGTGCGCAGCGGACCTGCACTGCTACCCACGAACGCTTTTAGGTGTCGTTCTGAAGCCCCAGCAGGCCGATCGCGTTCTGCTTGAGAATCAAAGGCTGCACCTCTTCCCTGAAACCGACCTGCCTGAAATCCTCCAGCCAGCGGTCCGGCTGGATCAGCGGAAAATCCGAACCGAACAGCATCTTGCGCTTGAGCACCGTATTGGCGTGGCGGATCAACTCGGGCGAGAAATACTTCGGCGACCAGCCGGACAGGTCGATATAGACGTTTGGCTTATGCAATGCGATCGACAACGCCTGCTCCTGCCACGGCCACGACGGATGCGCGATCACGATGTTCATATCGGGGAAATCCGCCGCGACGTCGTCGAGATGAATCGGCTCCGAATATTTCAGGCGCAGTCCGCCGCCGCCTCGCATGCCCGACCCCATGCCGGAATGGCCGCTGTGAAAAACCGCCGTGAGCCGGTGTTCGGCGATCAGTTCGTAGAGCGGATAAGCAAGCCGGTCGTTGGCGAAAAAGGCTTGCATCGTGGGATGAAACTTGAAACCGCGCACACCGTATTCCTCGATCAGCTTGCGCGCCTCACGCACTCCCATCTTGCCCTTGTGTGGATCGATACTCGCGAAGGCAATCATGATGTCGCGGTTTTTCTGCGCGAATTCAGCGATCTCCTCGTTCGGGATGCGCCGCCGTCCGAGGTTCGCTTCGCAGTCCACGGTGAACATCACGAAGCCGATCTTGCGCTCGCGATAGTGTTCGATGGTCTCGGGAATCGTCGGCCGCCGGCCGAGTTTCAGCACGGTGCCGAAGTACTTGTCGGCGGCATCGTCGAATTCCTTGCCGAACAGATCCGGCGGCTGGCAGCACGAAACTTCCGCGTGCACGTGAGTGTCGATTGCGACGAGTTGGTCGAGATTCATCTAGCCTTTCCTGTCTGATCCTGCGGCGCACGCGTCACGTCGCGCCGCATGCACTCGCGACGATCACCGCGGGATCGCGCTGTGCCGCGTCATACATCGCTTCGACGAGCGCGGCACGATGCGTCAACACCGCGCGTTGATTGATCGAGCCTTTGTCGGTGATCTCACCGAGATCGAGCGACGGCGCGACGTCCATGAGCCGCAGCCGCGCAATGGTGGTCGCGCCGCCCGTGGCACCGCGATTGAGCGCGTCGAGCAGCGTGGCGAAGTGCGCGCGCACGGCGGGTGCTTCGACCACCTCTTGCGCGCTCGCCGAAACGGGCAAACGAGCCAGCCGCTTGCAATCGTCGAGACGTGGGAAGACCAGCAGCCCCACATCGTCGCGATTCATGCCGGCGACCACCACGTCCTGCACATACGGTGCGCCTTCAGAAATCACGCGCGCCCGCATCGGGCCGACGCTCACGAAAGTGCCCGAACTCAGCTTGAAGTCCTCGGCAATGCGCCCATCGAACAACAACCCAAGTTCCGGTTGCGCCATGTCGACAAAGCGCAGTGCGTCGCCGCTGCGGAAGTAGCCTTCTTCGTCGAAGACGTTCTCCAACTCGGCCGCGTCGGCGCGCCAGTACCCGGCCATGACGTGCGGCCCGCGATAACGCGCCTCGAGCTTGTCGCCGACCGGCGCGAGTTTGACTTCGCAACCGTGCGCGGGCAGGCCCACATAGCCCGCGCGCATGATCGGCCCCGTGGTGAACAGACACGACGGCGACGTCTCCGTCATGCCGAGTCCGGCCATGATGCGTATCCGCTCGCCGCAATACGTTTCAGTGACGCGTTCGAGCCTGTCCCACGCCGCTTGCGACAAGCCGGCACCGGAGAAGAAATACACCTTCACGCGCGAGAAAAAAGTCTCGCGCAATTGCTCGTCGCGCTCCAGCGCGATCGCCAGTTCCTCCCAACCCTTCGGCACATTGAAGTAGATAGTCGGGGCGATCTCGCGCAGATTGCGCAGCGTTTCCTCGAACTTGCCGTTGACCGGTTTGCCGTCGTCGATATAGAGCGTGCCGCCGTTGTAGAGCGCGATGCCCACGTTATGGCTGCCGCCGAACGTGTGATTCCAGGGCAGCCAGTCGACCAGCACCGGCGGCTCCTTCGCGAACTCGGGGAACGTTTCGAGCAGCATCTGCTGGTTGCTGCATAGCATGCGGTGGGTGGTCGGCACCGCTTTCGGCAGTTTGGTCGAACCCGAGGTGAAAAGGAATTTGGCGATCACGTCGGGGCTCATCGTGGCGTGAACTGAGTCGACCGTAGTGGGCGTTGTGTTCAGCAGGTTGCTGAACGAAGTCACGTTGCGGGTCGTCGGCTGTTCTCGTGGCAAGTTGGCGGCAAGTACTTCGACATCGGCCGGCACGACCGCCTCGATTGCCTTGGCGAACGTATCGTAGCTGCTTGCAAACACGAGACCTGGCGTCAGCAGGTCGATCGTATGGCGCAACTTGCCGAAGTCGCCGGAAGCAAGCGCATAGGCCGGCGAAATCGCGGCATAGGGAACGCCGGCCCACATTGCGCCGAGCGCAAGTTGCAGATGTTCGAGATCGTTGCCCGACAGAATCACGATGGGCCGTTCAGCGGAAAGTTCGCGCGCGAGGAGCGCCTGGCCGATTGCGCGAGCGCTTTGCAACGCCTTTGCGTAGCTCAGGCCGATCCATTGACCGTCGCTGTCGCGACGTGCCGCGAGCCATCGGTCAGGATGCGCTTGCGCGCCACTTGCGAGCCGCTCCGTCATACGTTGCGGATGCTCGCCGAGTGGTTCTGCCGCGCGCAGATACCACGTGGCGCCCTGGCGCTGCGTGTGCAATGATGAAGCGCCGATCGTCGTCGCCCGGTAGCGCTTCGGCGCACCGGGGGTATTCGGTTGTATCGGCTCGGAATGCAAAGCCTGTCTCCTATCGATCAGAATGAAAATCGCGATCGCAACGATCAAATCGGATAGTGCCGCGGTCCGGTTTGAATCGTGATCCAACGCAGATCCGTGAACTCGGCAATCGACGCCTTGCTGCCGAATCGTCCGTAGCCGCTTTTCTTCACGCCGCCGAACGGCATCTGCGCTTCATCGTGCACGGTCGGACCGTTGATATGGCAGATGCCCGATTCAATGCGCTTCGCGACGTTCAACGCGCGCGACACATCGCGGCCGAATACCGCTGCCGAGAGTCCATATTCGCTGTCGTTGGCGATTCGAATGGCTTCTTCGTCGCCGTCCACGCGTTGCACCGTCACCACCGGCCCGAACGATTCTTCCGCATACAGCTTCATTGCAGGCGTAATGCCGTCGACAATCACCGGTTGCATCACAGCGCCTTCGACCGTGCAGCCGACCGGCAACCGCGCGCCCTTCTCATGCGCGTCTTCGATCAACGCCTTGATGCGCCGCGCGGCAGCCGCGCTTTCGAGCACACCGAGTACGGAATCCGCTGCGGCCGGGTTGCCGGCTTTCAGGCTTCGCGCTTTCGCCGCGAGTTTCTCCACCAGCGCATCCGCAATCTTCCGGTCGACGATCACGCGCTCCGTCGACATGCAAATCTGCCCCTGGTTGAAAAACGCGCCGAACGCGATGCCTGCGACGGCCGCATCCAGATCGGCATCGTCGAGCACCACGACCGGCGCCTTGCCGCCGAGTTCGAGCAACGCCGGCTTCAGATGCAGCGCCGCATGCTGCGCGACGATGCGCCCCACTCGCGTCGAACCGGTGAAATTCACCCGACGTACCGCCGGATGCGCAATCAGCCGCTCCACGATCGCCGGCGCGTCTTCGGCGGAATGTGTGATCACGTTGACGACGCCATCGCCGAGCCCGGCTTCCTGCAGCACGCTGCCGATCAACCGATGCACGCCCGGACAACCTTCGGACGCCTTGAGCACGACCGTGTTGCCGCACGCGAGCGGCATCGCAATGGCCCGCGTGCCGAGAATCACCGGCGCGTTCCACGGCGCCATGCCGAGCACCACGCCGCATGGCTGGCGCACCGCCATCGCGAGACTGCCTGGCACATCGGACGGAATCACGTCGCCGTCGATCTGCGTGGTCATGGCCGCGGCTTCGCGCAGCATGTTGGCGGCCAGCATGACGTTGAAGCCGTACCAGTTCGGCATCGCGCCCGTTTCGGCGACGCCGGTTTCGATGAACTGCGCGGTGCGGGCGTCCATCAGATCCGCTGCCGCCAGCAAACGCTTGCGACGCTCGGTCGGTGCCAGCGCCGACCAGGCCGGAAAGGCCCGCGCGGCCGCTTCAACCGCGGCGTCGGCATCGGCCAACGTGGCCGCCGCCGCACGCGAAGCAGTCTGGCCGCTCGCGGGATTGATCCGCTCGAACGTCTTGCCGTCCGATGCGCCGCGGCTTTCGCCGCCGATCAACAAAGTCACTTCATGCATGTCCGTCGTCTCCTCGCTGTCTCTCTCGCTGCATCACTCACCGTAGTGCGTGAACCGAAGTCCACGCCGATGCGACCGATTAGCGCTTGTACGTTTGCAGACCGGGCTTGATCGCCTTGTCGTCGAGGAACTGCTTGAGGCCCTGTTCGCGGCCGCCTTCGGGATCGCGCAATTGCGCCTGATCGAGCTTGGCGTACAGATAGTCTTCGTTCTGATCCCACGTCAGTTCGCGGCAACGCTTGAAACCCTGCTTGGCGGCTCGCAACACCACCGGATTCTTCTCGAGCAGTTTGCCGGCGAGCGCACGCGTAGCTTCGCGCAGCTCGGCGCGCGGCACGCTCTTGTTGACGAGGCCCATCTGCGCCGCTTCCTGCCCGGTGAACGTCTCGCCCGTCATGATGTAATACAGCGCCTGACGATGCCCGACGGTATCGGCCATTGCTTTGCTCACCAGGTTGCCCGGCGGAATGCCCCAGTTGATTTCGGAGAGGCCGAACACGGCTTCGTCGGCGGCAATCGCGAGGTCGCACGCCACCAGCGGCGAGAATCCGCCACCGAAGCACCAGCCATTGACCATCGCGATGGTCGGCTTCGCGTACATGCGCAGCAGTTGCCATTGCCACCGGCACGCGTCGCGGCGAATCTTTTCCTGCAGGATTTCGGGGCCCGCGTCGACTTCGCGGAAATATTCCTTCAGGTCCATGCCGGCAGTCCACGCGTCGCCTTCGCCGGTGAGTACCAGAACCTGGGCTTCCGCGTCCAGCTCAACGGCTTCGAGCACCTCGATCATTTCCTTGTTCAGCGTGGGGCTCATCGCGTTGCGCTTCTCAGGTCGATTGAACGAGACCCATGCGATTCCTTCCACGACATCGACCTTGACGGTTTTCCAACGGCCTTCATAACTCATCTGCTTTCTCCGTGAACGTTGGCCGCGACCGCGGCCTGATGAACACATTTAATATCAGGCTGCCTGATATGTAAAGTGGAAAATCGCCCGCTCGGTGCAAACCCCTAGCGGCGGAATTTCCGTCGAGGCGCGCTAAGATGCGGGATAGACCGAACCTTCTGCCCACGATGAGCAAAAATCAAAACTCGCCTGCCGAGCCGACCGCCACACGCACTCGCCGTTCCAGCCTGCGCCTGACCTATGTGATCGGCAGTCTCGACCGCATCCTGCGGCGCCGTATGACCGAAGCGCTCGCGCCGCTCGGCCTGACGCTCGCGCAATTCACCGCGCTTTCCGTGCTCGAAGCCAAAGGGCAAGCATCCAACGCACAGGTCGCCGAGCGTTCCTTCATCACGCCGCAGTCGGCCAATGAGGTGATGAATGCGATGGCAAGCCGCAACTGGGTAAGCCGCGAACCGGACCCGACGCACGGCCGCATCGTGCTGCTGCGACTGACGGACGAAGGGCGCGCCGTGTTGCGCGAATGCGAGCAGGCCGTCAAGGCCATCGAGAAGCAGATGATGGAAGGCATCGAACTCGACGCCGCCGGCGCGGTGCAGACCCACCTCGAAACTTTCGTTCGTAATCTGCGCGGCTAGATCCGCTGGCCGCCTCGCCGAATTGCTAGGTGTTTTCACCGAACAATTTGCGCTTGTGTTATCAGCCTACCTGATATTAAATCCAGTCCACGATGCGGCGTGTGGAGACGCGCCGCATCGCCTCGAAGCAAATGCACCGTCGTCTGGCCATCGAAACGATGCGCCGCGCGCGGCGGTGATTGCTGCGCTGCTGCAGGGTATTCCATCGTGGCCTCGACGATGATCTGACGCCCGCATGCCAAACCCGTCTGGCATGCACGACGGCGACTCGGCATCTGCTGACTTCCAGCGAAACCGGAAAACCACGCCATTTAATAAGGATCACTAACGTGAAAAGAGCCGGAACATTGAATTCGACCGAAGGCACTGCGCTACCGGCAACGTCCAGCCGGACAGGCGCCTTCGTCACCCTCGGATTGTGTTTTGCGATTGCCCTGCTCGAAGGGCTCGACCTGCAGTCGGTCGGCGTCGCCGCGCCGCGCATGGCGCGCGAGTTCGGCCTCTCGGTCGCGCAGATGGGCCTGGCGTTCAGCGCCGGCACCTTCGGCCTGCTGCCTGGCGCGATGTTCGGCGGGCGGCTCGCCGACCGCATCGGCCGCAAGCGCGTGCTCGTGATCTCCGCCTGCCTGTTCGGCCTGCTGTCGATCATGACCGCGCTAGTGAGCGACTTTCACACGCTCGTGATTGTGCGGCTGCTGACAGGTATCGGACTCGGTGGCGCATTGCCGAACCTGATCGCGTTGTCGTCGGAAGCGGTCGAGCCGCGTGCGCGCAGCACCGCCGTGAGTGTGATGTATTGCGGCATTCCGTTCGGTGGTGTGATCGCGTCGGTGATCGGCGTGCTAAGTGCGGGCGACACCGAGTGGCGCCACATCTTCTACGTCGGCGGCGCGGGACCGCTGGTGCTGGTGCCACTGCTGCTCGTGTTTCTCGCGGATTCGAAGGCGTTCACGCAAGCATCGCGCGATGGCCACGCCAAACCGGCACCGGTCGGTGAAATCCTGTTCGGCGGCACACGTGGCCTCTCCACCGTGCAGATCTGGGTCAGCTACTTCTGCACGCTGATCGTCCTCTACTTCCTGCTCAACTGGCTGCCCTCTTTGATGGCGGCAAGCGGTCTGACGCGCGCGCAGGTCGGCTACGTGCAGATCTTTTTCAACATCGGCGGCGGCATCGGCGCGTTGTGCATCGGCATGTTGATGGACCGCATGCGCTCGGGCGTGGTGGTGGCGGGCATGTATGTCGGGATCATCGCGTCGCTCGCGGCGCTTTCGATGGCGCCCGGCTTCGGCGCGCTGGCGGCCTCGGCCTTCTTCGCGGGGATGTTCGTGATCGGCGGCCAATCGGTGCTGTATGCGCTGTCCGCTGCGTTTTATCCGACGGCCATGCGCGGCACCGGCGTCGGCGCGGCGGTGGCGGTGGGCCGCGTCGGCTCGGTGGTCGGGCCGCTGGCCGCGGGTCAATTGCTGGCGATGGGGCGCAGTTCATCGACCGTAATCGGCGCAAGCATTCCCGTCACGCTGATCGCCGCAGCAGCCGCGCTGCTCCTGCTACGCCGCCCGCGCGCCGACGACTGACCGTCCGCACAAAAAATTCAACAACAACACACACATTCATTCAACGGTTCGGAGACACCCTTCATGCAAGCATCCGCACGTCTTTTACTCTGCGGCGCACTGTGCACCGTCAACGGCGCCGCAGCGGCCCAATCGAGCGTGACGCTCTACGGCATTGTCGATACCGGCATCGAATACGTTTCGCACGCGAACGCCGCGGGCAAGAGCGTGTTCCGCATGCCGTCGGTCACGGGCGAATTGCCTTCGCGCTGGGGGCTGCGCGGCAATGAAGACCTGGGTGGCGGCTATAGCGCGGTCTTCACGCTGGAAAGTGGCTTCAATGTGCGAGCCGGTGACCTCGGCCAGGGCGGGCGGCTGTTCGGCCGTCAGGCATTCGTCGGTATCAAGAGCCCATACGGCACGGTCTCGTTCGGCCGCCAGTACACGATGACGTACCTCGCGCTGATGGGCGCGGACCTGATCGGCCCGGACATCTATGGTCTGGGCTCGCTCGACGCCTATGTGCCCAACGCCCGCGCCGACAACTCGGTGGTCTACCTCGGCAGTTATGCGGGCGTGACGCTCGGCGCGAATTACTCGTTCGGCCGCGATTCCGCCGGCACCGGCAACTCGCCGGGCCAGGGCACGTGCACCGGTTCGGTCGCCGGACAGGCAACCCAATGCCGCGAATGGTCAGTCATGCTGAAGTACGACGCGCCGCTCTTCGGCGTCGCGGCGTCGTATGAAGAGCAGCGTGGCGGCAGCACCGCGGCGGCGAACTTCTTCGACGGCATCGCGCCGACTCCGCTCACCAGCGCCGGCGACAAGGACATCCGCGCGCATGTGAGCGCCTACGCGAATCTCGGCAAGGCAAAACTCGGCGTGGGATGGCTCAACCGCCGCGTCGAGCCGGCGGCGGACACGATTGCGAGCGTGCGCTCGAATCTGTTCTTCGTCGCCGCGTCGTACTACGTGACGCCTGCCTTCATCGTCGACGGCGAGGTCTATCACATCACCAATAGCGAGCACGACACCCGCGCCACGATGGGCACCCTGCGCACCACCTATCTGCTTTCGAAGCGCACCGCTGTCTACGCCCAAGGTTCGTACCTCGGCAACAGCGCGAAAGCGCGCTACTCGGTCAGCGCCGGCGGCGGCGGCACGACGCCCGCGGCAGGCACCGGCCAGACCGGCGTGATGGTCGGCGTTCGTCATTCGTTCTAGGAGACACTGCATGAAATGCACCTCTATCGCGCTCGCAGCGGCTGCGGCGCTCACACTAGCCGCGTGCGGCGGCAACGATCTCGGCAGCAGCGCGGGCACCAGCGCCAACACCGCCGCGTTGCCGCAACTGAGCGCCGCCACGCCTGGCACGCTCGCCGGCAATTGCGCGGCGCTCGCCGCGAAGCTCACATTCGCCAATACGGTCTTCACCACGGTGACGGACATCGCGGCAGGCACGCTGAAAGTAGCCGGCAAACCGATCGCCGAACACTGTCTGATTCAAGGCAGCATGAATCAACGCGTCAGCAGTGTCGACGGCAAGACCTACGCGATCGGCTTCGAAATGCGCCTGCCGATCGCATGGAACGGGCGTTTCTTCTATCAGGCCAACGGTGGCCTCGACGGCAACGTGGTCACGGCCACCGGCGAGATCGGCGGCGGCGGTCCCACGAGCGACGCGCTCAATATGGGCTTCGCGGTCATCAGCTCGGATGCGGGGCACAGCTCGGCGCAAAATCCGCTGTTCGGTCTCGACCCGCAAGCGCGCATCGACTACGGCTACAACGCAGTCGCCACGCTCACGCCGATGGCCAAGCAGGTCATCAAGCTCGCTTACGGCAAGGCACCGGACCGCAGCTACTTCGACGGCTGCTCCAACGGTGGACGTCATGCAATGGTCGCGGCGGCACGCTCGTCGGCGGAATATGACGGCATCATTGCGGGCGATCCGGGCTTTCATCTGCCGAAGGCGGCCGTCGGCGAAATGTGGAGCGCGCAGCAGCTCGCGAAAGTGGCGACCGCGACAACGTCGAACGGCCTGCCCGATATCACAACCGGCTTTACCGCGGCAGAACGTCAAATGGTGGCGTCGAAAATACTGGCCAAGTGCGACGCGCTCGACGGCGCCAGCGACGGCCTCATTCAGGATATCAAGGCATGCCAGGCAAATTTCAGCCTCGCCACCGATGTCCCGACCTGCACGAACAACGTGCGCGACGGCACGTGTTTGACGGGCGCGCAAAAGGACGCCATCGGCAATGTGTTCTCCGGCGCGCGCAACAGCGCAGGCACAGCCCTGTATGCGAGCTTCCCATACGACGCCGGACTCGGCCCGGGCTGGTCGGCATGGAAGCAGGCCAACTCGATCACACTCGATCCGGCCGCAGCCGCCTTCACCTTCACCACGCCACCGCAAAGCGCTTCCGTGTTGAGCCAGTTGTCGGCGTACGCGCTGAACTTCAGCATGGACACCGACGCGCCGAAGATCTTCGCCACCAGCGGCACGTATAGCGAGTCGGCGTGGTCCTTCATGACGCCGCCCGACGAAACCAACCTGAGCGCATTGAAGCAGCGCGGAGCGAAGCTGATGGTTTATCACGGCACGAGCGACCCGGTGTTTTCATCGAACGACACGACTGACTGGTATCAGCGGCTCACGACGGCAAACGGCGGCGACGCTTCTAACTTCGCCCGTCTTTACACCATTGCCGGCATGAACCACTGCAGCGGTGGACCGAGCACCGACCAGTTCGACATGCTCACGCCGCTCGTCGCGTGGGTCGAACAGGGCAAAGCGCCGGACAGCGTGGTCGCCACCGCGCGCGACGCGAGCAATGTCGTGCCGAACACGGACGTGCCTGCCGGTTGGGGCGCGGGACGCACGCGGCCACTTTGCGCGTATCCGAAAGTGGCGCGCTATCAGGGCGGCGACGTCAACGCCGCGAGTAGTTTCGTTTGTAGTTGAATCGAAAGCGGGTTGTCGGCCCGCCTCGCTGTAAGCGCCTCGCGCATGCGGTGCACCTTTGCACGAATTGCATGCGCGAGGCGTTGTCTGAATCTCCCTCTGCTTACATCGCGTTGAAAAGTTCGCCGCCACTCCGGCGGTCGGCAACGCGCCACTCCACTGCCTCGAACGACCGCGAACCGCACGCCTGCGTGCCGTTCGCCAAGCGCGTCGCCGCCAGGTAGAATCCCCTGCATCTCATGCCGACGCGCAGCATTGCCGCCCCGGAGCGGGAACGCGGCTTGCTAATTAGAGGAGTTGAGCAATAGACGATTCCTTACGAGCCGTCGCTTCTCCGCACTTTGAAATGACACTTCGACAATGACTAACCACGAATCTCAGACATCTTCCCGATCCAACGTGGAAACGGGCGTCCCCGGTCTCGACGAGATCCTGGGCGGAGGTCTGGTCCGCGGCGGCGTGTACCTGCTGGAAGGCATGGCCGGCGCCGGCAAGACGATTCTGTCGAGCCAGATTGGTTTTCATCGTGTAAGCCAGGGCGAGAAGGTGCTGTACATGACCTTGATCGCCGAATCGCACGACAAGCTGTTGGGTCATCTCAAGGGCCTGAGCTTTTTCGACGAGAAAGCGGTCGCCCAGCAGATGCTGTTCGTGTCCGGCTATCACGAACTGATGCAGGACGGTCTCGACGGCTTCCTCAAGCTGATTGCCTCGAGCATTTACGATTACCGCCCGAGCCTGATGATCATCGACGGCTTTCGTAGCGCGCGTGAATTCAGCGAGACCGAGCTGTCGCTGTCCAAGTTCATCCATGAGTTGAATGCGCTGGTCGCGGCGATGGATTGCACGACCTTGCTGCTTGCCCCGCTCTCCGGCAACGAACCGCATCCGGAACATACGCTGGTCGATGGCCTGATCGAGCTGAACCGATTCAACGACGGCATGCGCCGCGCGCGCGAAATCGAAGTCCACAAGATGCGCGCGCGCAATCATCTGATGGGCAAGCATTTCTTCCGCATTGCCGAAAGCGGGCTCCTGATGTTCCCGCGCCTGGAAGCGCAATCTGCTCTGCCGCCGGGTCCGGTCGATCTGAAAGCGCGTCTCGGCTTCGGCCTTCCGCATCTCGACGGCCTGCTCGGCGGCGGCTTTGCGCAAGGCTCCACGACCACGCTGATCGGGCCGTCGGGCGTCGGCAAGACGTTGCTCTGTCTGCAATTTCTCGCGGCCGGCGTCGCGCGCGGCGAACGCTGCGTGTACCTTGGCTTTTACGAAGGGCCGCAGCGGCTGATCGGCAAAGCGGAGGCCGTGTCGATCGGACTGACGGACGCGCACGAGGACGGCCGGCTCGTGATCCAGTGGCAACCGGCCATTGAACTGGCCGTCGACGAACTCGCGGCCACCGCGCTCGCCACGGTCAAGAAGATCGGCGCGTCGCGCATCGTCATCGACGGGGTAGAAGGTTTCCGCGATTCCGCGTTGCGCACCGAGCGCTTTGGCCTGTTCCTGAATGCGCTGCTGCACCAGCTTCGCGAGGCCTGCGTCACCACGCTCCTTACAGAAGAGTTGCCGCTTTACGCCGACCCCGGCCACGCGAAGAGCGTGCGGGTTTCGGCCCTGACCGAGAACCTCGTGCTGCTGCGTTACGCCGAAACGGAAGCGGGTCTGCGGCGCATGATTTCCGTGGTCAAGCAGCGTGAAAGCGCCCACGACACTTCGTTGCGCGAGCTTGTGATTTCGTCTCAAGGCCTCGACGTGAGCGAAAACTCGGGGAGCCCCGCCAGCCTGTATTCGGCGGCCGGCCTGACGGCCACGCTGCCGCCGCGACGAAACACCTAGCCGCCCATGAAAACCATTCTGGTCGTGGACGACGAGTTCGACATCCTGACAGTCTGGCGGCTGTTGCTGGAGCGGCACGGCTACACCGTGCTGACGGCGTCGAACGGGGCCGCCGCGCTCGAGCAGATACGCAAGACCCGGCCCGACATCATCGTGTCGGACTGCATGATGCCGGTCATGTCAGGGCTGCAACTGTGCGCGGCGTTGAACGCCGATCCTGATCTGCGTGCCATTCCGATCATTCTGTGCAGCGCGGCCGCCGATATCCCCGTGCAACCGAATCCCGTCATCGAATACGCGCGCAAGCCGCTTTCGTTCGACACGCTGCTGGCCATGCTTCAACGCATGGCCACGTAAAGCAGCGAACCGCCCACGCGGCGGACGGGCGGGCGCGCTTGCTGCGCCAACGCCCGTCCGCAAGCGACTTTCCCCTCTCTCCAGGTAAAAACCCGGATTCCTGACGTCGGCCGCACGGACTAATCTCGCCACACTCATTAAACAGAACGTCGTTCTTTCTAACAGAACGACACTGACGAAAGACACCCGAAGGAGGATTTCATGGCAAGCCTGCCGATCGACACGCCCGGCGCGTCGCCCCATTCAAGCGCCGGCGCGCCGGAGCCCACGCCCGGCGTCAACGCGCGCATCGACCGCCTGCCCGCGACGCGTGCCGTGTGGATGCTGGTTTTCCTGCTGTCCATCGGCGGCTGGTTCGAGTTCTACGATCTGTTCTTCACCGCGTACGTCGGCCCCGGCCTCGTCAAAAGCGGTGTCTACTCGACAACGACCGCGTCGTTCTTCGGCGTGTCCGGACTCGGCGCGTTCGTGGCGGCGTCGTTTGCCGGGCTTTTCATCGGCACGTTCTTTCTGGCGGGCATGGCCGACCGCTACGGCCGCAAGACGGTGTTCACTATTTCGCTGCTGTGGTACTCCGCCGCGACGCTAATCATGGCGCTGCAAAGCACGGCGCCGGCCATCAATCTGTGGCGTCTGATTGCCGGCATCGGCGTGGGCGTCGAGCTGGTGACGATCGATACGTACGTCAGCGAACTCGTGCCGAAACATTTGCGTGGCCGTGCCTTTGCGTTTGTTCATCTGGTGCAGTACACCGCGGTGCCGTCGGTCGCGTTTCTCGCGTGGTGGCTGGTGCCGCTCACGCCGTTCGGACTCGACGGCTGGCGCTGGGTCGTGATCATCGGCGCGTTGGGCGCGGTGGTGGTGTGGGCAATTCGCCGACGCGTGCCGGAAAGCCCGCGCTGGCTCGCGCAGCAAGGCCGCGCCGCCGAAGCCGAGCAGGTGCTGCAGGCGCTGGAAGCGAAAGTCGCCGCGCAATACGGCAAACCTCTGCCGCCCGCCGTGCCGACTGTCGAACCGGCGACCACCAAGGCCGCCTTCCGCGAAATCTGGCAGCCGCCGTATCGCAAACGCGCGATCACCATGCTCGTCTTCAATCTGTTCCAGGCGATCGGTTTCTACGGCTTCGCCTCGTGGGTGCCGACGCTGCTCGTCTCCAAAGGCGTGACGATCACGCACAGTCTGCTGTACTCGTTCGTGATTGCGGTTTCGAATCCGTTCGGGCCGCTGATCGGCATGGCGATCGCGGACCGCATCGAACGGAAGACGTTGATCGTGTTGTCGGCACTCGGTATTGCCGTGTTCGGCAGCCTGTTCGCGACGCAAACCTCGCCCGCCATGCTGATGACGCTCGGCGTGCTGATCACACTGAGCGGCACGCTGCTCTCGGTCGGCTATCACGCGTATCAGACCGAACTCTTCCCGACGCGTTTGCGGGCGCGCGCCGTCGGCTTCGTCTACTCGATGTCGCGTCTGTCGGCCATGTTCTCCGGCTTCATGATCGCGTTCGCGCTGCGTCACTTCGGCGTAAGCGGTGTGTTCGCGCTGATCAGCGCGTCGATGGTGATGGTGATGGGCGCAATCGGCATCTTCGGACCGCGGACCAACCATCGCAATCTCGACGAAATTTCGCATTGAACTGCGTCGCATCGTATTTTGAACAAGAGGCTTTAAAGATGACGCTGCCGTTGGCTGGAGTCCGCGTACTGGACTTATCGAATGTATTGGCCGGGCCGTTTTGCGCGTATCAACTCGCGTTGCTCGGCGCTGAAGTGATCAAGGTCGAACACCCGGAAGGCGGCGATCTGGCGCGGCGCCTCGGCGCCGACAAGGATGCGTCGGCGCGCAACATGGGCGCCTCGTTCGTCGCTGTGAACGCGGGCAAGCAGTCGCTTACGCTCAATCTGAAAGACCCGCGCGGCAAGGCGATTTTGCGCGAGCTCGTCGAAACCGCGGACGTGCTGGTCGAAAATTTCCGGCCCGGCGTGATGACGCGTCTCGGCCTTGATTTCCAGGCGCTGCGCGAGGTCAATCCGAAGCTCGTGTATTGCGCGATCTCCGGCTTCGGCATGGACGGCGAGTTTTCAAAGCGCCCTGCTTACGACCAGATCATTCAGGGCATCTCCGGCGTGATGAGCGTGACCGGCGATGCCGACAGCGCACCGTTGCGCGTCGGCTATCCGGTGTCGGACACAGTGGGCGGTCTCACCGCGGCGTTCGGCATTTGCGCCGCGTTGCTCGACGCGCGCGCCACGGGACACGGTCGCATGCTCGACGTGTCGATGCTCGAAGCCACGCTCGCAACCATGGGCTGGGTCGTCTCGAACTTCCTGAACGCCGGCGTCACGCCGACGCCAATGGGCAACGAGAACTTCACCGCCGCGCCGTCGGGCACTTTCAAAACCGGCGACGGCCCGCTCAATATCGCCGCCAACGAAAATAAGCAGTTCGCTAGCTTGTGTCATTTGATCGGCCGCGCCGATCTGCTCGACGATCCGCGTTTTTCCGAGCGCAACGCCCGCAAGCTGAATCGCGCGGCATTGAAAGCGGAGATCGAAGCGGCACTCGCGCACGATAGCGCCGCAAACTGGGAAGCGCGTTTCTTCGAAGCAGGCGTGCCAGCCGGCCGCGTGATGTCGGTGCCGGAGATTCTCGCGCATCCGCATCTGGAGTCGCGCGGCTTCATCCGCGAATTTGCCGCCGACGGCAACACGGACCGCCAGCGCGTGACCCGCGCGGGTTTTCGTCTGCACGACGCGGACACCGCGCCGAGCACGCCCGCGCCGGTTCTCTCGGCTCATACGCATGAACAACTCGCCGCGCTCGGTTACGACGACGCACACATCGACCAACTACGCGCCGAAGGAGTGATCTGAACATGACGCAAGCATTCGACGCAGCGAAGCTCGCTGCCGATTATTGGAGCACCTCGATCATCGACATTCATCCGGGCTCGATCAATGTGCGCGGGTTCCCGATTCAGGAGCTGATCGGCAACATCAGCTTTCCGCAGATGATCTGGCTGATGCTGCGCGGCGAACTGCCCGACGCCGCGCAGGCGCGCTTGTTCGAAGCGGCGCTGGTGTCGTCGGTGGATCATGGCCCGCATGCGCCGTCGATTGCGATCTCGCGGATCGCGACGAGTTGCGGCTTGCCGCTGAACGGCGCGATGGCCTCGGCGATCAACGCGCTCGGCGACGTGCATGGCGGCGCCGGTCAGCAGGCGGTCGAACTGTACGACTCGATCGATGCGCGCATGCAAGCCGGCGCCACGTTGGAAAACGCCGTCGAACAAGGTGTGGATGCCTTCATCGCGGCGCACGGCAAATATCTGCCGGGCTTCGGGCATCGTTTTCATCCGGTCGATCCGCGTGCGCCGCGGCTTCTCGCGTTAGTGGACGAGAATGTCCGCGCGGAGCGTATCAGCGGACGCTATGCCGCGATCGCACGCGGCATTGAAGCGCTGCTCATGAACCGCAAAAGCAAGCCCGTGCCGATGAATATCGACGGCGCCACCGCGGTGATCTACGCCGAACTCGGCTTTGCGCCCGAGTTGGCGCGTGGTGTGTTCTGCCTGTCACGGGCGGTCGGCATTCTGTCGCATGCATGGGAACAGCGCGGACGCAAAGAGCGCAACAAAGGTCCGATGCCGCGCCAGATGGCCTACACGTACACCGGCAAGCCCGAGCGGCATTTGCCTTGATCCATTTGCCCTGAGCTACTTGTCCTGAACTTCGGCCGCGCGCCGCTGCGCGTTGCGCATGGCACGCGAATCGCCGCCCAAGGCGTCGGTGGCGCGCGCGGCGCAATCGAACAGCGCGCCGAGATTGCGTTCGAGAAACGCGTGATCGATACGCGAGCTCGGACCGGCCAGCGTCACCACGCCACGCAGGCTCTGGCGCACGCCGAATACCGGCATGGAAATACCCGCCGTCTCCCGGTCGCGTTCACCGATCGACACACAGTAGAAGTCCTCGCGAATCTTCTCGTACGGTGCGCCCGGCATGCCGTCGAAGGCGAGCAATGCGTGGCCGCCCGAGCCGCTTTCCAGCGGCAGCACGTCCCCTTCACGCACGTGAAAGCGCACCGCGTGCTTCGAATCCACGCGATGCAAACACACCCGCACCGCTTCGTCGCGCACATAGAACGACACGCTTTCGCCGCTGATTTCGGCGAGTTCGCGCATGAGCGGCACCAGAATATCGCCGAGGTTCAGGCTGCGCTGATACAGGGCGCCCAGCATGAAAGTGGCGGAACCGAGCTGATAGCGGCCGTCGTCGAGACGCAGCAGCAAGCGATGCTGGATCAGCGAGCCCGCGAGTCGCAACAACGTGCTCTTGTAAAGCCCCGTGCGCGCCGCCAGTTCGGCGAGCGTGAGCGCGTCATCGTCCGGCCGGAAGGCGAACAGAATGGCGCAAGCACGATCGATGACGGCAACACCCTCGCTTTCCTTCGTGTTCGATTTGTCCGCAGGCGTTGGCATGGGTGGCATGACTTCATAGGGAAGCGGAAATTTTACGCCATGACGCCGGGCTGTCATACCCGCCACGGGCGCTTCGGCGCCGATTCCGCGCGGAATCCGGAGCATGAGCGCAAACCACGGCGCAAACGCCCACCGAATACGGCACGTCTCATCTTGAGACGATCGCGCGATTTGTTGAGCGCGCCCAGCATTCAGCGTTTGGCCGCCGGCTTTTACAGTACGTCATCGATCGTGCGAAGCCGCAACAGCGGAGCGCGACACAACTTTCGGAGGATCGGTGATGAACAGTAAGCGTGGGACGATTCCAGTTGCCTTCTTCGGGATCGCGGTGGGCGCACTGGCGTTCGCCAATCTGTGGCGCGTGGCAATCAAGCTCTGGCACCTGCCCGCCGCCGTAGGCGACTTGATGACAGTGGCCGCGCTCGTCGTGTGGCTCGTGATTCTGGTGGCATACGGGCAAAAATGGCTGACGCATGCCGCCGAAGCGTGCGCGGAAATGCAGCATCCGGTGCAATCGTCGTTTGCGGCGCTCGGCCCCGTCTCCAGCCTGCTGGCCGCGCAGCTTCTGCAACCGTACGCGCATACGTTGGCGCTTTCGTTGTTCGGCGTGGCCGTGCTCGCGCAACTGGCGCTCGGCATGTATTTGCATGGACGGCTCTGGCAGGGCGGCCGCAAGCCTGAACTGGTGACGCCCGCCATTTATCTGCCGACCGTGGCGCCGAGCTTCGTAGCCGGCACGGCTTCGGCCGCCTTCGGTTTCCATCAGCTGGGCGCGTTGTTTTTCGGCGCGGGTTTGCTGTCGTGGCTCGCGATCGAATCGCTGATCCTGCACCGCGCCGCCGTGCATGAACCGCTGCCCGACGCATTGCGCCCGGTGCTCGGCATCCAGCTTGCGCCGCCGGTGGTGGGTGGCGTGACCTATCTGAGCCTGAGCAGCGGCGCGCCTGACCTGCTCGCCCTCGTGCTGCTCGGTTATGGCTTGTACCAGGCTCTGCTGCTCCTGCGTTTGCTGCCGTGGATTCGCCAACAGGCTTTCGTGCCGGCTTATTGGGCCTTCAGCTTCGGCGTCGCCGCCCTGCCGACGATGGCGCTTCGGATGGTCGAACGAGGCGCGACGGGTCCGGTTGAATGGGCCGCGCCGGTTCTGTTCATCGCGGCGAATGTGATCATCGCGATTCTGGCGGTGAAGACGTTGGGCTTGCTGGTGCGCGGCAAGCTGATTCCCGCCACCGCGGCTATCGGTGCCCTGCCCGCACCGCGGACATCCACCGATTCACGTATCGCACGGGCCAGCTAGACTGCCCAAACCGCTTCAGCGAGGCGCCCCGCGTCTCGCTGAAGCGCATCAACGCAACGCCATCATGATCAACGCCGCGCCGACGATCGCCACAGCATCTTCGATCAACGCCGCCGGCTGGTCCCGCCCGATCGCACGCGCCATCGCGCCGCGGACTCTCGCGCCGCCCACGGTGCCGATCACAACGCCAATCAATCCCGCGATCAACCCGTTCCCCACTCCGCCATGCGCCGCACCGATCGCCGCACCGCTCAATCCGCCGAGCACGAGACGCGCGCCGAATTGCATCGGCACGGTACGGCTAGGGGTTTTCGGCAGTTGATCGGTGATCAGTTCGACGATGGCCAGCACCGTGAAGATATACGGCGTGGCGGTGAAGCCGAGAAATGCCAACGGGGTGTCTTGCAGCGGCAACCAGCCCAGATGCGCCGCCCAACTGACCGCGGCGGGCGCGGTCATCGCGCGAAGACCGGCCACGACGCCGATCAGCAATGCCAGGACATAGACAGACATGGGGGACTCCGAATCAAGGACAACGATGCGTGGTTGAACAAGCCGACGGCTTACCTGGACGAACGTCGGCAGAAGGTGTCGAGCATTTCCATGGACAGTCAACTTCTCACCGCATCCATCGAGGCCGATTCGCAGTTGCCTCCTTTCGGTGTGGCCCTAGTGTCGCATACTTCGATCGGCGCATCGGCGGCGATGACCGCCGGATTTATCGGCCATCGCATCTTGCCGCGTTGCGTGCCTCACTGTCCGCGCCGAGATCAGATAGACGTCACCACCAGCGCGCCCACGTTCGCGATCGCCGCGTTGCTGCGTGCCGCGTCGCCATCCGTTTCAGTCAGGTACACGGTTACCAGCACCGGACCGCGTCCGGGCGGCCACAGAATCGCCACGTCGTTGGCGGTGCCGTGATCGCCCGTTCCGGTCTTGTCGCCTACGCCCCACTCCTTCGGCAGCTTCGCGCGAATCCGTGCGCCGCCGGTCTCGTTGGCCGCGAGCCAGGCCAGCAGTTGCGCTCGCGACGACGAGGACAGATGCTCGCCGAGCAACAGCTCGCGCAGATTGCCGAGCATGGCATTGGGCGTGGTGGTGTCGCGCGGATCGCCGGGAATGGCCTCGTTCAGTGTCGGCTCGTTACGGTCCAGACGCGTGATGCCGTCACCGAGGCCGCGGGCGAACGCGGTCAACCCAGCCGGCCCGCCGAAGGTCGCCAGCAACAGATTCGCTGCTGTGTTGTCGCTGAGCGTGATCGCCGCCTTGCATAGCTCGGCGATGCTCATGCCCGCGTTACCGGTGAGTTCGCTTGTGTGCTTGCTCGTAGCCGGCGAGTTCGACACCACGTCGCTTTGTGAGAACACCACGCGCCGCTGCAAGTCTTCCTCGCCGCGATCCGTGCGCGCCAGTACGGCGCCCGCCGCCAGTACCTTGAAGGTGCTGCACATCGGAAAGCGCTCGTCGGTCCGCAAGCCGGCGTGCAAGCCGGACATCGTATCGACGATCGACACACCCAGCCGCCCGCCGCTCGCCGCTTCGATTTCAGCGAGCCGTCTACGGATCGCATCCGCCTTGGCCAGCTCGCGCCCTTGCGCCGCCGCGCCCGTTTTCACCGCCTTGCCGCATGCCTTGCCGAACGCGCCGGCACTGCCAACCGCAACCCCAGCTATCGAAACACCCAGCATCGCGCCCGCGAACTTGCGTCTTGTGATCATCGCCGCTCCTTTGTGTGAAGCCGCAACTATCGGTTTTCCGCCGGCCGCTGACAAACGATGATAAGTTAGCCAACTCACAAGAAAAACTTATGCCTTCGCCATGAGACCGTACCTTCCGTTAAACGCGCTGCGCGCCTTCGAATCGTCCGCCCGACACCTGAGCTTCACGCGCGCGGCGCTCGAATTGAACGTCACCCAGGCCGCCGTCAGCCAGCAAGTCAGAACCTTGGAGGAGCGGCTGGGCACCGCGCTCTTCAAGCGTCTGCCGCGCGGCCTCGCCATGACCGACGAGGGCCTCGCGTTGCGTCCGGTGCTGACCGACGCATTCGATCGCATTGAGGCCGTGCTCAAGCAATTCGAAGGCGGCCACTTTCACGAGGTGCTGACGGTCGGCGTGGTGGGCACCTTCGCGGTGGGCTGGTTGATGCCTCGCCTCAAATCGTTTCGCGACGCGCATCCGTTCGTCGAACTGCGGCTGCTGACGAACAACAACCTGGTCGATCTCGCCACCGAAGGTCTCGACTTCGCGATCCGTTTCGGCGACGGCACGTGGCCCGGTTCGCTCGCGACCCGCCTGCTCGACGCGCCGCTCGCGCTGCTCTGCACGCCGGAAATCGCGGCGCGTCTGTCGAAGCCGGAGGATCTCGCCGACGAGACCTTGCTGCGCTCCTATCGCGCCGACGACTGGATGAGCTGGTTCACCGCCGCCGGTATTCCGCCACGGCCAATTCGCGGGCCGGTGTTCGATTCGTCGCGGCTGATGGTGGAAGCGGCGATGCAGGGCGCGGGTATCGCGCTCGCGCCCGCGCTGATGTTCGATCACGAGATCAACACAGGCCGGCTGGTGCGCCCGTTCGAAGTGGAGGTTCACGCCGGCAGTTATTGGCTGACATGGTTGAAGGGCAAACCCATGACGCCGGCGATGCTGCTGTTCAATCAGTGGATCATCAAGGAAGCGTCTGCGCAGGTGCGGAGCTAGGCAGCTAGCAAAGCGCGGCGATGGCCATTCATTGCGGGACGCTCCGCTTGCGGCGGAAACACATTCCACGAACCGTCGTCATGACGGAAAAAGAAGATCGACAGCAGACCGCTCGGCCGCAAGGCTTCCACACACACATAGCGCTGATGTTGCGACGCACGGTGGCAGAACTGCACGACACGTGCGGGCATCGACGGGGTCGGGGCGAGCCATTTGTCTACGGCCCAATGCAAGGACTTTTCTGCGGCGGCCATGATGTTCTCCTTGAATCCTTGAATGATTGAGTCACTAAAATGAGTCACTGAGATTCGGTGTCGCCGGTTCAGGCCATTTGCGCGGAACCGTGAACGCCCTTCGCGGTGCTTTCCACAAAAGCCTTCACGAGGCACACCAGCGCATGCATGCCGGTGCGCGGATGGCGCAGGCAGCAATGCACTTGTTCGCTACGGCTTTCGCCGAGCAGGCACCATGCGCAGAAGTGCTCGCAGTTGTTGGTCAGCAGGCGATAATGGTTTTCGCCGAGGCGGGAGCGTGCGCGGCGCACGGCTTCGTCGCCGACGTAGCGGGCGGACGGGGTTGAACGGATCGTCAGCGGATGGCCGGCGGCGAAACGTTCCAGTTCCACTTCCTCAACCGGGCCGCGATGCGCCGAACTCGCAAAGCCTGAGTAATGAACCACGCGGCCATTGCCCACATAAATGCCGTGGTGTTCGTACCCGGGGCGTTGCGTGACGAGATGCGCGCCGATCGGCAGGTCGATGGTGGACGCAGCGTCGCAGCGGTCTTCGCTGTTTTCGCTGCTGGTTTGGTTCGTGTTCATGGCTGGCCTCGCTTCGATTTCCAACACTGTTGCGAGATCTTTTGCATCATTCGGGCCATGTGCGCGAAAGCCTTTATTTAAAGGGCTTCGCGGGAAAACGAGGCGTTCCGGATGCGACGAGTGTACGTTGCGGGCCGACAGAAATCTGGCCGAAGTGTTGGCGAGCGGCGCTCTTTTGTCGCTGCGGTGGAAGGGGATGTGCGTCGATTGAAGAGGCGCGGCGAGCACGAGGAATGTGTTGGGTCGCGCACCGTTTCGAGTACGGGCATGTTGGCTGCCAGCCGACCGATGAATTCATGCGAGCAGGTGCCCTGTATACGCAAGCTCGCGGAATCGTCCGGCAATCAAGGCGTTACGACAAACCGCCTGAATCACTCACGAATTGGCATGGCACTTGCACTATAACGGCCAGATACTTCTTAACCGCGCGTCACCGCGCGCGTTACACACGCGGCCAACCGGAGAAACGACATGGCTTCTATCACAGTAAGCGACCTCTCGCTGAACCTCGCGCTAGATCGTAAAGCGATGGCGGCGATCCGCGGCGGCGGCGGCGCCCCGTGGGTGTACGGCTGGATTCAGCCTTATGTACGCGATACGCCGAGCTTTGGACCCGTCGTGAACCTGTACGATGTGACGAACAACTTCTATGCTAACCAGATGATCAACACGTTCCAGTCGGTCGATGTACGCAACACCGGCGCGAACTCGAACATCAGTGTCTCTCCCGAAGCACGCAGCAGAAACGATACGGTGTAAGCGTTGTGACCTGTGCGAGCCAATTTCGCTGGACGTCGTCCGCGCGCTCCGACGCCGGGCGCGTCCGCGAGATCAACGAAGATGCCTGCCTCGACCAGTCCGCACTCGGACGCTGGGCCGTCGCCGACGGCATGGGTGGACACGCGGTCGGCGATCTGGCGAGCCGTCTGGTGATCGATGCGCTTGGCCGGCTCGCGTCGCCGGTCAGCATGAAGTCCTTCGTCGCCGACGCGCGCGCGCGCCTGCAAACCGCCAATCGTCAACTGCGGGAAGAAGCCGCGCGCCGTCAGGTGCAGCGTATCGGCAGTACGGTCGTCGTGCTGCTCGCCTGCGATCGTTTTTGCGGCTACATCTGGGCCGGCGACAGCCGCCTGTACCTGCTGCGTGAAGGCAGCCTGCGGCAACTCACGCGCGATCACAGTCAGGTGGAAGCGCTCAAGTCGCTCGGCGTGCTCACCGAAGAAGAGGCGCGCCATCATCCGGCGCAGCACATGATCACGCGCGCGGTTGGCGCCACCGACGTGCTCGAACTCGACGACGATGCCATCGAGGTCGCGGACGGCGACGTCTTCCTTCTCTGCAGCGACGGCCTGAGCAACGAAGTCGGCGAAGACGACATGCTCGCTGTGCTGAGCAAGACGGCAGGCGCGAACGCGTCTGAAGAACTCGTCGACCTGGCGCTCGCGCGCGGCGGCCGCGACAACATCACCGCCGTGGTCGTGCGCGCCGAAGACCCTAATGCGTCAGACAAAACTCTGCTTAACCCGGCGCCATGAAGCTATTGGCGTGACGCGGCGGTCTCAGGTCTCGTTGTCTTCATCGTCGTGGTCTTCAGCGCCGTTCTTGTTCCCGGCCGGCTGATTGCGATTGCGGAAATCCTTCGAATGCAGGCCGTGTTTCTTCAGAAGCATCTGTAGATGCGAGCGGTTCATGTCGATACGACGCGCGAGTTCCGCGACCGTGCCGCTCACTTCTCGAAGGCCGCGCTCGAGAAAGGCTTTTTCGGCGTCGTCGCTGGCGGCACGCTTTGCGTCGCTCAGCGACATCAGGTTCGCCACGCTGATCGGCTCCTGCCCCGTTGCGGTCGTGGCGCTGGCTGCCACCGCCGAGCCGGGCGCCGCCGGCCGCATGTCCACCGGCAAATGTTCGACATCGGCCATATCGCCGGCCAGACACGACACCCGATACATCACGTTGCGCAACTCGCGGATATTGCCCGGATACGCATAGTTCAGCAGAAAGTCCCGCAGACGCGGCGTCATTCGCACGGGCCTGCGCTTTAACGTGCCGGCGGCTTCATCGCCGAACCACGCGATCAGCAGTGGAATTTCATCGCGACGCTCCCGCAGCGGCGGCAACGTCACATGAATCACGCTGAGCCGGTAGAACAGATCCTCGCGGAACTTGCCCTCTTCGCTGAGTTGCCGCAGATTGCGATTGGTCGCCGCGACGATGCGCGTATCCACCGCAATCGTTTCATCGGATCCGACGCGCTGGATCTCATGCGCTTCCAGCACGCGCAGCAGCTTCACCTGGCCGGCGAGCGGCAACTCGCCGATTTCGTCGAGAAAGATGGTACCTGTATGCGCGCTTTCGAATTTCCCCTTGCGATCGTTCGAAGCGCCCGTGAACGCCCCCTTGCGATGCCCGAACAATTCCGACTCCAGCAGATTGTCGGGAATCGCGCCGCAGTTCACGGAAATGAAGGGTTTATCGGAACGCGAGCCGTTGGCGTGAATCACCTTCGCCATCAACTCCTTGCCGGTGCCGCTTTCGCCGTCGATCAACACGGGCAAATCGGTCGGCGCCGCTTTCTCGGCGATTTCAAGCGATTCGAGCAGGCGAGGATTGTCGCCAAACGTCCCTTCGAAAATGAAACTGCGTTCGAGCAACGCTTTGCGGCGCGCGCCGCGCGATAAATCGCCGCGCTCCTGCGGCTCCGCGGCCACTGCCGCTTGCACGAAGCGCTCCTTGTGCGAGAGCTGCATCACTTCGTCGCGCAACGAGGTGGCTTGCCGGAGCAGCTTGTCGATGTCCGCGCGCTCCAGCCGCGACGACCAGCGCAATGTCGAGCGCAAAATCTCGATCCGCTCGATCAGCCCCGCGTACGAAATCGCGGGGCTGGCCTCTTCAACCTGGTCGAGTATCTTCATCATCACGCACTCAACTGTTTCTGGACCAGCTGGTAATACATGCCGCCGCGCTGGATCAGTTCATCGTGACGGCCCTGTTCGACAATCGCCCCTTCGTACAGCACGAGAATCTTGTCCGCACGCATGATCGTGCTGAGCCGGTGCGCGATGATCACCGCCGTGCGGCCCTTCAGAATGTCGTGCATATTGCCGAGGATGTTGCTCTCCGATTGCGAGTCCAGTGCCGAGGTCGCTTCGTCGAATACGAGCAGACGCGGATCGTGATATAGCGCCCGTGCAATGCACAGCCTTTGGATCTGCCCGCCGGACAACCCAATTCCGCGTTCGCCCACAATCTGCTCATACCCGAGCGGCATCTTGCTGATGAATCCATGCGCGTCGGCCATCTTCGCGACTTCCTCGATGCGGCGCCGGTCGGGCGCGTCGTCGCCGCTCGCGATGTTCTCCGAGATCGTGCCGGAGAACAGCAGATTACTTTGCATCACATAGCCGATCTGCGCACGGTAATAGGCTTTGTCGACCACGCCGAGATCGTAGCCGTCGATCGTCATCTTGCCTTCGGTCGGCGCGTAGAAGCCGACCAGCAATTTCGCGAGCGTCGTCTTGCCCGACCCGCTGCGCCCGACAATCGCCACCAGTTCGCCGGGTTTGATATCGAAGCTGATGTTTTCGAGCACGTACGCCGAGTCGTTTTCGCCGTAACGGAAATAGACGCCGCTGAGGCTGATTTCGCCTTGCAGTTCGGGCAGCATCACACGTGAAGGCAAATCCTGAGGCTTCTGCTCGGGCTCGATATCGAGCACATCGCCGAGGCGCTCCATCGCCACACCCGCGTCGTTCAACATGCTCCACAAGCCGACCAGGCCCATGAGCGGCCCCAGTACGCTACCCATGAATGCATTGAACGCGATCAACTGACCAATCGTCATTTCACGCGCGAGCACGAGATTCGCACCGACCCAGAGAATCGCAATCGTCGTCGCGGAGTTCAGCAACTGACTGCCGAGTCCCACGAGAATGTTGAACGCGTGCGCGCGATATTGCACTTCGAGTGCCTTCGCGTACTTCTTCTCCCAACGCAGACGCACCGGCCGTTCGATACCCATGCCCTTGATGGTCTCCACGCCGGCGAGCGCTTCCATCAGAAATGACTTCGATTCGGTCGACGCGGTGAACACTTCGCGCGCATAGCCTTTGATCTTCGGCGTGGCGATCGCGGTCAGCGCCATGATCGGAATGACGAACGCGATCAGCACCAGCGTCATCTTCACGTTGTAGACGAACATGATCGTGAAGTAGATGAACACCATCAGCAGATTCAGCGCCGTGGTGACGGTGGATTCGGTGAGGAACGCGCGGATCGTCTGGTTCTCCTGGAAGCGCGCGAAAATGTCGCCGGTCTTGCGCTTGGCGAAAAACGAAAACGGCAGCGACATGGTGTGCTTGAAGAACTGCGACATCATCGCGAAGTCCATGTTGCGCACCATGAAATTCGCGAGGTACGCGCGAATCGACGACATCAATTGCGAAAAGACATTGGCGATGATCAAGCCGCCAATCAGCAGATGCAGCAGGCTGACATTCTGATGCACGATCACGCCGTCGAGAATGTTCTGGATAATCAGCGGGGGAATCACGCCCAATACCTGAATCACGAAAGTGGCGAGAAACAGGTGGCCGAGAATCTTTTTGTACGGCTTGAGGTAGCCGACGAAGCGTATCCACGGCGAACGCGCGGCGGACATTTGCAGCAGATGCGGTCCACCTGTAAACAGCAAACAGGTGCCGCTCCAGCCGCGTTCGAAATCCTCCACGGTCATTTTTTTGAATCCGACCGCAGGGTCCGCCACCCACACGTAATCCTTGGAGAGCCCGTACACCACGACGTAGTGATAGCCCTCCCAGTGCACGATGAACGGCAGATCGAAACCGCGCAACGAATCGAAGGTACATTGCACGCCGCGCGCCGTGAAGCCGAGCGATTCACCGGCGCGGGCGAGACTGTCAAGCGTCGCGCCCTGGGTCGTGACGTTGGCCAGTTCGCGCAATTTGCCGAGCGTCATCGGAATGCTGTAGTGGCGGCATACCATCGCAAGGCACGCTGCACCGCAATCCATTTCTTCGGCCTGTTCGACCAGCGCGAAGCGTTTGATGACTTTCTCGCCGAACTCGGGCTTGCTCTGCAAATCGAGCATCAGCGGCAGCTTGCGCCGCTGTTCGACCCGCTTTTGCCGCTGCAATTCGCGGTCGCCGTAGCGAATCCGCTCGTCGAGCACTTCGCGCAGCTTCGGATTGCGTTCGAGAATGAAATGGACCGTGCGCTCCGGAATCACCAGCAGCCGCGTATCGGTCGTCGCGACCACCGACGCCATCTGCTCCTGGCGCATCAAGCAAGCTTTCTCGCCGAATATTTCGCCTTCGCCGAGCGTGGCGAGCGTGTAGTCATGCCCCTCCTCGTGCCGCACGATACGCACTGCGCCTTGGCGCACCACGTACAGGCGCCGGTCCTCGCGGCCGTCCTGCTTGAGGATTTCCTTGCCCGCAGCCACCCGTTTCACGCCGACGCTGCGCACATACTCTTCGAGTTCCGCCTTGTTCAGCTTGCCCCGCAGATCGAATAACTGCGCGACGAAACCGCCCGCCGAATTGATCGCCACGTAGCTGGCAACGAAAGCCAACGCAGCCTGATTGCCGGCCATGACCGGTTCGATCGCGGCACGCGGAATGAACAGCAATTCGGTTTTCGCCGATGCCCGCACTGACGCTTCGTGGACATAGGTACGCAACATCGCAATATCGGCGAAGATCTCGCCCGACTTGCGCACCCCCATGCTGGTTTCCTTGCCATGCTCTTCCGTGAAGATCCGCACGGAACCCGAGCGAATCACGTACAGCCCGTCAGCCGTCTCGCCCGCGGAACAAACCGTTTCGCCGAACGAATAGAAGCGCGCTTGCGCATATTCGGCAAGACGCTCGATCTCATCGCGCGAAAACGGCGAGAGAATTTCCACCGAGGTGAGAAACTCGGCTGCGGAAGGCGCGGTCTGGGGTGCATCCATGTGCTTGCGGACCTCGAATCGGCGTGTCGTTGCGTTGTTTCAATACGGCGTGCTAGCCCCGATCGGGCTAGCGCGCTTCGATCACGTGCTCCTGAGCGCGTGCAATCAGCCAGCCCTCGCGCAGCAGCCGCCGGACTTCGGAGGCCACGTCAGCGTCGAGCGTCGCCGGATATTTGGCCGTCACGGCGAAAATCTCGAAGCACGAGCGATCCGCCGACGGAAACGGACCAAGCAGATCGCCCACCGCCGCGTTGAAAATCTTCGCTTCGATTTCCGGCTTCAACGAGCCGCGCAGCACCTTGCCGATTACGCCGCCCGCTTCGCGCGTATCCGCGATCGAATGCTCGCGCGCCATGTCGGCGAAACTGTCGGGATCGTCGTGCAGGTACGAAATCATTTCCTTCGCCTTGCCCTCGCTGTCGAGCACGATGTGGCTCACTTCGATCGCATCGAACTTCGGCGAATTCAGCGCGAAGTAATCCTTGATCGCGACCTCGTTGCCGATCTCGTCGAGCATCTTTTCCTGATACAGGCCGTCGGTAATGAAGGCCTCGAATTCGTCGAGGCTGACATTGAGGGCGTCGAGGTACTGATTCATATCCGTCGCGCGATGCAGGCCTCGCACGCGGCGGAACTGATCGGCGCGTTGCTGGATTTCATCGGCGGTGACAGTCATGCCTTGCTTCTTCGCCGCGTGAACCGTGAGCTTGTCGCGCACGATCTGCTCGATCAGGCTCTCGAACTGGCCGGTCAGTTTCAGAAGACGAATAAATTCGGCCACGTCCACGACTTCGTCATCGATTCGCACTATCGCGGTCATTTCTTCCGCTCCTTTAATTGACGTGTGATCCGCGCGGTCATCCCGCAACCTGCCTGAACGGATCGAGACCCAGATCGATCAGGCGCCGCTCGCGCACCACGATCTCAGCGCTTGCCGTCATGCCGTAGCGCAACGGATAGCGCGTGTCGGCAATCTGGTAGTAATTTTTGTCGAGCGTGACGCGGCCTTCGTAGACCGGCTGCTTGTCCGTCGCCGACGGCTTGGTGGCCGGCGAAATATAGGCCAGCGTGCCGCTGATCAGCCCATAGCGTTGATACGGAAAGGCGTTGAATTTGAGCTTGACGGGCAGGCCCTCATGCAGAAACGCGCGATCGTGTTCAGCAATTTCGATCTTCAGCACAGGCCGTGCGTCTTTGGGCGCAATGCCGCCGAGCGGCGCGTTCGCCTGAATCTTGTCGCCGCGCTGCGTCGACGTCACGTCGGTGATGACGCCCGAGACCGGCGCGAGAATCAGCAGGAAATTGTCTTTGTCGATGTTCTCGAAGCGAATCCGCGCGGCCGCTTCGGACACCAGCCGCGCACTTTGCAGTTGCAGGCGCAACTTGTCTTCCGCGTCGGTAATGTCGCGCACCGCCGAATCGTATTGAAGCTGCAGGTCGGTGGTCTGCTGGCCGCTGGTTTCCAGTTGCGCATTTGCCTGCGTATATTCGTGGCTCAAGCGGAAATCCAGCTCTGCGAGCTTCGATTGCGCGACCCGGTACGCGTTATCCGCTTCCATCGCCGCAGTGCGTTTCTGCTCCACCTGCAATTCGGCAATGCCGCCGCCGCCCGGCTGCGCGAAGAGACGCGAGTAGCGGTCCAGTTCCTGACGCGCCGCTTCACGCGTGCGCCGGGCATTGTCGAGGATGCTGCGTGCTTCGTCGAGTTCGGCCTTCTGCCCTTCCGCGAGTTTGGTGGTGCCTTCGGAGACGCGATTTTCGTGCTGGCGCGCTTCCACTTCCATCTGCGTCTTGAGCGCGGCTGCTTTGCGCTCCAACAGCGCCTTCTTCTCGGGGAATTGCTTCCAGTCGCGCTCGGCGTCTTCCAGTTTGAGTTGGGCTTGCAACGCGTTGCTGGCGGCCTCGATCGCGCCACGCGCATTCAGGCGCGCGAGCACGTCGCCTTTCGACACCGGTTGCCCCTCGGCGATATACAGATCGGCGAGTTCGCCGTCGATCGGCGCATAGATCCGGCGCACCTCCGATTCCGGCGACAAAGTGCCTTGCGCGCTGACGATCACGTCCGCGCGTCCCACGAACGACCACAACAGCCCGACCACGACCAGCGCGACCATCGCCCAGATCAGCGCGCGCGCGAGCCGCACCGGCTCCGCCATCAGAATCGCGATGCCCTCGACGCTGTGATCCTCCAGCGCCTCCGACAACGGCCTAGGGTGATTGTCGCGTTTCACTCTGCTCGCCCCCGATCAATGCCAGCTTCGCTTTCAGAAGTCCCGGATCCAGCACCATGCGCAACTCCGTCAGCGAACGGCGCTGCAAATTGGTTTCGGCCTCGATATCCGCAAGCAGCCGGTCGAAGTCGGCGGGATGATCGGCCTTCAGTTGCGTGTAGATTCGCATGCCCTGTTGCGCCGATGTTTGCGAATCGGAAAGCAGACGCGCCTCGCTGCGAAATCCCGGCGAAATACCGGCTTCGAGACGCTGCGTACCGCCGATCGAGCCACCCGCGCGATACTGTTTCCACAGGCTCTGGGCGCGCAGCATCAAGTCTTGCGCACGCGCCAGCGCTTTGTCGTGCAAGGCGGCGACGTCTTTCTGGATCGACTGCAGGAACCACACGTCCGTTGCCGGGTCGAGGCTCGCGTAGAACGACAGCAGGCGCTGGTCGTAATCCTTGTCGCCGTGCGTCTTCTGCAATTGCGCGTACTGATCGAGCAGTGCCTTCTTGTGCGCCAGTTCCGCCGCGAGCACGTCGGACCACGGCCCTGCGGGCATGGCCTGCAAACCTGCCAGCGCCTGTTGCGCGTCGCCACGCCGCCATGCCGCTGTCACCGCGTCATGGCGCGCAATCACGTCTGACGAAGGCAAACGGCTGGCCGCCAGCTGTTGAAATTGAGCCTGAAAAGGCGGCGTGCTGAAACGCGCCGACTTCAACATGGCGAGCAACGGCACCAGTTGCCGGCTCAACGCGGCGTTCAACAAATCCGTGTATTGGCGCAAATCCTGACGCACCCGATCAATGCCGGCGAGACGCGGGTAGCGCTGCGCGTAATCGTCGAGCACGGGAGGCAGCGCGTCGGGTTTGTCGCGCGCCAGTTCGGTGCGGATCGTCCCATTCAGACGGTCGATGGCGGCGAGGTACACCGAATCATCGCTTTCCAGTTTACGCAGATGGCTCAGCGCCTGCGCATAGGGATCGGCGAACACGGGCACGTAGGAAGCGATGCGGTCGAGCGCGCGCTGATGGCTCTTCGCGTCGTCTTCCCAGCGTTGCAGCAGGTTGTTGATCGTGCCCTCGTCCGCGTACATGCGAATCGGCGCGTCCATGCCGCCGCGCGCCGCGACGAAACGCTCCAGATCGCCCACCCATTGCAACTCGCCGATCAGCGACGCGGCGTCCGCATTGTTCGCGCTCAGCGAGCGCATCTCCTTGAGCAACGCGTCGGCTTGGTCGAACTGAGCCTTTTGTAACGCGTTCAGCCAGCTGGGGAGCTTCGCCTTCAACAACGCTTCGCTCGCTAGCGCGCTGACTTTGGTGTCCGTGGGATGGTTCGCCAGATAGCCCGATGCCGCCGTGACCGCGCTCGTGTAATCGCCGTTCGCCAGCAGGTTCTTCAACTGGCGCTCCGACGAACCGCGCATGTAAAGCGCCGACGCAATCGCCACTATCACCACGACGCCCACGCCGCCCCATGTCGCCATGCGCCGCACGCTCGCGCGATCGTCGATTGCAAACGCCTTGCCGAGTTCGCCCGCGAGCAAGCGCCAACGGCGCGGCCGGCCCTTCGCGGCGGCCGTGCTGGCAGCGCCATTCGCACCGTTGGTTCCGTTCGTGCCAGTCGCCCCTCTTGCCGTGCCGGTCGGCGCGTCGCGCTTCGCATGCGCTGACGCGGCCTGTGCCGCCTCGTTGACTTCGTCTTCGCGTTGGAGGCCGGGGTCGACGCAAAAGATATCGAGGAATGAATGCGCGGCGCCGATGAAGGTGGTCTTGTCGGGATCGGCTGCTTCGTCGGCGGCCGGATTGAGGAATAGTTGTGTCACGGTGGGCTCGACTTCAGGGGGTTTCTGCAGCGTCACCCTGTAGACGAAGTGGTCTCCGCCAAATGCAACGAGGTCGCCCTCTACCAGTGGCAGCGCGGACTCGTCCAGCCGCTTTCCGCCGACGAATGTGCCGTTGGTGCTGCCGAGATCTTCGACATAGAGCTCGCCACCCTTCAGAAAGATATGCGCGTGACGGCGCGAGATGTAATTGACCTGATGCGGATAGCGGTCCTTGTAGCGCGAGAAGACTTCGTCCGCTTTGCTGACCAGAAACGGAAATGCCTGCACCTCGATGGGTTGCAGGCCGAGATCGTCGCGCTGCGGCACGAGCAGCAATCCCGGTGCGGTGGGCGAACTCGCGGCCGCCACGATACGCGCGCGCGGCTCGATGCTCACCCGGTAGCAGAGCTCGCCGCCGAAGCACAGTTCGTCGCCGGCGCGCACGCGGGCCGGTGTTTGCCGCACCGCCACGCCGTTCACCGTCGTGCCGTTCTTGCTGCCGAGGTCGGCGACGTAGACCGCGCCGTGTTCCGTGAAAACCCGCGCATGACGGCGCGACAGGCGCGCAATCCGCTCGGCGGGATAGTCGGTAAAAGGTGCCTCGCTGCGCCCGATTGCAAACAGGTTGTCGACGATCCGGATCGCGTCGAGCGCGGGACGTTGCGCGGACGCAGCCGGCGACAACACCACGTCGAACGCGGCGTCTTCTGTCGCGCGCATCTCAGCAATCGGAGCTTCGCCGGCGGCCATTTTATCTGGATCACTAAGCGTTTACCCGCTGCGGCGAGAGCGCAACGGAAACGGGACGAAGGACTACGGCGGAAAGATATTGTTCGAGTGAGCCGTGCAAAAACCGGCCCCTTAAAGATTGTAAGTCACACATGGCGAGTGTCAATTTTCCGATCGTCGAATTATGAAGGCAACGAGTGCGTCAGATACAGCCGAAATACCCACGCTGCGCGCCACATTGCGGATTAGCTCAGTGTTCCTTTACTTCTGCCTGCACGTCGACGCTCGGCCAGCCGCCGCCCAGCGCTTTATAAAGCAGCACCGTGTCGGACAGAATCTGTTGATGGTTGGCGAGCAATTCCTGCTGCGCCTCCAGCAAGGTCCGTTCGGTTTCGAAAACCTCCAGTTGCGACACCACGCCGAGGCGCAATTGCGACTGGATCTGGTCCGCGACGATTTGCAGCCGCGACACCTCCTGCTGCAACTCCACCCGCTGTTCCTTGTGCGAATTCACATTGACGAGCGAGTTTTCCACTTCCTCGAACGCGGTCATCACCGCCGCGCGATACTGCTGTTCGGCCACCGTCGATTGCGCTTGCGTGACTTTCACATGCGCCCGCACGCCGGGATCGAGCAGCGGAATGTTGATGCTGGGCATAAAGCCGTACGTGAACGATTTCAGCAGATCGGTCAGCGCAAAACTCGCGGTGCCGGCGTGCCCGGTCAGGCTGATGGTCGGCAGCTGCGCGAGCTTGGCCTGCCCGACGAGGTCGTACGCTTCCAGCACTCTGAACTCGGCGGCCACCACGTCGGGACGGCGCGCCAGCAGTTGTGCGGGCAGACCGTCCGGCACGGGCGGCAATTGCACGCGCTGCTGCAAATGCCCCTTGGGCATCCGAAACTCGCCCGCCGGCACGCCGATCAGCGTGCAAAGCGCGTTATTGGCCAGCGCGCGTGAACGGCGCAGGTCGAGCAGTTGATTGGTCAGGCGGTTGATCTCCGCCTGCTGGCGCAACACCTGGGTTTGCGGTATGAGGCCGTTGCGGCGCTGGCCGTCGTAAATCGCGAGAATCTGCCGGTTCGTTTCGAGCGTTTTCTGTTGCTGCTCGATCTGGTCGTCGAATTGCAGAATCTGGAAGTACGTGCTGGCCACGTTCGACACCAGTTCCAGATAGCCGGCGCGCCAGTCCGCCTCGCTGGCATGGAATTCGGCCTTTTGCGCCTGCACGCCCTTTTCGACTTTGCCCCAGATATCAATGTCCCAGTTCACCTGCGTCGCGAGGTTGTACTGCTTGGAGAAGGTCTGGTGCGTGGTCTTTTCGAAATCGGCGCCGAAGCCGAGATCCATGGTCGGCAAGGCGCCCGCTTTGGCTTCGCCGATCTGCGTGCCGGCCACGTCGATACGCGCGGCCAGTACCTTGATATCGAAGTTGCCGGCAATCGCTTTCGCGATCAGCGTGTCGAGATAGGGATCGTGGAAGCCTTTCCACCAGTCGGGTTCGATCGTCGCGGCGGCCGATACGGGCGCGCCTTTCTGATCCGACCACGAGGCTTTGGCAGGCGTGTCCGGACGCTTGTAGTCGGGCATGCTGACATCGACACAGGCCGACAGCGAAAGCGCGCATACCGTCGCCGCGCAAACGCAGCGCAGCGCAGATGTCCTGCGGAAGAAGCGCTGACGAGCTGATGAAAGCAACGCTGACACGATGGTCTCCGATGGCGCCCAATTCGTTGCACGAGTGGAGCGCGCCCTTTAAGTAAAGCATCTCCTGCGCGGCTTCACCATCGAAGCGATGCAAGAAGATCGGCGCGGGAATCGGGCGGTGAAACGGGGGGTCGCGTGAAAAGAACGATTGGCTGCGAAATCTTTTTGAGGAGCGGCCGGTAAGAGTCCGCGGAGGCTGTCGTGCCTCCGCGGCGGCCTGCGCCGTTTAGTGCACGTTGATGTTGTTGCTGGCGTACACGTGCGGGTTGATCGTGGACGAGATGCCCGAGACGAACGCTGCGTTGTTGCCGTTGGCGTTCTGGATGTTCATCGTTGTGTTGATCAGCTGGGTGGCGTCGACGGTCTTGCTGTTGTTCGGCGCATACACGGGCATGAAGTTGAAGTACGACGAGGACGGATAGTAGCCGGTGCCGCCGCGCACGGCGCTCATGGCCTTGCTGTCGAGTTGTTCGGTGATGGACAGGTCTTTGATCATCAGCGTGTTCATGGTAAATCTCCTGGGAAGGGAATACAGCACAGTTTGCGGTTGGGTTCGAGCAACTTGTCTGCTCGAGTGTCACTAATGCATGGGCTGTGCCAGGATTGCTTTCCTATCCTAAGAAATGTGCCGGAATGCTGTAGATAAAGGGTCGCGGGGCTGGCAGTGAGGCGAACGTGAGACAAAGCGGTGAAGCGGCGTCCGGAGGATGGTGGATTGCGGCCAACAACCCGTGAGAAATTGTCGGCTGCTGCGTGACACTGAGGCGCTAACCGATGCGCCGCGTCACGCCGCGCAATACGCAACCGCGCGTCACCGCGCAATGACGGTGATCTTCTTCGAATACACCGGCGGATTGTGCGGCACGTGCATGTCGTCGCCCATCAGCAACTGCAGCGTGTGCTTGCCCGGCGGGAGTTGAATCATGGTCTCCGTTTCGCCCGCGCCGAAGTGCAGGTGATTGCGATCCGATGGAATCTCCTGATCCATCGGCGGCAAGTCAGTGTCGATCAGCAGATGATGGTGGCCGGTATTCGGATACTTGACGCCTTTCGGCGCCACGCCCATGTAGCGCAGGCCGAACCACACCTTGAACGGCTTGTTGGCAGGGACGACCTGGCCATCGTTGGGATAGCCGATATACGCATAGGCGCCGGCCGGCGCCGGCGTGCTGCCTGCAAGAGCGACATTCGGCGAAGCCAATGCCGCCGACATGACGAGCGCCGCGACCGCGATGATCTTGTACATGAAGGTCTCTCCGTCCTGACGGACCCGCTTTGAACGAACGGATCGCGCTAGTCTTTTAGCACGGTGATGGTGATCTTTTTCGAATACACAGGCGGCACATGCGGCACGTGGTTGTGGTCGCCGAGAATGAGTTGCAGCGTGTGCTTGCCCGGCGGCAACTCGATTCGCGCGTCCGTCTCACCCGCGCCGAAGTGCAGGTGATTGCGATCCGATGGGATTTCCTGATCGAGCGGCGGCAGATCGGTGTCGATCAGCAGATGGTGATGGCCGGTGTTGGGGAATACGACGCCCTTCGGGCACACGCCCATGTTCCGCAGTCCCATGCGCACCCACAACTTGCCGCCGTGAATCACCGTGCCGTCCGATGGCCAGATGATGTATTCCTCGGCGCCCGGCGGCGACGCCGTTTGTTCGGCTGCCGCAAAGACGCTCGGCACCATGTTGCCGAACATGAGGACGAGCGTCGCGCGTAAAGCCCGGCGCAGCGCCTCGCGACGCGCATTCGATCCATGACGCACGTCGAGAACAACGGGGGTAACGGTTCTTCGCATAGCGCACTCTCCCGAAGAGTGGTCATGGCCAGGTCGGCTGCACAAGGCAGGCCGGGCGTTCCGGCTGGATGTCGCGGGCGCACGCGCGATTGGACGGCCACTTGGTTAAAACGAGCTTGCCGCCCTACTTTGTGAATTAGCTTAGGTCGTAACTTGCCAAAAAGATACGCCACACTCGTTAACCGTATAACGCATTCGGGGCACGCGGACAGTTGTGGCGCGCAAAGCGCGTGCTATCGTTATTAAGAGGTTGCAGATGGATGGTCGATAGCGGCGTCGATGTTTCTCGCAATTCACTCCAGCAGTTGATGCGAGTGGCGTGGTCCTCGATTGCCTATGTTCTGTCCGGAACAAACAGGATGTAAAGATGTGGCGAATATTCATGCTGGTGTGCGTGGCCGGGGCGATGCAGGCGCATTGGGGCGACGCTTTTGCGGCGCCGCAACGTGACGGCGCCGAGCGGGATACGAGTGCGGCGAGTTTGCCGCTCACGCTGGTCACTCCGTTCACGCCGCCACAGGGCAATCTCCTTTCTCCACGTATCGCGCTTGTGATTGGTAATGGCGCGTATGGTGCGGACGGTGTGGATCGTGCGGATCGCACTGACACGCAAGTGGACGCGCTGCGAGAGAACGCGCCGCGCGACGCCGAAGCCATGCGCGACAGGCTCCAAACGCTCGGCTTCGACGTCATCATGCGCACGAATGCGACGCCGCAGCAAATGCGCGAGGCCATCGGCGAATTCCATCAGCGCTTGCGGGCAGGCGGTGTTGGCCTGTTCTATTTCGCGGGGCACGGCATGCGAATCGGCCCGCAAACACTGCTCATCCCAGCGGGACTCGATGCCCGCTCGCCGGCTGAGGTCGTGAGCAACGGTGTCGATTTGCACGCCGTATTGCAGGCCATGCGCGGAGCGCGTGACGGCCGGCTCAATCTGGTGATCCTCGACACGTGCCTGAATAATCCGTTCTCAGCGGACGTGACGAACGATACGGCCGCGCTTCCGGGCAATACCGTGGTTGCCTACGCAACCGCGCCCGGCGGATTCGCGGCGGACGGCACACGCCACGGTGTCTATACGAATGCATGGCTTCACGCGCTCGACAGCGCTCCGTCACTGGCGCTGCCAGATCTGTTGCAACGCGTCGCAGCGCAGGTTCGCGACGCGACCGGCGGCGAGCAATCGCCGTGGCTTGCCTCGTCGCTTCCTCAAACCTTGCTGATGGCCGATGCTGCGTCCACCGCTCGGGACAATCCCTTGGTCTCGCTGCATAGCAGAGGCATCCTGCCGAAAGACAGCAGCGAACAATACGAAATCACGTTCTGGAATTCGATCAAGGACAGCAACTACCCAGGGGACTACGAGGCGTATCTGAAGGCCTATCCGAACGGCCGCTTCGCCACGCTCGCTCATGCGCGCATCGACCGCTTGCGTGCTGCGGCGACGTCGAACGCGCCGTCCACGGCCACGCCTGCTGCGCCTTCAGTTGCGCCCGCGCCGCAAGCCGCGCGGCCAACGCCGCCGGCTAGCACCCCGGCACCCAAGCCCACTGCAAGTGCTGCTCCGCCGGCCGCACCACCCGCAGCAGCGGTCGCGCAAAAGCCCGTCACGCATGCGCCGGTTGCCGGCGAAAGCCGCGATTGCGCCACCTGTCCGATCATGATCACCGTGCCCGCGGGTTCGTTCTCGATGGGCAGCAGTACCGACGACCCGTCCGAAAAGCCCGTTCATCACGTGACCATTGGCGCGCCGTTCGCGATCGGCAAGTACGAGGTGACGGTCGACCAGTGGAACGCGTGCGTCGCCGCCAATGGCTGCCAGAAGCTCACGCCGGAAAGCAACACCAACAAGGCCGCACCGGCGCGCGACCTCAGTTGGGACGACGCGCAGCAATACGTGAAATGGTTGAGCAAGACCACCGGCAAACCGTACCGCCTGCCCACCGAAGCGGAATGGGAATACGCGGATCGCGGCGGCACCACGACCGCCTACTGGTGGGGCGATCAGATGCGCAAGGGCAACGCCAATTGCAAGGACTGCGGCGAACCGTGGCACAAGGAAGGACCCGAGGCCGCCGGCTCGTTCGCGCCGAATCCGCTCGGCCTGTACGACATGAACGGCAGCGTCTGGGAATGGACCGCCGACTGCTGGCACAACTCCTACCAGGGCGCACCCGCCGATGGCCACGCATGGGACAGCCCCGGCTGCGACATGCGCGTGATTCGCGGCGGTTCGTGGCGCGAAGGCGGCAGCTACATGCTCAGCGCGACGCGCTTCAAGTACAGCTCGGGCGTGCGTCAATCGCAGGATGGCTTCCGGGTCGTCAAAGATCTCAAGTGACTTGCCGGCTTCGCGGGCGGTTCATAGCCGGCTCGCGAGCCGCGCTCGCACGCCGCTCACGGCGAGCGTGGTTTCGTCGTGATCGGCGCGAAATCGGCGACGATGTGATCGTGGCCGTATTTGCCGCCGATCTGCGCAAGCCGCGTGTCGAGTGCGCGCAGATAGTCGGCGCGCGATTCGCTCTCCGGGCGCGGCTTATCGAAGAGCGGCGCCGGCGTGATCAGCAGCACGACCATCTCCGATCCGAACGGCTTTGAAATGATCCAGTCACCCGCGCTGCCGATCGTGGCGGCGTAGTGCGGTGGCGCCTGATTGTCCTTCGCGCGCGGGCTCGGCACCATGTGCACGACGCTGCCGTCGAGCTGGTAGTAGTCGAGGTTCACATACGAGTCGTAACCCGGCGTGGTGACGTCGACGACCAGCGGGTTGCCTTCGCTCAACTGGCCACCTGGCGGCCGCACATGCAGGGCCGCGACGTGACCGGCCTGCATGTTGTGAATCCAGTAGGGCGCGAATGCTTTGATGGTGTCGCATTTGTCGTCGGCGAGCGGCTCGACCTGGAGCGTCAGCGTATCGACGCCCGGCAACGCCGCCAGCGTGTCCTTCAGATGCGCCGCGCCATAGCGTTGCGAGACGTAGCCACGCACCGTCAGCGAGTGGTCCTGGACTGACGCGGACAGCGCTGAACAGGGCACTTGCGCCAGCGCCGGCGTGACGGCGGCGAGGGTCAGCGCCGGCTTCGGCGCGGGCGCCGCCGGTGGCGTGGCGGGCACTGCCGCGACCGGACTTGCCGGCGGTGCCGCAGGCGGCGCGCTCACCGGCCCCGACACCGTTCCTTCCGATGACGACGAACCCGTCTGTTCCGCCAAAGCCTGCGAAGCGCCCGTCTGCGTCTGTGATCCGCTGTGCCGGTTCGGCGCCGAGCGGAACGCGAACACGCCGACCGCCGCCGCGCACACCACCGCGAAACTCGCGAGCCCCACCTTCGCCAGCGTTCCTGACTTTTCCGCACGCGCTTCGTTATCGAACTCCGCGATGAAGCGCACCACGCTCGGCATGCGCGAATTGCGATCAAACGACAGCGCGGCACGCAGCGCGCGCCATTGCCTGGAATCGAGATTGGCCGGCCGCTGCGGCTTGAAATCGGCATTGCGGGCTTGCGTCGCCGACAAGCGATCGAACGGATGGTGACCGGTCAGCAGCTCGTACGTGATGCAGCCGAGCGCGTAGATGTCGTCGCGCGGATCGGGCTCGCGGTGCTCGATCATTTCCGGGCTGGCATACGCGGGCGTCAATGCGCCGAGGCTGCCCGGATCGAACACGGTTGCATCGCTCTCCTCTTCCGGACGCTGGAACACGCGGGCAATGCCGAAGTCGATCACCTTGACTTCGGCATTCGTCGTGAGAAACACGTTGGCGGGCTTGAAGTCGCAATGCACGAAGCCGCGTTCGTGCGCATAGGCGAGCGCGCTGCACATGCCGCGCACGATCGGCAGCGCCGCGCGCACCGGCATGCCCTGGTAGCCCGGCGTGCGCAGCAACTGGCTGAGCGGCTTTCCGGACAGGTACTCCATCGTCAGATAGACGATCGGCCCGTCGCGGTCGAAGTCGTACACCGTAATGATGTTGCGATGCGCAAGCACTTGCGCCTTGCGCGCCTCGCGCTGCAACGCCACCAGCGAATTCGGGTTGCCGCGGAACTGGACGTTGAGCACCTTGATGGCGAGATACGGCTTGCGATCCGAGGCCTCGAGCTTGCGCAGATCGAGTGCCTTGTACACCGTGCCCATGCCGCCGACCCCGAGGCATTCTTCGAGCACGAAGCGGTTGTTGAGTGTGTCGCCGGTGCCTTTGATCTGGTCGTGTCCCGCGGCACTGCCGGTGCCCGCTGCGTTGGCCGAGCTTCCCGCGCTGCCCGCGCTGGCTGACCGTACCGACGGAATCTCGACAGTGGTCTGGATGCCGGTTTCGTCGCCGCCCGCCGCTACGTTCGACACGCGCAACTGCTCGATGCGTCGCCGCACTTCCACGTAGAGATCGTCGGGGAGCGGAGCCTTGCGATGTGCCGCGCCGAGCATGTCCAGCAGCTGCGTGGGGCCGAGTCCTTCGGTCGTCAACGTGCTGTCGAGTTGAGCCACGAACTCGTCACGGGACAGCTCGCCGTTCTGAAAGTCGTGAATCACACGCGCAAGGCTAGCCATTTGTGCGAAGCGCCGCCGCTGCCGTTGGGCCGGATCGCGCGCGATCCAAACCTCTCGGGCTGATAGAGAACCTTTCGTAACCAGTTACATGTGCCGCTTCGATACTAGCTCCCGCTCCGTGCTTTCGCAAACCAGGATTGGCCCGCTGCCTGCGCGGCGAGCCCATGTCGTGCGACATCCAACAGCACGCGGTGGTCTGTCGGGCATATGCCGTCAGTCGTTCATCGCTTTCACGCGGCTGTTCGCTACCGCGAGCCCGGCACTGCAACGTGAAACCCTTGTGCAGCAGACCTCCACCAACTTTCTTAGGAACCTTGAATATAACTGGCACAGCCCGTGCATTAGTGATACCCGAGCAGACAAGTTGCTCGCACCCAACCGCAAGACCCTGACCTTTACCTTCTGGAGACTCACCATGAACACGCTGATGATCAAAGACCTGTCCATCACCGAACAACTCGACAGCAAGGCCATGAGCGCCGTGCGCGGCGGCACCGGCTACTACCCGTCCTCGTCGTACTTCAACTTCAGCCCCGTCTTTGCTCCGAACAACAGCAAGAAGGTCGATGCCACCCAGCTGATCAACACCGAACTGAACCTGCAGAACGCCAACGGCAACAACGTCGCGTTCGCCACCGGCATCAGCTCGACGGTCAACCCGTACATCTCCACGAGCAACAACATCCACGTGTAACACGCGGCCAGGCGAGGCGACCGGTTCGCCGGTCCGCTTCGCCTGCCCACGATTACCCCCGTCTTCCGCGCACCTTTGGAGAAGCACCATGTCATCCCTCATGATTCGCGATCTGTCCGGCACCCGCGAGCTCGACCGCCGCGCCATGTCGGCGGTGGCCGGCGGCACCGGCAGCAGCGTGCCCGGCCTGCCCTCGGTCGCCGGCCTTGGCGGCATTGCCAACGTCAACGTCTCGATCAACCAGAACCTCAACCAGCTGCAGTACGTCAACGTCGCCGCACTCAACAACGTCGGCGTGATCGGCGCGGGCTTCGTGCCGCTGCACCTGAACGTCAGCCCGTCGCTGTGGGGCGCCAACTACGCCAACGTGTGACGGCTTGCCGTAGCGAGGGCCGGGGGGCCTCATTCCGGCCGGCAGATCATCGCCGGCCAGCGAGCGGCAGACAGATTTCCTATACTGATAGTGCGAGGAGACCTCAGCACATTTCACGACACACCCGAGCGGCGGCCGGCGCATTGCACCGGCGCGCCGCTCGATTTCTTTCCTGGAGCCACCATGACCAAGCTGATCATCAGGGACCTCACCGATAGCGTCGAACTCGATCGTCAGGCGATGGCGGCCATCGTCGGCGGCGCACGTATCGGCGCGCGGCTGAACGCGGCCGTGCCACTGGTGCCGGCTTCGGCACGCGTGGTCGAATATCCGCCGGGATTCCCCGCAGCGCATCAGACCATTGCCCGGGCCGCCGTGCAGCGCAAACCGTAGCGCGCCTCGCCCAAGCGTCGCACAGTCACGGCAACGGCACGCGTCACCCACGCGTGCCGTTTGCTTTTGTTGCCGACGGAGCGGCGTAAGCCGACATTCCGCACGCGATTGGTCGGGCCTCGACGAACAGTCCCGTCGATCCTTGCGCTCACTGAACGTCATGCTCGGCGAACGCATGACGTCTATCGCTTGCTGGCCTTGTGTGGCCGCCTCGCATTCGGTTTCCTCGCTCATCGCGCACAAATTGGCATAACCCTTGCAGAACGAGGGCTGAGCACAGCATCGTGCTCGCCTATCCACCTTCAGGAGTAACGCCATGAAATCCACGCTCATCATCAAAGACCTACCGCGCTCCGCGGATCAAGTACACGACGAATTGACGCTCACCGCCGGGCAGATGAAGGCGCTGCGCGGCGGCCGTTCCGTCGTCGTCACAGTCGACCGTGGCCCGCTCGGTCACGTCGACGATTTTGAAATCAACACCGCCATTTTCGAAGGACGCATTGGCGGAACCTACTTATAGGACGCGCGAGATGTCCGCAATTAGAAACAGGCCTCCTTCACGTCTTCGCTGTTGGAGGGGGCCTGTTCATTGACGTGCTGAATGTCCCGCGTCTCGTGTTCTTATCGATGCATGCCTCCTGCCAGGCAACCCGTTTCAAGCGGCGTCGGCTTGACGCTCACACTTCGACGTCACGACGTTGAACGACACCTCTTCGGCCACTGCTTCGTCCAGGCCAACCAATCCATCGAATTCCTCGCACGAAGTCATTCAGTCGGCGACAGCATCGGGCGACCGTTGAAGCGATCCGCGTCTACGACGGCATAACAGCCGACCGTGCTGTGCCGCGAATCTCCCTCGCTTTCTTCGATTCCAGATCGACACCGTTCGCACCCTCTCGAACTCTGAACGCCACCGGTCAAAGCGGGTCCATTGGCCACTGCCCATGTCGTGCGACATCCAACAGCATGCGGTGGTCTGTCGGGCATATGCCGTCAGTCGTTCATCGCTTCCATGCGGCTGTTCGCTACTGCGAACCCGGCACTGCAACGTGAAACCCTTGTGCAGCAGGCCTCCACCAACTTTCTTAGGAACCTTGAATATAACTGGCACAGCCCGTGCATTAGTGATACCCGAGCAGACAAGTTGCTCGCACCCAACCGCAAGACCCTGACCTTTACCTTCTGGAGACTCACCATGAACACGCTGATGATCAAAGACCTGTCCATCACCGAACAACTCGACAGCAAGGCCATGAGCGCCGTGCGCGGCGGCACCGGCTACTACCCGTCCTCGTCGTACTTCAACTTCAGCCCCGTCTTTGCTCCGAACAACAGCAAGAAGGTCGATGCCACCCAGCTGATCAACACCGAACTGAACCTGCAGAACGCCAACGGCAACAACGTCGCGTTCGCCACCGGCATCAGCTCGACGGTCAACCCGTACATCTCCACGAGCAACAACATCCACGTGTAACACGCGGCCAGGCGAGGCGACCGGTTCGCCGGTCCGCTTCGCCTGCCCACGATTACCCCCGTCTTCCGCGCACCTTTGGAGAAGCACCATGTCATCCCTCATGATTCGCGATCTGTCCGGCACCCGCGAGCTCGACCGCCGCGCCATGTCGGCGGTGGCCGGCGGCACCGGCAGCAGCGTGCCCGGCCTGCCCTCGGTCGCCGGCCTTGGCGGCATTGCCAACGTCAACGTCTCGATCAACCAGAACCTCAACCAGCTGCAGTACGTCAACGTCGCCGCACTCAACAACGTCGGCGTGATCGGCGCGGGCTTCGTGCCGCTGCACCTGAACGTCAGCCCGTCGCTGTGGGGCGCCAACTACGCCAACGTGTGACGGCTTGCCGTAGCGAGGGCCGGGGGGCCTCATTCCGGCCGGCAGATCATCGCCGGCCAGCGAGCGGCAGACAGATTTCCTATACTGATAGTGCGAGGAGACCTCAGCACATTTCACGACACACCCGAGCGGCGGCCGGCGCATTGCACCGGCGCGCCGCTCGATTTCTTTCCTGGAGCCACCATGACCAAGCTGATCATCAGGGACCTCACCGATAGCATCGAACTCGATCGTCAGGCGATGGCGGCCATCGTCGGCGGCGCACGTATCGGCGCGCGGCTGAACGCGGCCGTGCCACTGGTGCCGGCTTCGGCACGCGTGGTCGAATATCCGCCGGGATTCCCCGCAGCGCATCAGACCATTGCCCGGGCCGCCGTGCAGCGCAAACCGTAGCGCGCCTCGCCCTAGCGTCGCACAGTCAGAGCAACGGCACGCGTCACCCACGCGTGCCGTTTGCTTTTGTTGCCGGCGCCCCGCAATAGTTAACGTGAACAACCCACGAGATATTCCCAACTGGCAACAGCGCTCTTCGCTTTCTCGCCATGAAAAAGCGCTTGTTCAATTAGCCTGGTGAATGTCCGCACGCGGCGACGCCGCCCGCCCTACGCTCACCTATGATGCTTAGGACGCCACGTGGTTTTCTTATCGCTGTCCGCCAATAGCACGCACTATTCGGACAGCTTGCGGGCGCAGGAGTGAACACGGCGCACCGCAACCGCGACGCGCCGTACCCATAAGCGACGATGGCAGCGCGCCACGAGCCGGCATCGCCAATTCGGATTGGAGACGCGCAATGAAATTTATCGTCCTATGGAATGGTCTGCCGACCGCCGAGAGTTCCGTCATCGAACGTTTCATGAAGACCGGCGGCCGGGTGCCGGAGGGAGTCAAATTGCTGGGACGCTGGCACGCTATCGGCGGCTTGCATGGCGTTGCTATCGTCGAGTCTGACGACACGGGCGCGATGGCGGCGCTGGCGCTCGAATGGGGCGACCTGCTCACGATGAACATCTCCCCAGCCCTGACCGACGAAGAACTGGGCGGCGCCCTCGGCAAATATGCCGCAGCGGGTAACAAGTAAGCACGCCATGAACGCCGGGCTCGCCGCGCCGCTTCCGAGCGGGCAACTGCTGCCGTTCCGCGAATCGCTGCTTGCGATGCTCGGCATCGCCTTCGTCGCGATGCTGGTGGCGCTGGATCAAACCATCGTCGGCACGGCGCTGCCGCGTATCGTCGCCGAACTGAAGGGCTTCGACCTGTACGCGTGGGTCGCGACGTCGTACATGCTGGCCTCGGTCATCACGATTCCCATCTTCGGGCGGCTGGGCGATCTATTCGGCCGCAAGCGGTTTCTGATCGCCGCGATCCTGTTGTTCACCGGCGCCTCGGTATTGTGCGGGCTCGCCAACAGCATGTTGCTGCTGGTGATTTCGCGCGGCCTGCAAGGGATCGGTGGCGGCATTCTGATCGGCACAGTGTTCGCTACCGTCGCTGATCTATTCCCCAATCCGAAACTGCGGCTGCGCTGGCTGGTGTTCGTCACCTCCGCCTTCGGCGTGTCGAACATGATCGGACCGACCCTCGGCGGAATGCTGACGCAGTACGGCGGCTGGCGGCTGGTGTTTTTCGTCAACGTGCCGGTCGGGATCTTATCGCTGCTGTTCGTGCAACGCTTTCTGCCGCCGCTGCTTCACCTGCGGCACAAGGGGCCCGTGCGGCTCGACTGGCTCGGCGCGTTCGTGCTCGCGGTCACGTTCGGCTCATTGCAAGTGCTGATCGAACTGTTTCCGAGGCGCGGTTTCGACACCACGACAGTCGTGCTGACCATCGTAGCTGCGACTTGCGGGCTGATTCTCTGGCTATGGGAGCGGCGCATCGGCTATCCGATCGTGCCCGTTGACATGCTCATGGACCGCAAGCTCTCCGCGCTCTTCGCGATGTCGGTGCTCGGCGGCTTCGCGCTCTTTTCGCTGGTGTTCTACGTACCGCTGCTGTTTCAAGGCGGCTACGCGATGTCGGCACATGACTCCGGCATGCTGATCACGCCGCTGCTGCTCGGCACGACCGTAGGCAGCGTGCTCAACAATCGTATCGTCACACGGATCCGCCGCGCGAACGGCATCATGTACGCCGGTTTTGCGCTGTCCGCGCTCGCCTGTCTCAGTGTAGTCGTACTGCGAGGCACGGAACCGCATCTGGTGTGGGCGTCGTGCATGGGGATCAGCGGGCTCGGCCTCGGTCTGGTGGCAACCAGCCTGACAGTCTGTTCGCAGCAGATCGTCGCGCGAGATCATGTCGGCGCAGCCACCGCGCTGCTTCAATCACTGCGGACGTTCGGCGGCATGCTCGGCACGGTGATGACCGGCGCGTTGCTCGGGCATCTCTATTCGCGCGGCGTGCATCGCTCACTCGATTCCTATCAGGCGACGCAGTGGTTCAAATCCTTCGCCAGTCCTGAACTGTTGGTGGACCGCGCGGAACAGGCCGCGCTGATCAATCGTCTGGTGAGTGCCGGCCAGTCAGGCGACGCCATGATGAGGTCCGCGCGCGAAGCGCTGGTGCAATCCATTCACATCGGCATTCTGGTGGCCGGCGCCGCCGCGTTGATCGGCCTGTGTCTCGCGTGGTTCGTGCCCCCCGTGCGAATCAGCTATCCGGACACCGAACTCGCACCGGACGGGCAACCGCCCGCCGACGCCCTACCCCCAAACCGCAGCGCACTGTAAGCGCGCCGTCGGACGTCCTCGAATCTTCTTCTTGCGTTCTGTATCACTCGATATATAATCGCTTTCTATATCGACTGATACAGAACTAGTCGTCAGTGACGCTGGAAGGACATTCACCATGGCAAGACCCCGCGAATTCGATGAACACGAGGTGCTGGAAGCCGCCAGCGCGGCCTTCTGGACGAAGGGCTACGAGGCGACCTCCACGCGCGACCTGGTCAAATCGACCGGCCTGACACAGCCGAGCCTCTACAACGCGTTCGGCGACAAGCGCACGCTGTATCTGCGAGCGCTCGAGCATTATCTCGAGCACACCTTGCGCGAACGGATCCGGCGATTGGAACGCACCGTATCGCCGGCTCTATGCATCACGATGTTTTTCCAGGAGATCCTTGAGCGAACGCTCGCCGATCCCGCCCAGCGCGGCTGCATGCTGGTGAACTCGGCGCTGGAAACCACATCGGAGGACGAAATATTCCGTGACATCGTCGCCACGGAATTCGCCGAAATCCGCGCGTTTTTTTACCGCTGCGTGGTTGCGGCCGGCGAGAGCGGCGAAATCACCACCGTCGTTTCCGCCGATGACGCCGCCACTCATCTGCTCGCCACATTGATCGGCGTTCGCGTTCTCGCGCGCGTCAATCCGCAACAGGCGCTGCTCATCGGCGCGATCGCGCCGGTGTTGCTGCTGCTCGGTTTGCCTGCCCTCCCGGCAACCGACAACGGCGTCTGAGCCCGGCGCCTGACAAGGCGCGCCCCTTCGCTTCGCTTTCCCCACCGACATCCGGCAGCGCCGCTACCAGCGCGCACCGGTAAAGGAACCGTCATGTCCGCTGCACCCATAGCGTCCGATAGTCCAGTCTCACTCGATGCCCGCGCGCTCTTCGCAACGCTCGCGGGGCTGTGCGGCAGTCTCGTCGCCATCGGCCTCGCCCGCTTCGCATACACGCCGTTGATTCCCTCGCTGATCCAGGCGCACTGGTTCACGTCGTCGCAAGCGGTGACGCTCGGCGCGGCGAATTTCGCCGGCTATCTGGTCGGCGCGTTGATCGGCCGTCCGCTCGCAGCGGCGCTGTCGAACCGCAGCGCGTTGCGCATGCTGATGGCGGTGGTGACGGCCGCCTTCTTCGCTTGCGCGTATCCGCTTTCGGTGAGCTGGTTTTTCACGTGGCGTTTGTTGTCGGGCATTTCCGGCGGCGCGATCATGGTGCTGGTAGCGACATCGATTCTTCCGCACATTCCGGCGCCGCGCCGTGGCTTCGTGAGCGGCATGATCTTTCTTGGACTCGGCTTGGGTATCGCGGCATCCGGCACATTGATTCCGCAGTTGCTTCACTATGGTTTGCAAACCACGTGGATCGGTCTCGGCGCGGTGGCACTGGTGCTGACCGTAGTGAGCTGGTTCGGCTGGCCTTCGACGAATCCACCCGCACCGGTCGTGCCGTCCGGCGCGCATCACGCGGCGCGCCCTCACGGCTTGACCCTGCGCGTGCTGTACGCGCAATACGCGGCGAACGCCCTCGGTCTCGTGCCGGCGATGGTACTGCTCGTCGACTATGTCGCTCGCGGCCTGGGACGCGGCGCGGCAATCGGCGCGAACTACTGGGTGCTGTACGGCCTCGCTGCGATCGCCGGACCGGTGATCTGCGGCAACGTGGCCGATCGCATCGGCTTTGGCAAGGCGTATCGCGTCGGACTGCTTCTGCAAGCGGCCGCTGTCGCCATGCTCGCGTTTTCGGGCAGCTCGTTCGTGCTGGCCGCCTCGACCGTAATTCTCGGCATCTTCACGCCAGGCATCGTGCCGCTCGTGCTCGGCCGCATTCATGAACTGGTGCCGCACGATCACACCGAACAACGAGCCGCATGGAGTCGCGCGACGACAGCCTTCGCGCTCTTCCAGGCGCTCGGCGGCTATGGGTACTCGTACCTCTTCTCGCATACGCATAACGACTACGCGTTGATCTTTACCTGTGGAGCAGTGGCGCTAAGTATTGCCTTCGTCGCTGATCTCCTTGCGTCGCGTATCGGCGCCGCACGCCACACCGCGATGTAACTGGTTTCGAACGTGTCCCGCTCGACTTTTAGCCTTGGGCATGCGGCTTGCTCAATCATGGCACCGATACTGCCTTTGGCAGGTACGCCCGCAGGGCGTGCCTTGCGCGGCTGTCGTGAAGGCAGGTCCAATCAACCAGGCGGAGGTCATTCATATGTTGGGAACTATTCTTCTAGTCGTGCTGATTCTTCTGCTCATCGGTGCGCTCCCCACGTGGCCGCACAGTCGTGCGTGGGGTTACGGTCCTACGGGCGGTCTAGGCCTCGTTGTGATCGTGGTGATCGTATTGCTGGTCGTCGGCGTCATATAGCCGCAACTTGCTTAAGCATTTCGTAGTGCCCGTGTTCTTCGGAATCGGGTCGGCCGCCGGATATCGGTGCAGTTCGCTGCATGGATATCCGGCGGCCTTGCTATGTGGATGGTCGATGCACATTCCCACCTTGTCACGCCGGGAGCAGCGATGGAAAAGTTACTCGCGAATCAGGTCGCTCTGGTCACGGGAGTAAGTTCGGGCATTGATTCCGGCGTCGCCAAAGCGCTCGCGGATGCCGGCGCGGTCGTTAGCCGTTGCCTTCGAGCAGTTGCTCGAACAGATCCGCGTCGCCCATTTGCCCGCCTTTGAGCATGATCTCCATGCCGTCGAGTTCCGCGCGATCGGCGTGGAGACGGCACACTGTGACGCCCGCCGATAACGGCGCGAGATACGAGAGTCCCCATGCGCCGAGCGCGCGTACGGCAAAACTCGACGTGTCGCCGCCCGCAATGCCGATGCGGTGCAAGCGCACGGCGCCCAGTACCTGTTGCAAGAGTGAGGCACAGGCATGCGCGAGTTGCGGCAGCGCGCCGCCTTCGCTCGACGCGCGGCGCGTCGTGAAAGCCAGCACGTTGCGTCCGTCGCGCAAGGGCCCGGCTATCGCGGCCAGGCGCTCCGCCAGATAGTTGGAGGCGGCGTCACCGGTCATTTTCAGCGGGTCCAGTTCCACACGCAGATAGGATTGCGCGGCGCCGATCTGCACTTCGGTCAATGGCGAGAGACTGCCCGCCAATACAAATACGGGGCCGCGCGCGGGAGTCAGCAGCGGCATGGTTCGGGTTTCCGCAGTGGCATCTTTAACGCGGTTGTCATGCGCCAACGCATAAGCCTGAGCGACGCTGCTCGCACCGACCGCGAGCAATGGCGCCGACGCCGCGGCATGACGCGCGATCACGCGGCCAATCGCTTGCAGATGCGAATCGTCGAGCACGTCGAACAGCACGGCGTCGGGTTTCGAATCGAGCCGGTGCTGCACTTGCGCCTGAAGTTCGGCGTCGCCGTGCGCATAGCAGCGCCAGTCGATCGATTGCACATTCTTCACACCTTGGCGCTGAAGATGCACACGCAAGTCCGCTTCGTTCATCGGCGTAACGGGATGGCGGCTCATCGTCGGATGACGGTCGATGCGGTAGATCGACTGCGCGCTATCATCCGCGCCGGCTGCCGCGAAGAGTTCACCGAACACGCAATAGCGCCGCAGATTCGGCTGACCGCCAACCACCGCGACGAGTTCGTTCGCGCAGTACTCGCGCAACGTGCGGATCGCCACGCCGATGCTACCGGTTTCCGGCGCGCTATCGAACGTCGAGCACACCTTGTAGTGCATCACCCGCACGCCGAGCGCGGCGAAGGCGGCGCCGACACGCTCGAGTTCCTGCCGCTGCGTGGCGGGCGGCATGGTCCGCGCGGCGCCCGCTACGCCGAGTGCGTCGAGCCGGCCGAGCATCGAAAGACGCGCGGCATCCGGCGGGGCGAAGAACAGCATGGTGCGCAAACCGGCGCGGGCGAGATGGGCCAGCGTGTCGGTTGCGCCGGTGAAGTCGTCGCCGTAGAAGGCGTAGGCCGGACCGTTGCTATGTGCTTCGTCGCTCATCTTTTGCTCCGTGCCGCCGGCGATGTTCACGTGCGGCTGCCGAAAAACGCCAAGGCGCGCCGCAACTCCGGCATGTGCTCGGCGTACACCGGCAGCGGCGTGCCCGCCTGCACCGCAGCCCACGCCTGGCGCACGCTCGTGACGCCCGCCGCGGGACCGTCCGGATGCGCGAGAATGCCGCCGCCCGACATGAACAGCAGGTCGGTGGAGCGCACGGCGTCATATGTCGCTTGCACGGTGCCGGCCCATTGCCCTGATGAAAACGCCGGCAGCACGGTATCGTCGCAACCGGTGGCGAGCGGCGTCGCGCAATCGCGTGCCGACTCGATCACTTCGGCGTCGCTCTGCGCGAATTTGCCGGCAAGGCCATGCACGTGCATATGATCGACGCCGCTCAGTCGCCACAACGTCTGATACGCCTGAAACGACATGCCCAACGCCGGATCGCGCGACATCATGCCGTAGCCGTTGCGGTGCGCGTGAAGCACGAGCGGCGTCGCGCGGCGCAGCGTCTGGATCGCGGAAAAGCCGCACCAGTTGATGCTCGCCATCACGCAACTGCCGCCCTCGCGTTCGACCAGTTCCGCGTGACGGCGCATGGCGTCGAGGTCGTCGGTGATATTGAACGCGACCATCACAGGACGGCCGCTGCGTTCACGGTAGCGGCGCACTTCGGCCATCACCGCCCGCACGCGCTCCGCCAGCGGCGCATGGGCGGGATTCGCGCATACTTCGTCATCCTTGATGAAATCGACGCCCGCTTCGCACAGATCGCGCACCAGCGCCGCCGTTTCCGCCGCGCTTAGGCCGACGTTCGGCTTGATGATGGTGCCGATCATCGGCCTGTCTTTCACGTCCGTCAGCGCGCGCGTGCCGGCCACGCCATGACGCGGTAACTCGAACCGCGCACGGTACGAAGCCGGCAAGCGCAACGACAGCAGCCGCATGCCGGTCACTTCGCCGAGATCGTACAGATTGCCGGCGACGGTGGCGGCCAGCGTGGGCAGATTCGCGCCGATGTTGGCGAGCGGAAACGACAGCGTGATGCGCGCGCGCCGCCACGGTCCCGGTGTGCGTTGACGCTCGAGCCATGCGTTCGGCAAACTGGGCTGTGCCGCTGCCTCCAGTTCCTCGATGCGCAGCACGCTCGCGCGGCTGCGCGCGCGCAGCGCATCGGATTCGTTGGCGACGCGCACGAACGTGCCGCTCGATTGCTCGCCGGCCATGACATCGGCGACACGTGCGGGATCGAGCGGCGTCTCGATCAGATAGTCGGCCTCGAGCGTATCGTCGTCGACGGCGCGCGGTTGCAGCGTCTCGCTCATAACGTGCCCAGATCGGGAAAGCGGCGCACCGGCTCGCGGCCGTCCCAGTCGCGCGACGCCGCGTAGATCATGTCGAAGAGCTTGCCCTTCGGCCCGGCGATCTCGGACAACTCGATTACCGTGCCGGGATGATTCTCCGTATCGAAGTAGACGAAGCGCCCGTTGCGCCCCACTTCGCCGCTCATCGCGACTTTGAAACCCTGCTCCTGCAGACGCGCGAGATCCGCGTCGAACGACGTGGTCCAGTACGCGTTGTGCTGCAAGCCGGTATGGCCCGCGGCGAGAAAGTCGCGATACATCGAGGGCGCGTCGTTGCGTGTCTGGATCAGTTCGATCTGCAACGGTCCCGAGTTCGCCAACGCCACCGAGTTGTGCACCTCGTACGATTGCCCACGGTAGGTGTAGTTCTCGATCGGCACGCGTTCGTTGTAAAACCACGGACCTACGCCGAGCACGCGGCTCCAGTAGTCCATCGCGGCCTCGATGTCCCGCACCACATAACCTGCCTGCCGGATTTCGCCAAAGAAACGACTCATAAAACTCTCCCGATGCTGCGGGGTTGAAAGACGAGCGACGCCCCGGCGCGGCGAAAACGCGGTGCCCGAAGGTCGAACCTGTTAATAAACTTGAGAGACCTGCTTAGAGAAAACCGATCGAAATCCAGGGAATCGCCGCGACCAGGATCAGGCCGAGGATCAACGCGCCCATATACCCGACAATCGGACGAATGCCCGCATCGGGATTGACCTTGCTGATCGCGCACGCCGAGTAGTAGCCGACACCGAACGGCGGTGAAAAAAGACCCACCCCCATCGAAAGAATCACGACGATCGCGTAATGCACTTCATGCACGCCCGCGAGCCGCGCGATGGGAAACAGCAGCGGCCCGAACAGCACAATGGCGGGAATCCCTTCGAGCACGCTGCCGAGCATCACGAACACGACAATCGACACCGCGAGAAAACCGTACGCGCCGCCGGGCATCGAGCCCATGAGTTGCGCGAGGTCCTGCGAAAAGCCGGATTGCGTGAGCGCCCAAGCCATTGCCGTGGCGCAGCCGATGATGAAAAGAATCGCGCCGGACAAAGTCGCCGCATCCACCAGCATGCGGCCAAGCCGCCGCCATTCGAAGCGGCGATACACCAGCAGGCCGATCAGCATCGAATAGGCGATGCCGATGGTCGACACCTCTGTCGCCGTCGCCACGCCTTCGACCACCGCCATGCGAATCACGAACGGCAACGCCAGCGCCGGCAGCGACACGATGAACAGACGCCCGATCTGCCGCTTGCTGAAACGCTGCGCGCCGCTCAGGTCTTCCTTGCGATAGCGCCACCACACCACCACGCAAAGAATCAGCGCGAGCACCGCGCCCGGCAGCATGCCCGCGGTGAAGAGCGCGGATATCGACAGCCCCGTCACTGAACCGATCGTGATCAACACAATGCTCGGCGGAATCGTTTCGCTTTGTGCCCCGGTCGTGGCGAGCAGCGCGACCAGATCGCCTTCGGAAGCACCGCGTTTTTTCATCTCCGGAAACAGCACCGGCGCGATGGCCGCCATGTCGGCCACTTTCGAACCGGAGATGCCCGACACCAGATACATCGCGCCGATCAATACGAACGACAACCCGCCATGCACGTGACCGACAAGACTTGCGAGAAACTCGATCATCGCGCGCGCCATGCCGGTCATTTCGATCAGCAAGCCGAGGAAGACGAAGAGCGGCACAGCGAGCAGCACGAGATGCGACATGCCCTCGTCCATGCGGCCGACTACGACTTCGAGCGGCGTGAAGGTCGAGAGTCCCAGATAACCGAACGTGGCAAGCGCAAACGAGAAGCCGATGGGCACGCCAGAGAAAATCCCGATCGCCACCACGCCGACGAAAAAGATCACCAGATTGGTTTTGCCGAGCGTCTGAAACCACGGACCGGCGAACACGGCCACCGCGGCCAGCACAGCCGTAATTGCGAGCACGATCATGACGTCGCGCACGCGGCTCACCTGGGCGAGACGGATCAGACCGACCAGCAGCATGAGCGCCGCGCCGATCGGCAAGGCGAGCGCGCGCCATGCGTTGCTGATCTGCAAGGCGGGCGTCACGATCGCTGCCTCGCCGGACGCATAGTCGTAGGCGGGAGCGATCAGCAGCGCAAGCAACGCGATCGATGCGGCGATCGCCAGCGTGTCGACGAACGCGCGCCGCTGCGGCGAGAGTCGGCTGACCAGCGCCGTCATCCGCATATGTTCGCCGCGCCGCAACGCCAGCACGGCGCCGAGCATGGCGAGCCACAGGAACAGAATCCCGGCCAGTTCATCCGACCACACGAGCGGCTGATGCAGTACGTAGCGGCACACCACGCCCGCGAGCATCACGACGATTTCCACGACGAGCAGCGCCGCCGCGCACACTTCGACGAGCGCGATCAAGCCGCGATCGAAGCTCCTCAGCCAGCGGCGCGGCATGCTCGCCGCGTGCAACGGCACGCCCGCGTCCGCCGGATTCAATGCGTGATTCGACATCCTGCTGTCTCCTCGCGGCGACTCGCCGCGCTTCGTCTCAGGCTCACCCGTATGCAGCACGCTCAAGCCAGCTTGCCGACCGATTGTTCGAGCAGGTCCCACGCCTGATTGCCGAACTTGCTTTTCCACTCGGCGTAGAAACCCGCCTGGCGCAGCGCCGCGCGGAACGTGTCCGGCGCGGGACGGTTGATCGAGAGACCCTTGCTTTGCAGATCCGCGACCGCCGCGTCGTTCAGCTTGCGCACGTCTTCACGCTGCCTGAGCGCCGACTGGTTGAACGCGTCGCTGGCAATGCCCTGCAAATCCTTCGGCAAGCGCTGCCACGCGCGCGGGTTCAGCACGAACCAGTAGCCGTCCCACATGTGATTGGTAAGCGAACAGAACTTCTGCACTTCGTAGAGCTTCGCGACCTGCACGATCGGCAGCGGGTTTTCCTGCGCATCGACGATATGGGTTTGCAGCGACGAATAGACCTCGCTGAATTGCAGACTCGTCGGCGCGGCGCCGAGTCCTTTGAACATGTCGATGCTGAGCGGACTCACCGGTACGCGAATCTTCAGACCGCGCATGTTCTGCGCGCTGGTGATGGCGCCGGTGCTGGTGGTCGTCTGACGAAAACCGTTGTCCCACATCTTTTCGAACGATTCGAGCCCGGCCTTCTGCATCGCGGCGCGCACGTAGGCGCCGAGCTTGCCGTCCATGGCGCTCCACACCTGGTTGTAGTCGCTGAACGCAAAGCCCACCGCGTTGATCGCAACCGATTGCGCGAGCGTCGATACCACCAGCGCGGACGGCGTGAACATCTCGATGCCGCCGCTACGCACCTGCGCGAGCATGTCGGTATCGCCGCCCAACTGGTTGTTTGGGAATATCCGGATCTCCATGCGCCCTTTCGACGCCTCTTTGATCTGATTGGCCGCTTCCTGCGAGCGCACGTTCAGCGGATGCGTGAGCGGCAGGTTGTTGCCGTACTTGAACACGAACTCCGGGCCGGACGCCGCGCGCACGATGGCCGGGAAGCCCAGCGCGCTGGCTACCGGCACGGCGGCTGCGGCACGCAGCAGGGTGCGTCTCGCGAGGTTGGTCATTTGAGCGTCTCCTTGCTTATAATTGATGTGACTGTCGAATCCATCAAAAACCATCATCGCCTGCTCGCTACGCCGTGATTTCCGGTCTCCGGTGTTGAGTCGTCGCGTGATAGCTGCAAGACTAGGCGTGCGCGGCAAGTGCTGTCAAACCGCGAACTTGATGTTTTTTGATGGAATTCCCTTCTCCGAAGGACCGCTATGTCCGAAACGGTTCACCTCACCGCCGCCGCGCGCGCCCGCATTCCCGACATTGCACGCGCCGCCGGTGTTTCGACCGCCACAGTGGATCGTGTGCTCAATGGCCGCGAAGGCGTGCGCGCCGTGACGGCGCAACGCGTGTTGCAAGCGGCCGCCCAACTCGGTTATCTGCTCACGCCAGAGGCGCCCGTCGTGCCCGCCTCGAAGCCGATGCGCATCGCGTTTCTGCTGCCCGCCGGCACCAACCGCTATTTGCACATGCTCGGCGACTACATCGACTTCGCACACGATCAGTGGAACGCGTTGGACATGAAGTGCCGCGTGCACTACGTCGAGAGTTTCAACCCGAAGGAACTGGCCGACCGTCTGTTGCACTACGGACAGCGTGCGGATGGCGTCGTGTTCATGGCGCTCGAACATCCGGTGGTGCGCGACGCCGTGAATGCATTGGCGGACCAGGGCGTGCCGGCCATCACGCTGATTTCGGATTTATCGAATGCGCGGCGGCTGGCTTACGTGGGCATCGACAATCGTGCGGCGGGACGTACCGCTGCGTTGCTGCTCGGGCGCTTCATGGGCCCTCGGCCGAGCGGAAAAATCGCCATGCTCGCGGGCAGCCTCAACTATCGCGGGCATGAGGAACGTGAGATCGGTTTTCTGCATTTGATCGAATCGACGTTTCCACAAGTGCGTGTGATCGGATTACGTGAGGGACACGACGATAGCGAACGCAACTATATGCAGACACGCAAGCTGCTGGAGCAGCATCCCGATCTCGCCGGCATTTACAACAGCGGCGGCGGATCGGATGGCGTGGCGCGCGCGATTGTCGAGGCGCGCTCAGAGCAGAAGATTCTGTTTGTCGGTCATGGCTTGACGCCTGACACGCGAGCGTTGCTGATCGACGGCACCATGGATGCGTTGATCACGCAAACGCCGCAAGCGATGGTGGGAAATTGTCTGCGCATTTTTCGCAACGTGCGCGAGAAGCGTGACGCGATGAGCGACGTGAAGCCGGTGCAATTTAGCATCGTTCTGCGGGAGAATTTGCCTTGAAATTTTCGTGGGCCGTCGATCCAAACTTGCTTAGGGTGAGGCTCGGCGTGGTGTCCGGCAGCATCGAACTGCCGCCGCTGGCTTGAGATAACACGTCAGGCACGCCGGATGCTCAATCACCTTCGTATTCAAACCTCGATACGAAAGGAGATCACATCATGCCTTACCTTCTCGGCTGGTTGCTTGGCGTCCCGTTGATCGTACTGGTCATCCTGTACCTCATCTTCCACTAATCCTTAGAACCTGCTCGTTTGCGCAGTTGATCCGAGGTTCGTTCCGCTGCGCCGCAGCCCCACCCGGCTGCGGCGCGCAAGGCGGCGCCAGCGTCCGGGCGTCGCCTTTCGCGCGTCCGCGCGATGCATGCGCGCCGAGTCATCGAGGCACCTATCTTTCCGCTTGCGCTGCGCGGAATGGCGCGTAAAACTAACCTTCCCTAGTCCGCGCAAAATGCCATATCTGCACACGTGCGCTCAGAATGCGTGCGAGGCAAGGAGGGACCGATGGCCAGCAACGAGTACACGCTGTCACACCAGGACGTGGTGAAAGCCGTCATTATTCATCAGGATATTCACGAGGGTTTCTGGACGCTGAACATCAATTTCGACGTCGCCGCCAGCCACGGTCCGCAACTACCCGACCCGTGCCTTGCCGTGACGATCAAAGGCATCGGCATCATGCGCGCGTCGCCTGCCGATCCGTTTGCGATCGACGCCGCACTCGTCAATCCGCCGGCTCAGCATGTCGAGGGAACGGTACGCATCGCGGCGGCTGTCAACGGCGCGCATCAAAGCGGCATGCAATTCTGCCGCGACGTCTATCGCAATGTCGCGGTACAGAGCGCGGTCAAAGCGCCTACCAAACCAAGTTGATTAAGGAGCCACGCGTCGCTTTTATTTCAAGGCGACGCGTGGCGTGGTGTTCGCCGCGCGATCCAGTGACGCGCTCAGCGCGCCGCCGCCATCAGCGCGCCCATGCCGACCAGCACACTACCCATCAAACGATTCACGGCGCGCAGCCGCTTCGGCCGGTGTAAAACGGTGCGCAAGCGGTGCGAGCAAATTGCCGTCGACGCCACGCCCAACGCAAACACGCATGCAAATGTTGCGGCCAGCAAAAGATATTGCTGATTCGCGGACCAGTGCGCCACATTCGAAGGAGCGCTAATGAACTGCGGAAAGAACGATGGAAAAAACAGCAGCGTCTTCGGGTTGAGCCCCGAGGTGGCGAAGCCGCGCCAGAACAGGCTTCGTTGCTGAGCGTCGGCGGCCGGCGTCGCAAGACTTCCGCTGTGCCATTGCTTGCAACCGAGATACACCAGATAGATCGCGCCGGCCCAGCGCGGCGCGGTCAATGCGCGCTCGTCGATCAGCAGCAGCGAGTTCAGGCACAACGCGGTAAAGAGCAGTTGCAGAAGCACCGCACAGGTGCCGCCCCACACGCACGGCAGCGCGGCGCGCCAACCGGCGCTGAGTGCCTGACTCATCGTCAGCACATTGACGGGACCGGGGGAATAGACGAGGAGTAGAGAAGCAAGAAGAAATGAAACGTACAACGGGATCGGCATCGAAAGGCGTGTGGTTGCGGCATGCCAGTACATCCCGCCGCTATCCGCTCGGATCGAAAAACCCGGTCGTGCGGACGATCATGCTGGCAGGCATTCGGTTAGGAACATGCGTCCATGCCCGGCGAGCGCGTCTTACGGCGCTGGTAACGCCGCAATTCGCCTGCGTGCTGCCTCCTGTGAAAGACAGCGAGACACCGGATGGCAGCTTGTGGCCGCGCAAGGCCGCAGGCGCGAGGCCCGCAGCCCGGACGGTTGTCCCGGGCATGAATGCACCCTGAAAATATACCGGGACGCAGGCTGGATAGGCTTCTTAAAGCAATGAGCTTCCCGCGCGATGTCGGGACAATCTTCCTTTAGAATGCGATTTTCCAGAACAAGCTTCCAGTACCGCCCATGACCACCCGAAATCGCCCGCTCGACAACCAGGATCGCAAGATCATGCGCGAGTTGCAAAAGAACGCGCGCCTCAGCAATGCCGAGCTAGCGGAACTGGTCGGCATGTCGACCACGGCGTGCTGGAATCGCACGCGTCAGTTGGAAACGGAGGGGTATATCCGCGGCTACGTCGCGCTGCTCGATCAGCAGAAGCTCGGCTTCGCGGACATCGTCCTGCTCGAAGTGACGCTGGACCGTCACGACGACGACGCCCTCGCCCGCTTCGGCGCCGAATTGGCGACGCTGACCGAAGTGCTGGAGGCGTATCTCGTGTCGGGCGACTACGACTATCTGGTGAAGGTGGCGGTCGATGGCACGGCGGGCTACGAGCGGTTTCTGCGCGAGAAGCTCTACAAGATCGCCGGCATCCGGCATAGCCGCTCGATGTTCGCCTTGCGTTGCATGAAGAGCATCCCGTCCGTGCAGGTGTGAAAAACGTGAAGCGCAATTGCCTGAATGCGCGGACTCACGTTCAGCGCAACGCTTTCTGACACGCCGCCAGCACCGCGCCTGCCGCGAGCAGCAGCGCGGAATACACCAGCCCGCGCGCGAGACCCGCGCCGTCCGAGACCCAACCGATCACCATCGGTCCGACGATCTGCCCGAACGCGAACACGATCGTGAACGCGCTGATGCCTTTGGCCCAATGACTCGCGGGCAGATTGTGGCGCACGAAAGCCGTGGTCGACGCCACAGCGGAGAGAAACGTCGCGCCGAACAGGACGCCGGACACGAACGCCACCCACGGTTGCGTGAACAGAGCAGGCAGCAGCGTCGCGACCGCGAGCAAAGCGTTGAGCACCGCGAGCGCCTGGCCACCGCGCATGCGATCGAGCAACCCCGACCACACGCGCGCCGAGACCACCGTCGCCACGCCTAGCAGCAGATAAAACCCCGTAACGACAGCCGCGCTCATGCCCGCATTGCGCAACAGCGCGACAATAAACGTCATGTAGCCGATATAGCCGACGCCGAACAAGCCGTAGCCCGCCAGCGCGAAACTGAATCGCGGCCAACGGGGCGCATCGGCGGTGGCGTGTGATTGCGTGGCCGACGACGCCGTCGCGTGCACGCTCTCGATTTTTCGCGCGGCGCCGATGGCCACTGCGGCGAGTACCGCACACGCGAGCGCGAGTGCGAACCACGCAAACTGCCAGCCGTGCGCGACGTTGAAGATAGTCAGCGGCACCAGCACCGACGACGCCACGATGCCCCATCCCGTGCCACCGTAATACAAGCCGAGGACGAGCCCTGCGTCGTGCGGCCTCGCCGATGCGAGCCGCGCCGCCAACACGCCGCCGCTGATAAAAACCGCCGCGCTGCTCACGCCGGTGATCACGCGCAACACGAGCAGCGAGTCCGTGTCGGCAAGCAGCCCGCTGACTGCCATCAGTAGCGCAGTCGCCACGCAACCGCCGCCGAACAATGCGCCGGCCGACCATCTGCGCGCAAGGCGCGGAAAAGCCAGGGCACCGAGCAGATAACCCAGCGCGTTGGCCGTATTCATCGCGCCGGCTTGCGCGAAGCTCCAGCCGAGGTCGAGTTTCATCGACGGCAACAGCAGTGCGTATGCGAAGCGTGCGAGCCCGAGCGCGATCGCGCTGCCCAGCGACAGCGCCGCGGCGAGCATCAGCGTGGGGAGGCGTTGCGCCGCTTCGGTGGCCTTGGAAGTCGATGCGGTCTCGAATGTTTTTGTCGGCATGGGCAAGCGAAAGTGGGCAAGGAGGCTGTAAGCCGCTTTTGCCAAAAAGGCTGAATTCGGCACTTCGCCATCATATCCGGGGGCGCCGGGCGCGGTTGACCGTTAGTTGCGTTGATGCCTTCCCTTCGCCTGCTCTAGCTGCCGGTGGTTCGCGCCGTGCGCCGAACAGGCGCCAAACCAATCCACGAACATGCCTTCTAAATGCGAATGATTTGCATTTACTAGCAAATTAGCTCATTATTCAGCCCATACCATTCGCCGAAGCCGAGATCATGACGACACTAGACATCAGCCGCCCCGAAACCGACAACCAGCGCCCGGCGGCGGCAAAGCCTGCCGCCGGCGCCGGGCCGAAAGCTTCGGCGGCGCTCGAAGTCCTGCTGTCGCGTCAATCGCAATGGCCGCTGACCGAGCCCGGTCCGGCGGACGCCGAGCTCGAACTGATCTTCGACGCCGCCTTGCGCGCACCGGATCACGGCAATCTGCGTCCCTGGCGCTTTGTGACGATTCGCGGCGACGCACGCGGACCGCTCGGCGACGTGCTGGTCGACCTCGCCTGCGCCCGCTCGCCGGACGAACCGCGTTCGGCGCATGCGCATCGCCGGCAGAAGGCATTCGCCGCGCCGCTGCTGATCGCACTCGGCGCGGCAATCTCGGCGCATCCCAAGGTGCCCGAGATCGAGCAATTGCTGGCCGCCGGCGCGGCGGCGATGAACATGCTCAACGCGATCCATGCGCTCGCTTATGGCGGCTTCTGGTCCACCGGTCCGGACAGTTATGAGCCGCGCTTGCATGACGCATTGGGCTTCGCGCCGAACGAGCGCCTGCTCGGCTTCCTGTTTGTCGGCACGCCGAAAACGCCGGGGCAAGCACCGGCACGTCCGGCGCGCAGCGCACACGTGCGCGAGTGGCAGCCGACGCAGCCGGCTCAAAGCTGAAGCAAGCGTCGGTAACGGCATCAAACGTGAGCATCTGACGCAGGCTCTGCGTCTTCGCCCATCCGTCGCACGCGACAAGCACTGGCCTGCGACGCGGCACCCGCCCCATCCGGCCGGCGCGATTCATTGGACCGTGTCCATTCAGGAGCATCGATGAACTTTCGCTCTCAACACAGCAGCCGCCCGGAACTGATCGACGATCATCCGACCGATACCGCCGACGCGCCCGACCGCACCGTCCTGAGCGCCGTTCGCACATGGCTGCGGCCCGCCTGCGAAACGGCGCGCGGCGGCGTGCACTGGCGCGACATTCTCAGCGGCATCGGTCTGCGACCGGACGGCATCGAACACTTCGATCTACTGATGCGTTCGCTGATGCACGTGTCGTATCGGCCACTCGATATGCGCTGCCGCTGTGCCAGCGATCTCGGCAAGGACGAAGCGGTGATCCTGCAGACCATCGCGCTGCTGCAAAAAACGCATAGCGGTGCAGCGTTGCGCATGTTGAACGAATGGCTGCCCGCGCCCGCGGTGAGTGGTGTCCTGAAGCTGATTCGCTGGTTCGCCATCGATCTGCTCGACGCCGGTGTGGAACTCGACGTGCAAGCCCGGCGCGTCACGTACATGCATTGAGGAAGCAGGCCTATGCCATTGGAACTGGATCTGGCTTGCCCGGCGGCTTCGCGCCCGCGCGATAGCGGCGAGTCACGCGAAGTCGCCGCTGAACGCAGTGCTGGCGAACATGCCGTGCAGCCCGCCCGCCTCGCACCCACTATTGCCGCCGCGGCCACACCCGCATTCCTGTCCCATCCGCTGACTCGCAACTATCCGTACAACGTCGCCGCGCCGAGCGCAGGCGAGTTGCATCTTTGGCGGTTCCGCTGCGAATGGCTGCCGGTGCCCGTGCAAGAAGGCGATAGCTGGCTGTCGAAGAGCGAACGCGAGCGTGCGCGGCTGCATCCGAACGCCGCGTTGCGAAAACGCTTTATCAGCGCGCGAGTGGTCGTGCGCTGGATCGTCGGAAATCTGTTCGACTGCGAACCGCAAGCCGTCGATTTACAGGATGACGGCAACGAGAAACTGCGTGCGCGTCATCCTCGCGACGGCCGCGGCATCACAATCGATATCGCTTACGGCGGCATCTGGATTGTGATCGGCGTTGCGTCGGCGACGCTAGGATTGAGCGTCGTCGTGCCCTCGCCAGCCGCGGCGCCCGACGAGACGCCGGAAGCCTCGCAACGCCGCGCTCGCTACGGCAGTCTTTGCAATGCGCTGCGCTATGCGCCCGTCGATATCGATGTCGAACTGCTGTTCAGCCACTCCGCAAACGGTGCGTTCGATCTCGCGGAACACGGCCGCTGGCATGTGCTGGATGTGCCGATGGCCGGCAAGATTCGCGCTGCGGTCGCGCTTGCGCAGCCGGCCATGCAGCGACTCACACAGGTCCACGCGTTCGGCTGGCCGAAGGCTTTGGCGTTCGGACAGGTCAACGCTTAGCGCGCTGTGTTTGTTTGTGATTACCGAAGCGCGGTCACTGACCACGCGACGCACGCAGCGTAGCTGTCCGGTGCCACAAGCCAGTGCGCGGCGACATCGCGCATATCGTCTGGAATCTGCTTGCGCAGCGTCACGCGCTTGCTCTCACGCGGCAGCACCGTCAGATGTTGCAATCCGCGCGTGATCCCCGCGCCCGTTGTCTTGACAAGCGCTTCCTTGGCGACCCACGCATCGTAAAACGCATCGCTCTGCTGACCTACGTCGAGGCGTTCGATCCACGCGACTTCTTCCGGATCGAGCGTCAAGGCCGCAATCGAATGCCAATCGAATTTGTCGCTGTGCTGCTCGATATCGACGCCCACGCGCCGAACCGGCGACATCGCGATCAGTCCATGCGCACCCGCATGCGATACATTGAAATCGAAGCGATTCGAATCCGCGAGATGGGGTCGGTGATTGACGTCGAGCGCAAAACGCACGGCGTGTGCCGCCATGTCGAGCCGCCGCGCGAGCTCTTCACGCAGCGCGGCGCGCACGGTCGCGAAGCGCAGCGCGTCTTCATGGCGGCGAAAGGTGCGGGCTCGCGTGCGTTCGTCCTCGCTGAGGGATGCAAAAGCCGGCGCGTCGAGCGACGCAGTGAAGTCGATGTCCATCCGCCACAACGCAATGTCGGACGGGCCATCGTGCGGCAGCGGAACGGGGTCGATCGAATACATGCAAAGGTTCGGACGTAATGGGCGCAATCGCGGACGCATAACCGCGACTCTACCCGATATGACGTACGAAGCCATCGATCTCGAGCGACGCTCAAACCTTCGGCGTGTCACCGATGTGGCACATCAACTGACAGAGGGTGGGATGACATCCGAGAGACTGCGGCACGTTCTTCGCACAGGCAGCGAACTGCCGCGACCAGATCGCATCGTCAGATGCTCCTGCCTGAGCGCCACGGGAAATTTTTTCACGGCACGCTGTCAGCGTCGCAGCCAACGCTTTCGCGCTCAAAGGATGCGCGTAATTCACCGTTGGATAGTCGCTAAACAACTGCCCCAACGGCAAATCTTCGACCGACGCCAATTCTCCGACGGCGAGTTGCGTGGCGATTTGCAACACTTCGCACTCGACTTCGAAAAAAAACGATTCAGGCGCTGCACGGCCAGGCGCGTAATGGTTAATCCAGAGCAACGCCGATTCGGCAAACTGCGCAGGAGAAAGCCACTTTCCGTCGACTTTCATCGATGCCAACTCTTGAACGACAAGGTCGCTTATCAAAAACAATTTCATCTCGTGTCTCTCTCTAGCCGAACGTGGGGAAATTCCCACCGGCAACGCACGAGGACATGGTGCGCCGGCACGAAGCAACCTGGCCCACCGGAACGTCACATCCTATGCGATCTGATCATCCTTCCCTCAACAAGCCGACTAGTATGAGGCAGCGCTTGTGCCGCTTTGCTAAGAAGAATCTGATAGTCAGAAAGAAAAAATTGAGATGAATCGCGGATTGTCTTCCGCGAATTTGAGAGGAAGCGCGCAACAAATCACTACTATTGACGTCTTCCGAAATCTGCGTTGCGCAAAGTCAATCTTTGCTCGCGCTATGCGGTTATGCAGCCAACGGACGCGCTTTACCATTTCGCGCCGACACGTCGGCCACGCCGTCGCGAGCATGCCGCATCGCTTCGAGCAGCGTGGCGTGATCGCCGATATGGTTGGCGAGCAGCAGGATCAGTTGCGCATTGGCCGACTGGCTCTGCGCATCGTCAAGATCGCGATGCATATCGATCAACGCCTCGTAGAAATCGTCGGGGCGGGCGAGATTCGATTGCGTGTTCAGTGTCATGTCTGTCTCCTGTCGACCAGAGTTGGCGCTTTAACGCTTACTCCGATCCCATGCAAATTGCTTGCGGCTATTGTTTTCCTGATGCCGCACGTTCAAGCCGTGCCTTCGACGCACAGTGCGCGTTTCAATGCATGCGCGACATCACCCGCATCGAGTTGCCGCCAGCGCGCGCAAACATGCTGGTCCGGACGAATCAAATAGAACGTGCCGGGTTTTGCGTCGTAGCGTGCGTGGGCCAGCCCTTCGATATCGTGCGCGACTTGCGCGTTCGCAGACACAAAGGCCTGCGGATCGCCATGCGTCACAACGACGAGCTTCAACGGAATCGGCCCAGCGCGCAACGTGTCCAACGCGGCCCGAGTCGCCTGATCGACACCTTGATCGCCGCACAACAGCACGCCGGTGAATTGCTGGCCGAGTTGCTGCAGCAGCCATGCCGGTTGTCCCGCCACCTGCACCGGTGCATCGACGCACGAGGCGCCCGGCACCATCGCCCCTTCAAACGGGTCACGGTCCGCTGTATTCAGCGGAGAATCACGCAACACCGCCGGCACTGACAGCCGGCCGCTATTGGCCAATTGCCGCGCAAACGGATGATGACGCGAGAGCTTCAGCACGGCATCGCGGAACACACGGCTCACGGGACTCTTCGGCGTGATGAAATCGGTGGAGCGCGTGGAGTTGCGGATGTTTTCGTCGGCGGCGAATTCGCGTTCGCTTGCATAGGTATCGAGCAAAGCATCGGAGGCCTTGCCTTCGAGCACCATCGCCAGTTTCCACGCGAGGTTTTCCGCGTCCTGCACACCGCTATTCGCACCGCGCGCGCCGAACGGCGACACGCCATGCGCGGAGTCGCCGGCGAACAACACGTTGCCGTGCCGGAAACGGTCCATGCGCAAACACGAGAACGTATAGACGCTGACCCATTCCAACTCGAACTTCGCGTCCGGCCCGAGCAGCGCACGCACGCGCGGAATGACGCGCTCCGGCGTCTTTTCCAGCACCGGGTCGGCGTCCCACCCTAGCTGGAAATCGATCCGCCACACATTATCCGGCTGACGATGCAGCAGCACCGATTGATTCGGATGAAACGGCGGATCGAACCAGAACCAGCGCTCAGTGGGAAACTCCGCTTCCATCTTGACGTCGGCGATCAGGAAACGATCCTTGAATGTCACGCCTTTACTGTCGAGTCCCATCAGATTGCGGATCGGACTGCGCGAGCCGTCGGCGGCGACCACATAGCGAGCGCGCAACGCGTACTGACCATTCGGCGTGTCGACGGTCAGCGTTACGCTGGCGTCGTGAGTGCCGGGCGTACCGCTTTGCTGCACGCCGACCACTTTGCTTTTCCAGCGGATCTCGATATTCGGCATCTCCTGCGCGCGTTCGAGTAGAAAGCCTTCGACGTAGTACTGCTGGAGGTTGATGAACGCGGGCCGGTTGTGGCCCGCTTCAGGTTGCAGATTGAACGTGTACACCAACTCGTCTTTCAGAAACACCTTGCCGACATTCCAGCTAATGCCCTTGTCTACCATTCGCTGGCCGCATCCCAAACGGTCGAAAATATCGAGCGAGCGTTTCGAAAAGCAGATCGCGCGCGATCCCGTGGACAATGAACAATCATCGTCGACCAGCACGACCGGCACGCCCTGCTGCGCGAGATCAATCGCGGTGGCGAGGCCCACCGGGCCCGCGCCGACCACGATCACGGGATAGGCCGCCTGGTCCGCACCGCTCTGCGCGCTCTGTTCACGACACGCCTGATATTCGAACGACAGCGTCTGGTAGTTGATGCTCATCTTGTGTCTCCGTCCTTCTCCGCTCTGCGGCGTCTTGCTGTGCGTCTCTTCTTATCAGGCTTGCAGCGCGTCCCACATTTCCTTGTCGCGCTGCGCGGTCCAGATACGCGGATGCGCGATGCCGCTCGCTTCGTCGAAAGCGCGCGAGACGTCGAACGGCAGACAGTGCTCGTAGATGAAGACGTGGCCGAACTTCGGGTCCATGGCCTTGCGCGTGTGTGCCATCGCGGCCTTCAGATCGAGTTTCTGTTCGACGGCTTCACGGCCCTGTTGCAGCAACGTGGTGACGAAGTCTTTCGTGTAATCCAGACCCTTGTTGACGTCTTCGGGCGTGGTCAGCGCGGGGCCGCGGCCCGGCACGAGCTTGTCGGCCTTCAGCGCGCGCAATGCCTCGAGCGTGGCCGGCCATTGTTCGAGCTGCGCGTCGCCGCAATAACAGGCCGCGTCGTACTCGACCAGGTCGCCGGAGAACAGCACCTTCTGCGATGGCAGCCACACCACCGTATCGCCCTTCGTATGGCCCGCGCCGAGATGCGCGATGCGCACTTCGAGCTTGCCGAGGAACAGCGTCATTTCCTTTTCGAATACGAGCGTTGGCCACGTCAGGCCCGGCACCGTTTCGACGCCGGCGAACAGGCGCGGGAAGCGTTCAATTTCCGACTTCATGTCCGCTTCGCCGCGCTCGACGATCATCTCGTACGTGCCGCGGCTCGCGATCACTTCCTGCGCGCCTTCTTCGAAATACGCCGATGCACCGAGCACGCGCACCGCGTGATAGTGCGACAGCACGACGTATTTGATCGGCTTGTCCGTGACGCTGCGAATCTTCGCGATGAGGTCTTGCGCCATGGCCGGCGTGGCGGTGGTGTCGACGATCAGCACGCCGTCGTCGCCGATGATCACGCCCGAGTTCGGATCGCCCTCGGCGGTGTACGCGTAGGCGTTTTCGGATAGCTTGGTCCACGTGACTTTCTTGACTTCCAGATCGGCCTGGGATGCGAATGCCTTTGCCATGCTTGTCTCCCTCAAAAGTTGGACGTGAGGCGAGACGGCCGGCTGCGCGAATGCCGCGCGGGCTGACAGTATTGGAGGATTGTCTCGCCCCGTTTTTGACTCTGTGACTGCGCCGGTGTGTCGGGGTGAATGCATCTTAGGACGGCGCCAGTTTATTTGTCAATAGCGAAATGTATCGCTATACACAAATCGCCAGAGGCCTAAGATGAGGATAGAAAGGCACAGGCCTTCGGTTAACATGGACCCTTTTTTACGGACGAGCGCGGGTGTGAGCAAAGCAGCGAAAGCGGCCACGGGCAAAGGCGCGGGCGTTAGCGAGACGACGGACGGCGGCAAGACGCAGCGCGGCATTCAGAGCGTCGAAGTGGGCGGTCGCGTGTTGCTGGCGCTCGCGCAGGCGCGCACGCCGCTCGCCTTGTCCGACCTCGCCAGCGCCGCGCAGATCGCGCCCGGGCAGGCGCACGCCTATCTGGTGAGCTTGAGCCGGCTGGGTCTGATCAAGCGCGACGAGCTTTCTGGCCGCTACGAACCCGGCCCGCTGTCGTTGCGGCTCGGTTTGCTGCATCTGGAAAACCAGCCGGCGTTTCGCGCCGCCGTGCCGCGCGTGGCCGCGCTGGCCGAAGCGATCGGTTTCAGCGTCGCGATCTGTATTGCCGGGCCGCAAGGGCCGACCATCGTTCGCTATGAGCACGCGGGCTTTCCGTTGCACGTCAATTTGCACGTGGGCACGGTGATGTCGCTGCCGGCCACATCGACGGGACGCGTGTTTTGCGCGTTTCTGCCGCGCGCGGCGCTGGATGCCATGTGGGCGAATCAGTCCGGCGCGGCGAATCGCGCCATGACACCGCCTGACCAAAGCACCGCCTTCGAAGCCACGCTGGACGCGATCCGCGCGCGCGGCCTGGAGTGCAGCGTGGATGCACCGAGTCCGGGCATCAGCAGTCTGAGCGCGCCCGTGCTGGATGCCGACGGCCGCTTGTCGCTCGCGCTGACGGTGATCGGCTCGACCGGCGCGATCGACGCCGCCGCCGACGGTCCGATCGCGCGCACACTGCTTGCCGCGGCGCGCGACATCGGCGCCGAACTGGCAACCGCACCTTCCCTGCTGGCTTCTTCCGCATCGTGACCGATTCTCTCGACACATCTCCCCGCACTTCCGCCGATGCCAAACCTCAGCGCGGCATCCAGTCGCTCGATAGCACGGGCGAGTTGTTGGCGGCGCTGGTCGCGGCGGCGCGGCCGCTGAATCTGCGCGATCTCGCGGCGGCCGCCGGCATGCCGCCGGCGAAAGCGTTTCCGCACCTGGTGAGCCTGCTCAAAATCGGCTTGCTCAATCGCGATGCGGCGGGCTGTTTCGAAGCCGGGCCGCTCGCGCTGGAACTGAGTTTGATCGGTTTGCAGCGATTGTCGCCGACGCGTGAAGCAGAGCCCGAGGTGGTCGAACTGGCGGCGTCGACGGGCATGAGCGTCGCGATGGCGGTGCTCGGGCCGCTTGGGCCGACCGTCGTGCGCCTGGAGGAATCGGCGCGACCGCTGCACGTGAGCCTGCGGGTCGGCACGGTGATGTCGCTGGCGAATACGGCGATCGGCCGCGTGTTCGCCGCCTATGTCGCGGACGACGTACGCGTGGGTTTGCTGGCGCAGGATCATCTGCGGTTGGCGGGCGCGAATGCGGCCGATGTTTTTGCGGGGAAGGCGAAGTCGGCAGCCGGTACGGACGCAGCGGCGGCATTGCCGCCGTTGACGAAAGCCTATGCGCAGCGTCTTGCGCAGATCCGTGCGGACGGCATCGACACGGCACTCAGCCGCCCTGTGCCGGGCATCAATACGCTAGCCGCGCCGGTACTGGATCATACGGGCAGCATCTGCCTGGTCCTGGCGTTGATGGGGCCGAGCGGCAGCTTCGACAGTGATTTGACGGGCGGCCCGGCGCAGACTTTGCGCGCCGCGACGTCACGCTTGTCGCGACGTTTTGGGTGGATGGCGACGGCTGCCGAGTAGTCAAAACTGCGCGGAAATCGACAAGCGACTTTCGCGGCCGCTCAATCCCCCGCCGCCTCCGGCTCATGCGACGCCAACCTCGCCTTCGCATGCCGCATCTTCTCGAGCGTCTTCGGCCCGGCTTTGAGCGCGACGCCAATCGCCAGCGCGTCCATGATGCACAGATGCACGAGCCGCGACACGCCCGGCGTATTCGGATCGATCGGGCTCGGCACGCGCAGCAGCAGCGCAATATCCACCAGCCACGCCAGCCGCGAGCCGACATTCGTCAGCGCAATCGTGGTCGCGCCACGCTCCTTGGCAATCTGAATGCTCTCGTTGACTTCGACACTGCGGCCCGAATGCGAAATCGCAAAGGCGACATCGCCCGGTTCCATGAGGCCCGCGTAAAGACGCTGAAGATGCCCATCGGTAAACGCAGTGGATGCAATATCGAGCCGCAGAAACCGCAGCGCCGCATCTTGCGCGACCAATCCCGAACCCGAACCGACGCCAAAGAAAAACACCCGCCGCGCGCTCGACAACGCAGCAATCGCACTCTCGACTACCGCCGGATCCAGCGCGCCACGCGCATGCGTGATGCCGTCGACCGCCGCCTCGCCCACCTTGTCCATGAGCGTCTGCACGTCGTCGTCGCGCGCCACCGCCGTGGATGCATACGGCAGCCCGCCCGCCACGCTCTGCGCCAATTGCATCTTGAAGTCGCGCAGACCGTGCGCACCGATCGCGCGGCAAAAGCGCGTGACGGAAGGCTCGGACACGTCCGCGCGCTGCGCGAGTTCGGTGATGCTCGCGCGCATCGCGAAGTCGACATCGCTCAACACCATGTCGGCGACCTTACGCTCGGCGGGCCGCAAACTGGCGAGTGCGCTGCGGATGTGGGGAATCAAGTTCGGTGCGGACACCCGGTGTTCCTTAAAAGCGCCCCCAGACCTGTCGCTTCGCGCGAGGCCCCCCGAGGGGATGAGAAAACTTGGGGCGGCCCGGCGTCTTCTCACGGGTTAAATGAATCCGCGTCGCAGCTTCAGCGAGCCCGAGGCAAGCTCGTATCGACCTCAAAACAGCAACACGCGGTTCAGACCAGCCTGCGTCCACTCTCCGTATCGAACAGATGAATATGTTCGGCCGGCAAACGCAGCGTCACGCGCTGGCCGGGCTCGATTTTCGAGCGCTGACGAGTCGTCACGCACCACGTGCTGCCGCCTATTTTCCCGTACAAGTGAGTCTCCGCACCAGTCGGCTCGACCACTTCGACTTCCATCGTCGCGTCGGGTGTCGGCGTCATGGTTTCGATGTGTTCCGGCCGCACGCCGAGCGTGACCTTCGCGCCGACCACGGCCGACGCGGGCGTGCCTTCCAGCACGATCTCGCCACCGTCCGTCAGATTCAGCGCGAGGCCCTGACCTTGCGCGCGGCTCGCGATCACACCTTCGGCGAAGTTCATCGACGGCGAGCCGAGAAAGCTCGCCACGAACAGATTCGCCGGATGATCGTACAGTTCCAGCGGACGGCCGATCTGCTCGATCCGCCCCGCGTTCATGACGACAATGCGATCCGCCATCGTCATGGCTTCGATCTGATCGTGCGTGACGTAGATCACCGTATTCTTCAGCCGCTGATGCAGCGCCTTGATTTCGGTGCGCATCTGCACGCGCAGTTTGGCGTCGAGATTGGACAGCGGCTCGTCGAACAGGAACAGCGACGGCTCGCGCACCACCGCGCGGCCCATTGCCACGCGTTGCCGCTGGCCACCCGACAGCGCGCGCGGCAAACGGTCCAGATAGCCGCCGAGGTTCAGCATCTTCGCGGCGGCTTCGATCCGCGGCTTGAAACTCGCCGACGACTCCTTGCGAATCCGCGGCCCGAACGCGATGTTTTCGTAGACGGACAGATGCGGATATAGCGCGTAGCTCTGGAACACCATCGAGATATTGCGCTGCTGCGGCGCGAGACTGTTCGCGCGCGTGCCGCCGATCATCAGATCGCCGCCGCTGATTTCCTCGAGCCCCGCCACCATGCGCATCAACGTGCTCTTGCCGCAGCCCGACGGCCCGACCAGCACGACGAACTCGCCGTCGTCGATGTCGAGATCGATGCCGTGCACCACTTGCGTGTCGCCATAGCGTTTGAAGATGCCGCTCAGTTGCACTGCTGCCATGCTGTCCTCATCATCTTGCTTCGTTGACTCGATCTCGTGCTACTTGCAATGTTGCCGCGCGCGGTTCAGAGCGATTCGAGCGTCAGTTCTTCCGCCATCAGACGGTTGCCAGCCATCAGGCCCCCGTCGACCGGCAGCGCGACGCCGGTAATCACGCGCGCCATCGGCGAGGCGAGAAACAGCACGGCGTCGGCGATGTCGTCAGGTGTCGCGAAGTCGCGCAACGGGTACCACTTTTTCAGATCCTCGAAGACCTGCGGATTCTTGTCGACGCGCGCCTGCCACGCCTGCGTCTTCACCGTGCCGGGACACACGATGTTCGCGCGAATCCCGTAGCGGCCGAGTTCGAGCGCGAGCGCCTTCGTATAACTGATGAGCCCGGCCTTCGCCGCGCTGTACGCCGGATGACCGAGCGCGGCCATGCCGTTCACCGAACCGATCAGCACCAGCGCGCCCCGTTGCCACTCGATCATCGACGCGCGCACGGCCTCGACCGTGTGAAACGTGCCGTTCAGATTCAGATGGATGTCGCGCTGCCAGCTCGCGACATCCGTCGTGGCAAGCGTCAGACCTTGTGCCGCGCCCGCGTTGGCGACCAGCACATCCACCGGAGCGCGCACCTTGACCGCGGCGGCCACGGCTTGCTGCACTGCGGCGGCGTCGCCGAGATCGACCGCGATCGGCGTGACGTGCGCCTCGCCGAGTTGCGCGGTCAAAGCCTTCAGCGCGGCGGCGTCGATGTCGAGCGCCAGCACCGTATCGCCCTGTTCCACGAAGCGCCTGCACAACACGCTGCCGATGCCGCCGCAAGCGCCCGTAACCAACACCACACGATTCATGTCCGCCTCGCTCTTCAACCGCGCCGCCAGCACCGGATTAGCGTGTAAATTTCTTACAAACCAAGGTTGGCGCAGTTGTCTAGTCATCCCGAAGATTGGGTATCCGTGACATCACCCTATGCAGAATACCCCTGCTTTACAGCATCTTATGCACAAAACTGGCCGGGAAGAAATATGGCAGACCCTACGTGACAAGCTATTTTGCGTCATGTAGGATTTTTTCAAACAATTCAACCCGAAGCGGCCGGCGACGGCAGCAAACCACCCCAGGAGAGAGAAATGTCGTTGCAAGCCCGTGCTTCCCTCGCGCTAGGCAAAATTGCCGTGGCGCTCGCGTTTGCAGGTATCGCCGTCGCGGCTCACGCCGACACGGTCCGCGTGACCGTCGCCCACTACAGCGACGCGACCGCACCGTACTTCGAAAAGATGGCCCGTAACTTCGAGAAGGCCAATCCCGGCACGACCATCAAGATCGAAGATGTGAACTGGGACACGCTGCAACAGAAACTGCAAACGGACATTTCAGGCAACGCCAACGCCGACCTCGCGATCGTCGGCACACGGTGGCTGCTCGACTTCGTGAAGGACGACGTCGCCGAGCCGCTCGACGGCTATATGGACGCCAGCTTCAAGAGCCGCTTCATCGGCCCGTTCCTCGCGCCGGGTGAAATCAACGGCAAGGTGTACGGCCTGCCGATCGCCGCTTCCGCACGCGCGCTGTACTACAACAAAGACCTGCTCGCGAAAGTCGGCTATCCCGACGGCCCGAAGACCTGGAACGACGTGATCGAAGCGTCGAAGAAACTGAAGGCGCAGGGCATTGCCGGCTTCGGTCTGCAAGGCAAGGAAATCGAAACGGACGTCTACTATTACTACGCCCTGTGGACCAATGGTGGCGACGTGGTTGGCAAGGACGGCAAGGCGGCGTTCAATTCGCCGGCCGGCATCAAGGCCGCCACGCTCTACAAGACGATGATCGACCAGGGCCTGACGCAACCGGGCGTGACCGGCTATAGCCGCGAAGACGTGCAGAATCTGTTCAAGCAAGGCCGCGTCGCGATGATGATCTCCGCGCCGTTCCTCGCCAAGCAGATCAAGAAAGAAGCGCCGAACCTGAAGTACGGCATCGATCCGATTCCGATGGGCACGGCACACGCCACCTACGCCGTCACGGACTCGATCGTGATGTTCAAGAACTCGAAGGTGAAGAAGTCGGCGTGGAAGTTCCTCGACTATCTGTTCACGAAGGAACCGCGCGTGGAGTTCACCACGACTGAAGGCTTCCTGCCGACCACCAAGGCTGAGGCAACCGACCCGGCATTCAATGATCCGGACACCAAGGCCTTCGTCGCGCTGCTGCCGACCGCCCACTTCGCACCGACCGTGACCGGCTGGGAAGACACCGCCAAGGCCGTGACCGATGCAATGCAGTCGATCTACCTGGGCAAGGCCAAGCCGGCTGACGCATTGAATGCGGCGGCCACGCAAGCGAACAAGTCGCTCGGTAAGTGATCACGCAGCACAGTCGTATTTATCTCGTAGTGATCTGCTGAACCCGGAACGCGCGCCGCCACTACGAAGGCAGTGCGCGTTTCGCTCGTAATGCACTATCCGGCCCATCCCGACGCGCCTGCTCATCAACGCGGACGCGCCTTACGATCGAGCACGCATGAGCCGTTCCGCTTCTTCGCGCCTGCAAGCGCCCTGGTTGCTGATTGCGCCGAGTCTGGTACTGGCGCTCTTCATCATCAGCTATCCGATCTTCAACATCGTGTGGCAATCGCTGCACGAGGTCTCGCGCTTCGGCGCGATTCGCGATTTCACCGGTCTGCGGAATTTCTATACGATCTTCAGCGACCCCGCGTTTCTTGCCGCCGCCAAGCGGACCATTGTCTGGACCGTGTGCGTGGTGGGCGGCACGGTGCTGATCTCGGTGCCTGTCGCACTGGTGCTGAATCAGGATTTCTACGGGCGCGGCGTGGCGCGCACGATCGTGATGCTGCCGTGGTCCGTCTCGCTGACCATGACCGCCGTGGTCTGGCGCTGGGCCTTCAACGACGACTACGGCATGGTCAACGTCACGTTGCAGCGGCTCGGCTTGATCAGCGGTCCGATTCATTGGCTGGCCACGCCGGAGCTCGCGTTTCCGGTCGAAATCGCAGTCGGCATTCTGGTGTCGATTCCGTTTACGGTGACGATTCTGCTGGGCGGTTTGTCCTCGGTGCCCGGCGATATTTACGAAGCCGCTCGCATGGACGGCGCGAGCGCCTGGCAGCAGTTTCGCCAACTCACCATGCCGCTGTTGCGGCCGTTCATCAACATGACGATTCTGTTGAACGTGATCTACGTGTTCAACTCGTTTCCGATCATCTGGGTGATGACGCAGGGCGGCCCCGACAACAGCACGCACATTCTCGTCACGTATCTCTACGAGCTCGGCTTCCGGCTCGGGCGCCCCGGCGAAGCTGCAGCGGTGTCACTGATCATGCTCGTCATGCTGTTCGTTTTCTCGATCGCCTATCTGCGCCTGCAGCCCGCGAAAGAAGGAGATCCGTCATGAGTCTCAGCGTCAAGATGAAGCGCTCGCTGTGGTGCTGGCTCGCGCTGTCGCCGCTAATCGTGGTGGTGCTGTTTCCGTTCGCCGTCATGCTATTTACGGCGTTGAAGCCGGCTTCCGAGATTTTTGTCTATCCGGCGCGCTGGTTGCCGGTGCATTGGCAGTGGAGCAATTTCTCCGACATGTGGGTCGCCGCCAATTTCGGCGTGGCGCTACGCAATAGCACGGTGATCAGTTTGCTGTCGACCGCGCTTGCGCTGGCAGTCAGCTTGCCGGCGGCGTATGCGTTGGCTAGGTTTCCCTTTCGAGGACGCGGGCTCTACCGTCAGTTTCTGCTCGTCACGCAGATGTTGTCGCCTATCCTGCTCGTAGTCGGCTTGTTCCGGCTGGCAGCGATGATTCCTTATGGCGACGGCAACCTGGTTGACTCCAAGACCGGCGTGATCGTCTCTTATGCGGCCTTCAACATCGCGTTTGCCGTGTGGATGCTGTCTTCGTACTTTCAGACGGTGCCGCGCGATCTGGAAGAGTCGGCGTGGCTCGAAGGATGCGGACGGACCAAGGCGGTCTTCAAAGTGTTCCTGCCGCTCGCGGTGCCGGCGATCGTCGTCACTGCGATCTTCACGTTCATCAACGCGTGGAACGAGTTTGCCGTCGTGTACACCTTGATCCGCTCACCGGAGAATAAAACGCTGACCGTGCAGGTGACCGACATGGTCGCCGGGAAATACGTGGTCGAGTGGCATCTGGTGATGGCCGCTACGCTTTGCGCCACGTTGCCGGTTTCGGTGGTGTTCGCGTGGTTGCAGCGGTATCTGGTGAAGGGGCTCGCGCTGGGCGCGGTGAAATAGATTCGGTGACAAGCGCGGCAGGCGGTGGCCTGCCGTTGCATTGCATCACGCTGGATTGCCGCCTTTGGGCGCGAACCTGCCTAAGCAGGTCGCGCTCTCCGCATCTCTTGCGTTACTCCGTGCCGCGCACAATCCGCAGATCGCGCTCGACGCCATCGCCCAATGCCGCCAGCGCCTTCTTGTAGAGTTCGCTTTCGTAGGCCGCGACGGCTGCTTCGTAGGTCGGAAACTCGATCACGACCGTCCGCTCCTTCAAGCCTTGCTCACGAGCCTCGTCCGCCACGCCACGTACGATGAACTTGCCGCCGGCAGCCGCCACGGCGGGCACGGCAAGCTGCGCATATGCGCCAAGCTTGGCCGCGTCTTTCGTCGCGCGATATGACGTCACCCAATATCCCTTGCTCATTTGAAGCTCCTATCAACGTTGGAAAAGCAGTCGTTGTCGTGCACGACGGCGAAGAGGGATTATGACGCCTGCCGGCATCCCTGTTGCTCGCATGGTCAACGGCTCCAACTGCGGTTGGTGAATTGTAAGGCGCCGGCTCGCGTTCCGTCACGAGGGCGGTCCTGCAAATACTCGCAATTCAGGTTACGCTGTTTGCGGCCCTCGCTCTGGCACCAAGCCGGCCACGCAACAGATTCTTCCCATTAGGACCACCGCAATGACACAACCGCTCACAATCGATTTTGTCTCCGACATCGCCTGCCCATGGTGCGCAATCGGCCTCTCCTCGCTGCAACGCGCGCTCTCGCGCCTTGGCGACACGGTCGACGCGCAAATCGTCCTGCATCCGTTCGAGTTGAATCCGGACATGGGACCGGACGGCGAGACCATTGTCGACTATCTCGGCAAGAAATATGGGCGCACGGCGGAGCAAATCGCTGAAACGCAGGCGGCGATTCGCGAGCGTGGTGCGAGCGTTGGTTTTGCCTTCGGCCCGCGCACGCACGTGTACAACACGTTCGACGCGCATCGCCTGCTGCATTGGGCCGGCATCAAGGGTGCGCAGTTGCCGCTCAACCTGGCCCTGTTGCGGGCCTATCACGGCGAAGGCAAGGACACCAGCAACCACGAAGTGTTGATCGAAGCGGCGCAATCCGTTGGGCTCGACGCCGCGGAGGCACGTGACGTACTGCAAAAAGGAACCTATGCCGCGGAGGTTCGTGCGGAGGAGCGGAATAACGAGGCAATGGGGATTCAATCGGTGCCGGCCACTATCCTCAACCGTCGCTATCTGGTGAGCGGCGGACAGCCTGTCGAAACTTTCGAGCAAGTCATCCAGCAGATTCTGGCTGAAGCGAAGGACGAAGGTTCACAAGCCGCGTCGCGCTGAACGTTCTCCATGCACCGGCAACATCATGCGTGCCGGAAATCGGCGGCATGTGGCGAGGGCGTCACTTTGGCGTGGAGTGCAGTACGTGCCGAGACGCTCAACCCGCACGTGCTACCGTGACCACCGCGTTTCGGTGACCTGAGTCCGGCTTACGGCGACACCATCCCGTTGAGTCGCGTCTGATCCTGCTCGTTGTTATAGAGCTGGTTGTTGTACCGGCGGTTTTCATACTGCCGGTTTTCATACTGCCGGTTCTCGTATTGCCGATTGAAATACTGACGATTGTTGTACTGACGGTCCTCGTACGCACGATTATTCGCCGCGCGATCTGAATACGAGTCGACTCGCAACATGAATAGCGCCTGCGCCGCAGGAGTTTGAGCGTGCACCTGCTCGTTCATATGGACACACGCAACAAGCGCCACGATCACAGATAGCGAACGACGCGTAGTCGCTTTCGGCAAGTTCATCAATCCTCCTGGTGATCGATTCCCGGACTCCGCCCATGCTAGCCGGATCCTGCGATGTCCCAACTGGCGCATCGCGAAGGCCCGTCACGTCTTCCGAAGATCGGACGGCAAAAGGCCGGTCCGCCGTCGACGGGTGGCCTTGCATCAAACACGTCATAATCGAAGCGCGCGCCCACCACAGAACCTTTTCAGAAAGATGCCGCTCAACCCCGAATCTCCGCTCGCGCGCCTCATGCTCGCGCCCGTTCGCCCAGGTAGCGTCGTCTGGCTCGGCGTACGATCAATGCGCCGCGAACCGATGCGAGTCGTCGAAACCGTGGAGGCGCGCGTTGGCCACGGACTTGCCGATGATCACTACAGCCGCGCCGGTGGCAACAGGCAGGTCACTCTGATCGAGACAGAAAGCCTGGCTGCTATTGCGAGTCATTTGGGGCAAAGCGCGGTGTCGCCCCTGAATCTGCGACGCAACGTCGTAACGTCAGGTATCAATCTCTATGCGCTGAAGGCACGCCGCTTCCGGATCGGCGACGCGATTCTCGAAGCCACGGGCGAATGCCACCCTTGTTCCCGCATGGAGGAAGTGCTTGGAACAGGCGGATATAACGCGGTCAGAGGATTCGGCGGGATCACTGCGCGCGTGGTGGAAGATGGGACGATCGCGCTTTTGAGCCAGATCGTTCCGATCGACTGAAGACCGCGAGCATAGCGCTCGCACAATGACGCATGCCCGGCAGCAGCCAGGCATGCATCTTCACAGACTACTCGTCACGAACCTGCTTAGAACGCGTGACGCATCCCCACGGTGACTGCCACTTGCGTGTTGGTCGAAGACGGCGACAACGTGTTGATCATGGCATGCGAGAGTACGGAGTCCGCCGGCGCACCGTGCACATTCTGATAGACGCCTTCGAGATAGAAGTCCGTACGCTTGCTGATCGAGTAATCGGTCTGCAGCATGGCCGTGTTCCATCCCGGCGACGAACCGTTATAGGCGCCATGCGTGTACGTGTACTCGCCGGATACGCTCAACGCCGGCGTAAGCGCGTACTTTGCGTTCACCTCGTAGTTGTCGAGACGCAGTGAACCGGCCAGCGATCCGGCAGACGGGTCGCCCGAACCGAGGTAGCTGCCCGTGCCGAACGAGAACACGCCCGACGCGTTGTCGATCTGCGTGTGGCTCCAGACCAGCCCGACAGTGGCCGGCCCGAACGTGTAGTTACCGCCCAGCGACCAGATACGCTGGCGTTGTGCGAGGAAGTTCGCGCTTGCATCGCTCGAAGTCACCGCGCCGCTGCCGTTGCCCGCGTTGTTCAATTGCAGATAGCCGGCGGCAAGATTCACCGGACCTTGCGCATACGAAACGCCGAAACCGTATGACCGGTTATTCCCGAAGTCGCCGGCCTTGTTGCTGAACGAATACATCGTTTCGAACGTAACGCCGCGGTAGGTCGGGCTCGCGTACTTGACCGAGTTGTTGATCACGACCGAATTCGCAGCAAGGTTGTCGTTCTCGAACGGATGCGCGGCCATGCTGCCGCCCCACGTGTTGAACTCCGCCGTGAGCGGTCCGACGAGGTCGTTCATCACGTCGAACTGGCGGCCGAACGTCAAGGTGCCGTACGGATCGCTTTGCAGGCCGACCCACGCCTGTGAGCCGAAACCATCACCGGAGAATGCCTGGGCGCCGTTGTTCAGCAGGAAACCTTGCTCGAGTTTGAAGACCGCGTGCAAGCCGCCACCCAAATCCTCCGAGCCCTTGAGACCGAAGACCGTGTTCTGGGTCGAACTGCTCACTTCCTGCCAATTGCTGTGCCCAAACTGATTGTTCGTGTAAACCAATCCGGTATCGATGAGGCCATAGAGCGTCACGCTACTTTGCGCATGCGCCGACATCGTAAATGCGCCGAAGAGCGCGGCCGCGAGTAAAGATTTTTTCATACTTTGTTGGCTCCGAGATCAAGCGGTAATTGAGGGTATCAATTGCTCTTTCCACCAGCGCCATGCACACGCATGCAATACATTTGCAACCGTTGTTGCGCAAACCGCGAGAAGCATAAGTAGTTATTGGATGTTTATTGCGCGACACATCATTTCAATGGCTTTGCCATGGTGCGCGCTTATCTATTGCATGGTTTTCATATCGGCTCAGTGCACGCGTACTAGCCAGCGCGGCGGTAAACGAGCCCCCCAATCATAGGGCGATGAAAATAAATGAGGTGTCAAAAAAAATAAGCCGCGTGGCGTCAAAGGAACAATGAGGGGGCGAAGCTTAACGCGTTGCGGGATCCGCCGGGAGTCAGTGTGGCGCGATTTTGACGGCAACGCCGAGCGAAAGGAATACGTAATTTAGCCAAAAACAGGCCGTTTGAGTTCATCGGTTTGCGACTGTCCAATGCTTCCCGAAACTGGCGCTTAAGGTTCTCTTAAGGAGCCGGCTTACATAGTTCGGCCACTCGCGGTTCGTCTTGCCGAAATAGCGCGACGTCATTCCCACCGACTTCTTCATCGCGGCGACCTTGAATCCAACAGGTCGGTCGCCGCTTCTCGAATGCCACGACGCCCATGAAAATTCATAGAATTCTGGAGCAAGCCCGTCTGCGGCCCACGTTCCCACGAGTCCTGGTGCTGGAGTTTTTTCATGAGCACGCTCGTGACCACTTCAGCGCTGAACAGGTCTATAAGCTTCTCAATGAAGACATGCGCAACATGAGCCTCGCCACGGTCTATCGTGTGCTCGGTCAACTCGTGGATGCGGATTTATTGTCGGGCGTGGCCTTTGGCGAAAGCCGCATGGTCTACGAACTGAATGACGGAACCCGGCACGATCATCTCGTCTGCACGGTCTGCGGTCGAATCTATGAGTTCTTCGATGCGGAAATCGAGGCGCGACAGCAGTCTGTCGCGAACAGCCTCGACTTCGCGGTGACGGCACGTCAGTTGGTTCTGTTCGGCATTTGCGCCGGGTGTAGAAAGAGCGGCGCGCAGACGCGATTGATGATGAGATAGAGACGCGCGACGCCGCTCATCGATTCATGCTTGAGTCGCTGCCGCTGCCGCCGCAAGTGCGCGGAAGTTTGCGGGCGTGGCAAAGGCGAGATACTGCTTCTGCATCTCTTCCGTCAACACTTCGATCAGCAGAACGTTTTCGATCCACAATTCGATCACATCGAAAAAGTTGCGCCCGCGCGTGCAGCGCACCGCGCGCCAGCCTTCTCGCTCGCCGATTGCGAAGACTTCCTCGGGGGACAGTTTGCTCGCAATGGCAATGTGAAATGCGCTGTATCGCGGAGCAGTGCTCGAGCCTGGCACAGACGAAACCTGTTCGCCGTCGGGGCTGAGCACGCGATCGTTGGGATAGGTCTCGATGATCGAGCCACGGTCGTCGCCAGCTATCGCCATCCACGAATCGGGAAAGGAAGGGAATGGTGCGTGAAATCCGCCCCACAGTTCGGCGATGACACGTGCGACGTTTTCCGGATTGCGAGCCGGGATGGAAGCATGAAACAGCATGAGTGACCTCCGTCGAAAATCTACATTGAGGTTCGGTCCTTGTATTGCGTTCTAAAGGCGGCCTTTGCGCCATTCTCTTTTGTTGTCGTATGCGTCGGCGCGTGTCGTGCATAGCACGCGCACTCGTGGCGTTCAGCAGCTGCGTTGCCACGCACGGGGCATTCCGCGAATCAGCAATACAAGCGCATCGGGCGGCGATACTCCCACTTGGCGGATGCACCGTCAAGTGGGGGTATCACCGCCACTTTCGTGTGATGAATTGCACTGCGATTCGCGACCTTTTTTCTTTCTGGCGGTCGCGGATCGTCTTAACTAAAGCGGAGGAATCGGCATCGACACAAGGAGGCCGCCATGGGCGTGCGCGTTCGGCCAAAAGCGCGGGAAAGTGCGGCGGACAAGGCGCCGGCGCGATACGGCTTGTGGGGCTGGCTCAAACAAAAGGACAACCGCACGGTGCTGCAGTTCGTCGGTGCCGGCATTGTCGCGCTGATCGGCGTGCTCACGACGTTGGGTATCCTTCATCAACCGGCCCCCCCAGAAGCTCACCCCGTTCCGTCCGCCACCGCGGCGCCGCCGGCGCCACCCCCGCCGCAACCGGTCAATCAGAGCGCGACCGCGAATGGTGACGCCGCTACCAACGTGTCGGGCTCGAGCAATGTGGTGGTGATCAGAAAATGAACCGGTCGAGCCACCTGTCTGTGCTGATCGCCACGATCGTGCTTGCCGTCGCGGCCGCCGCTACAGAATCAGCATCGGCACAAACAGCAACGCGCACGTCGAATGAGCGCCAGTCGGCTTCAGCCTCTGGCGGCGGCATCGCGACCAATGTCATTGGCAACGGCAACACGATCAACGTCAGTTCGGCCGACGCCGCCGTGCTGTCGGAGTTGAAGTCGCGAATGCGCGAAGAAGCGCGGCTGCTCAACGAATTGAAGAAAGCCGTGGCGTCCATCCAGGCGATGACGCAAGCACCCACCACCGCGCCGGCGGCCAACCACGCACTGGCGGCCTTGCAAGCAGGCGATTCGGCTCCGTCGGTTGCGCTATTGCATGATCAGGAAGCCAACGTCGCCAGACAGGCGGAGCAAAACGCAAATTCGGCCGCGGCCGACAAGCATAAGGCCGCGGAACTGGCCCGGCAGCAAGGCGCATTGGCGTTCTTTACCGACACCGAGGGCGCGCTCAAGGCTTACCAGCGCGCCGCCGGATACGAACCGGACGATCCGGACACGCTGATTTTCATCGGCGACCTGCAGGACCGGCTCGGCCAGACACAACAGGCGCTGACGACATTCGATCAGGCGCGTGCGTTGCTCGAACGAAAGCGGGCAGCGTCGCCCGACAACGCTGCTCTGCTAAGCGACCTTGCGGTAGCGCATGACCGGATGGGCGTCGAGATCCAGAAGCAAGGCGACCTCGATAGCGCGCTTGCGCACTTCAGACAGGCGCTTGCCATATTGCAGAAGCTGGTTCAACAGGATCCGCGCAACCAGGAGTGGCAACGCGATCTTGCCGTCACGCATGACTCGATTGGCGCTGTTCTTCAATCGGCGGGAAAGATCGCGGACTCTCTGGCGGAGTTTCGGCAAAGCATGGCGATCATCGAAACGCTTGCTCGTAACAAGCCCGACGATGTCGATCTCCAGCTCGATTTCGCACTGGCGCGCTCGCGCATCGGCGACAGCCTTCTCGAACAAGGTGACTTGACCGGTGCATTGGTTTCGTATCGCCAGGCAGTGACGGTGGCCGACGCACTCGATCGACGCGGTCTGGCTGATCCGGCTAAACCGCACAATTCTTCGCCCAGAATCATGACCGTAGCCGAGGCGCGATTTTCCGCTCATCAAAGGCTGGGCATCGCGTTGGAATCGAAGGGAGACTATGAGGGCGCGCTGGCGGAGTATCAGACGGCGCTGAATATCGCCCAAGCGCAGTCGCAGAAGGACCCGAACAACGTCGATGGGCAGAAAGAGATTCTGTCCGCGCATTTGCGTCATGCGGACGCGCTCATTGCGCGCGGTGACAACGACGCGGCGTTAGCTGAGCTGCGCCAGGCGCTGACGCTCGGCGAGTCGCTCTCCCGCCGTGAACCTGACCACCGCTATTTGCAGGAAAGCGTGGCCCTCGCGCACGTGAGCATTGCCATGCAATTACTCGCGCAAAAAGACGCAGCACAGGCGGCAAACGAGGCGCGGCGCGGTATTGAATTGCTCACCCCGCTCGCGCAAAGCGCGCCTGGCAACAAGTCGTGGCAGTCCGATCTCGCCACGGGTCACTCGTTGCTGAGCGCGGCGCTCCTAGTCCAGAATGACCTGCCTGGCGCTTTGGCCGAGTCGCAGAAGAGCATCGACATTGTCGACGTGCTCGCTCGCGACGATCCGTCGAACGCGAGTTTGCGGCAAACTCTCGCGGAGTTCCACATCATCCGTGCAAGCACGCTCATGGCGCAGAAAAACGCCGCCGACGGCGCTTCTGAAGCGCGCAAGGCCACGGATGCCATCGAGCCTATCGCGAAGCGTGATCCAGACAATGCGATGACCCAGTCGACATTGGCGGAGGCGTATTTTCTGCTGAGTAAATTGAGCGCCACACCGGACGAGCAGCGCGATTTCCGCAACAGGACGATCGAAATTCTCACGAAGCTGAAAGACCAAGGGAAGCTCATGGGCGCTTTTACCCCCATGCTGCAAACGGTACGAGCCGATGCAAGCGCGGACTCCGCCCCACTTTCGCAATCTTCCAAATAGAGCGCCTGCCCCGCAGGCATCATGCCTTATGGCTTCTTGAAAGTGCTGTACAGCGTCTTCGCAAGCGCAGTCAACTCGCCACCACCCTCGCGAAGCGACGCGATCTCCGCACCGCTCTCCAACGTCTGCTCCACGCCGTGACTCCGATCGCGCGCGACGGCTTTCTGAATGGCCTGCGGCAACGCCGACAGTTGATCGACCACGTCGAAATCGCCTAAGCCCGTGAGCATCGGATTGTCGGAGCCACTGAGCATGGAGCGTGCGTCAGCCTTGAAGAGAACAAGCGGCTTGCCCGCATGCCACGCAAGCGACGCCTCGACAACCGTGCCTTCATCGGCAACGCGGCCGTTGAGATTGGCGACCACCGCATCGCAACGCCTGAGCAGTTGATAGGTATCCAGGCGGAAGATCGCGCGGTCGAGCATGTGCGCGGCTTCTTCAACCGACGCGCCGAGCTTCTCGAGTTCCGGTTTGAGCTTCGCGAACTCGAGACCGTCGCGATGCGGAAGAAATGTCGTCAAACCCGCAGCCTCCAGCGTGGCTGCAATTGACTCCATTTCGGCCCGTTCGGCCGCGTTGAAGAGCGGTCCTGCGCAATACACTCGTGGCATCTTTCTTCGTCTCCTGAGGATGGAGGAAATCGTAAAGTACCCTCGCAGCGCGTGTTGGCATGCGACTGCGAGGACCGTTTACGATAACCATCGACGAGGCAAAGTCAATGCAGCGTGTCGGTCACGTATTGCCCGGCGCAATTGGCGCGTGGGCAAGTACCTGTGCTATGAACCAGGTCGCCCTCTCGCTCTTCCGCTCAGTCGTAATGCCGATGCTTGTGATGACGCTTGCCCGACCGGTTGCCGCGGGAATAGTCGTCGGCGTACGAGTTGGAGCGCGAGATGTTGCCGCCGAGCGCCGAGCCCGCGCCGCCGCCCAATGCAGCGCCGACGAGACCGCCGCCACGACCGCCCATCGCATTGCCAGCCGCCGTGCCCGCGCCGCCGCCTAGCGCGCCGCCGATAATGGCGCCCGTGCGTTCCTTGCGATTCGACGTGACCGCGCCGCCGGCGCCGCCGCCCACTGCCCCGCCGAGTACGGCGCCCGTGCTGCCGCCGACCGCGCCGCCCAGCGCAGCGCCGGCGACACCGCCGAGCGCGCCGCCAAGCGCGTTGTTCATATCGCCAGCCATTGCCGACAAGGACGCCGAAGCCGTGAGCGCTGCAACGGCAACAATCTTGAGGATTCTCTTCGACATAACAAGCTCTTTCATTGTTGTTGACGGCGCCGAGTATAACCGCGCTTTTGAAAGGCCTTTGTAACCACGTCACTTCACATCGGTAAGACGTGTAACAAAATGATCGAAGGGTTGAGAGCAGAGGTTTTTACAGCCTCAAGCCAAACAGGACGAGAATACGGCCGGTTGCTTTTGCATATCCTACGGATAGCTAATCATATTGACGATCATACCGACACTACTGGCGAGCCGCCGTAGACCGGCAGCCCGCCAACCGCTAATTCGAACCTTATCCGCGACGCTTCTTTTTCAACTCGATGGTCTCGAACAATTCGTAGTTCTGCGTCGGCGTTTGATCCGCGCCGGGCGCGTGATAGTAGTTCATCGTGACCGTGGTCTCGCCGCCCGGATGCCCCGGATCATGATCGAACACCGCGATGCCATAACCGGTGCCGGTATCGCGTTGCGCCGACCAGATCGCATCTTCCACCGCGTCCGCGTTCGCGCGCACGAAAGTCCCGGCTGTCGTGCCGGCTACCGGCCGATTAGGGCGCGTGAAAATACGCGCCTGCGGCAGTCCCGTGCCGGCATCCAAGCCATAGACATCCAGCGGCGCGCTCGTGCCGCCGCCGCCGAGAATCAGGTGAATCGTGCCGTGGCTCGTATCGAACGTGGATGCGCCCGACGACACCGCCGACATCACCGGTTTCGGCTGCAATGTATCCACCGGCCGGCCCGTCGCGATGTCGGTGCCCTTGTTGTGGTTGCAGCCGCGCACGGGATAACTGCGCTCGTAGTCGTGATCGTGGCCGCACAGCACCAGGTCCACGCCGTAGCGATCGAACAGCGGCAACCAGGCCTCGCGGATGCCTTTATCGGAACCGTTGCCCGTCTTCGACGAACTCAGCGCGTCCTGATGCATCTGAACGATGATCCAGTCGACCTCGTCGTCTTCGGAGGCACGGTGCAATGTCTTCTCCAGCCAACGCGTCTGCTCGCCGGCGCTGTAGCCGCGCACATAGAGCGACGTACCGGGTTGTATAGGCGGATTGCCGGTGCTGGCCACCGGCACCAGCGGATCCGGGCCGGCAACGAACGCGGCCGCGTCCTGATACACGACGTCGTCCGCATCGAGCGAAATGAACAGCACGGAACTCACGCGAAAGCTGTACCAGCGGCCCTGAAAGCGCGTGTGATTATCCGGCAGCGTATAGCGCGCGAGATACGAGGCGAGGCCTTGTTCGCCGTTATGGAACTCGAGCTCGTGATTGCCAGGACACGGCATCCACGGCCGGTTCGACGCGGACGTCTGGCAGTTGTTGCCGAAGTCGCGCCACACATCAGGCTGGTGCGTCGGATTCAGATTGGCGTAACACAGGTCGCCATTGAGCAGGTGGAACAGCGGCTGAAAGCGCTCGACCGCCTGCACCGCGAAGCGGCTTTGCGGCGACGACAGAACCCAGCCGGTATTCGGCGTCGCGAGATCGCCATAACTTGTCCAGCGAAACGGCGCGCGTCCACGCGGCGCAGTACGGAAGTTCGCGGTGAAGGGCTGAGCCGCGTTGCTGTCGTTCTCGGCGGTCACCTCGTATTCGTAACTCGTATCGGGTTTCAGATCTCGCAGACGCGCGTGATACGTGAACACGACCTCGCCGTTGAGGCCGTCCGTATAGGTGCTTTGAACGCCATGCACCGTATGTTTCCCCTCGCGCGCGCCGCTGACGCGCACCTGCGGGCTCACTGCCGGCGCAAGCGACGCCCACGACACCGTGACCTCGTGGGTCGGATCGTTGCCCCAAGTCAGGTGGACTTGCTCCGGTGTACCGTCGGGTGCGCTGTTCGCCGCGCGCGCCGCCGATGAAAGCGTGCCCGCCGCCGTAGCGAGACTGGACGCACCGGCAAACTTCAGGAACCCACGACGCGAGACGATGGAAGCGCCTTGATCGGTCGGCGAAGCCTTAGCGATTTTTCTGTTCGACATGTCTGGTGTTGTTGTACGGGGGTGGAAGGACGCCGACGCATAGGACGGACGCACCGCGTTCTGCGTGAACCGCGAGTGCGCTGAAGACCGGCGCGCAACGGGGACGACCAGCCATCGTAGTCGCCAGACTATGACACTCGGATGAAACCGCCCGGTGCGGACAGTTTCGTGCTCCCACATCTGCATTGCAAATCAGATGATTGACAGCTTGGTAGACCGATATATATCATTTGAAAAAGACCAAACGCATCTCATAAAATCAGTCATTCAGAAGTCATTTTTTAATATGCATTTCGATATGTGGCGCAGCTAGAAATAAATACCGAAAGGCGTGTGCGGTGAACTTCGCGCACGTTCAAATAATTGATTTTTATAACTTTTGGCGACCAAAAACCAAACTAAGGGCAGATTCCAGGCTTTCCGCCTTTAAACACACTTCAATTTCACAACCAGACCGCCGGCATTAACAGCAGGCGGCGGGGATTCGCGCGCCCCTAGCTGCGCTTCGGACTGAGTCATATTGCCATGAATACGAAAAAGAAATACACGGCGGCAACGTTATTGATCACGGCACTGCTGGGCGGTTGCACGTCAATGGACGGCGCGATGTCCTCGACCTCGGATTTCCTCGACACCACTGGCGACGTCCTGAGCGGCGATTTCCGCGGATTGACGGCCGCACAGCGGACCACGATGACCGAGATGGCCGTCGACTGGAAGCAGAATGAAAATAACGCGAAGAAGAAATGGGACGAGCGCCGGCTGGTCGTGACCGGTATCGTCACGCGCGTCACGCATTCCGACGGGTTTGTCGGAAAGCCGGGCAAGTATGTGATCGTGTTCAAGGAGCCGTCCAATCCGAAGTGCATCGGCGTGGCGACGACCCGCGATGATCTGATGGTGAACGACAAGCGGACCTCGGTGTACAAAACCGGGGACCGCATCGACGTAACCGGCGTGCTGCAGACACGCGCGGACGTCGACTCCGATGGCGCCGCTTGCCATTTCGCATTTGAACATGCGAGTTTCGCGTTGAATACCGCCCCGCGCTGAGGCAATCACCAGCGACGGCAAGCGCGCCGAAGCGTTGCCGGCGCATGTATTCCATCATGGATCATGCGACCGGCGGCGAACCACCACTCACGTCTGCGGATTCGTGTCGTCCGTGGGCTGGGTGTTGTCGGCGACGTCCTGCTTGTCGTCGTCTTTCTTTTCCATCATTGATTCCAGCTTGCCGGCGCCTTCAAAACCGGCGATAGCGGCGATGCCTTTCGTCAGCAAGCCCGCTTCCGGATCCACTTTTTCTGCCGCTTCAACGGCGGCGATCGCCCCCGCAATCTTTCCTGCTTCGTCCAAGAGTCCCATGTCGCTCTCCTCGAGAAAAAGTGAGTTTGCATCGTCTCACGATCTCGACGCCTTGTCGTCAAATGTAAAACCGAAATGACGATTAGCTGACGCCGCGCAGAGACGCGACGAACTTTACGTTTAGTAAGCGTGACGGCTATCGTTTGGGCGGTTGCGGATTATTCGCCGGATTGGTATCGAATCTGGAGACGCGTTGTATTCCGTCTTCACGGACCAACTGCAATAGTTCGTTCTCCATGTTATCGGCGACGTCTTTGCCGTAGACCTCGTCGCCATTCACATAAACGGTAAACGATTGCAGGTACTTCGCCTTCTTCTCCGGGTTTTCGATCGTCTCGCGAGTCCATTGATAAAGCGGATAGTTTTCCGTACCCTGCCGTTCTGCTTCGCTCACGTAGTCGGCGAAGGCATCGAACTGGCATTTCAACGTTGCGTCGTGCCTGCGCAGAACATCGCGAAGCACGCTATGCGAAGCACACGTCGGGTCAGCACGTAACATGTCGGCAAATTCGGGCGAGACGGTGATCCGTAGCTGGAATTGCAACGCAGGTTCCATATTCGCCTCGGTGTCGGCATTGATGAACGCTCAGTCCTTATCCGCGGAATGCGCGGCAACCTTTTCTTCGATGCGCGCAATCTCGTGCCCCTGCACTGGCTTGCCGAGCAGAAAGCCTTGAGCATGCGTGCATCCGCATACGCGCACGAAATCCAGTTGCTCTTGCGTCTCGATGCCTTCCGCCGTAGTCGGCATGCCGATTTCCCGCGCCAACGCCACGATGCCACGCACCACTGCCGCCGATTCCCGACGATGCACGGACTCCTTGACGAACGAACTATCGATCTTGAGCTTGTCGAACGAAAAGCGCACGAGCGTCGACATCGTCGAGAAGCCGGTGCCGAAATCGTCGAGCGCGAGACCGATGCCCAACGCGCGCAGCCTCCCGACGTTGCGCCGGGTCACGACATCGTCGTTCAGCAGCACCGTTTCGGTGACCTCGATATTCAGGCGCTGCGGCGGAAGCTTCGTCTTGCGAAGAATTCCCGCAACGACCGACGCAAACGACTCCTCCCGCAATTGCACCGGCGATACATTCACGGCGACGGTCACCCTGTCTCGCCAGGTCACCGCCTCCTGGCACGATTGCAGTAAAGCCCATTCGCCCAACAACAGAATGAGGCCCGTTCGTTCGGCGGTAGGAATGAAGGCGGAAGGGGAAAGCTCGCCGCGCGTGGGATGGGTCCAGCGCATCAGCGCCTCGCGGCCGGACACCGCACCGCTGCTGAGATCGATGATGGGCTGGTACTCCATGCGCAAACCGCTGAACGAGTGCAGCGCGCCTTCGAGGTCGCTGCGCAGAAGGCTCAGGCTTTCATCCGACGCGTGTTTCGCAGCGTCGAAAATAGCGTATGCGCTTTTGCCGCTGCGTTTCACGGCATACAAGGCGCGATCGGCACAAATCAGCAGTTGCGGGCCGGTCCTCGCGTGTTCGGGATAGAGCGAGACGCCCACGCTCGCGCCGATATGCACCAGCGCCTCGCGCAGCGCGAATGGGCGCGCCAGCGTCTTCACGATGCGGTCCGCCAGATTGCGGACGTCGCGCGCCTGCCCCGTACCATCGGAAAGCGCCACGAACTCGTCGCCGGCCAGACGTCCGACGAGATCGCCGCTCGGCAACACCTCACGCAAGCGGATTGCCGCTTCCTGAAGAATCTGATCTCCGGCGGCATGGCCCAGGCTGTCATTGATGGCCTTGAAACCGTCCAGGTCGATCAGTAGAACAGCGAACGATTTATCGTTGCGTAGCGCGCCCATCTCCGTGCGCTCGAGCAGCAGTTCACTGATTCGCGCGCGATTGGGCAAACCGGTGAGGCTGTCGTGATGCGCGAGCCGGTGGCTGTTTTCCCGCGCCAGAAGCAACGCGACTGTGTCGCGATTGCTGCGCAGCGCAACCGTAAAGAAGCCGGCAGCGCAGAACGGCGCCTGAAAAAGCAACACGAGTTTGCCGGAGCCGGGAGACAGTGCCGCGCCGAGAGCCAACAGCCCAAGAATGAAGGTGATTTGCAGCAGTACGAGCCGCGGCGTGCCCGCATTACGTCCGGCCAGTCCGCCGATCACGCCCACTGCGCAGACGTTGCCGAGCAGGAAGAGTGTTTGGTCTCCGCTAATGTTGCACAGCAAGGTGCCGTACCCGAACAGCGCGCTCCAGAGCAGGCTTGCGAACAGAAACGCGGAGGTCGGTGTCGGCTGACCGTTGGCGCTGCGCGAGCAGCACAACCAGATTAACGCGAGCCGCGCGATCAGCAATGCAATAACGGCGCAGCCCCAACTCGCGTAAAGGGCCTTGGGATAAAGGTAATAAGCGGTGGCGCAGACGCTGATTTCGCAAATCGACGCGAATACGATCGACGCGGTCCGCGTGAACAGATTGGCAAGCAATATCTGCCGATTGTCCGCGCTCAGATCCTGAGAGGAAGAGACGACCCACTTAAAAAATGGAGACCTTGGTTCGCTGAAAGCCATGACCTACGCATTTTTGATGGTTGATGAATCGAAACCCGCGTATGGCGATTATTACGTAAACATTGAGGATCGGGTTAATTCGACTGAGGAAACACGCCGCCCTGCCCGAGGAGGAAAAAATTACGTATGGCGTGGTCATCTGTGCGCGCGTTTAACGGCGCATGTGCCAAGGTCAGGCACTTTTCGACGTATTCACGCAGAACGGCGATGACGGCCGAACTCGATGAGATTTACCGTGCGCCACGCGGCCTGCGCTTGGTCCGCGCCTCTTCGCGCTGTACATCGGCGTGCTCGCGGATCATATCGATCAGCGCCCGTAACCCGGCAGGCACGTGACGACGGCCGGGATAGTACAAACACAGGCCGTCCAGCGGCGGAGTCCAGTCTTCCAGCACGCGCACCAGCGTGCCCGCCTGCAGATCCGCGGCGACATTCCATTCGGTCAGATAGGTCACGCCGAGGCCGGCGCGCGCCGCTTCCAGCATCAGACCCGGTTCGTCGAGCGTCAGCGCGCCTTTTCCGTCGATACGCACCGTCTCGCCGCGGCGCTCGAATTCCCAATGGTAGATCGCGCCGCTCGGCATGCGCGTGCGGATGCAGCGGTGCGCGAGCAGATCGGCGGGCACGCGCGGCGCTTTGTGCTGCGCGAAATAAACGGGACTGCCAACGACGGCGAAGCGTTGCTTAGCGCCGAACGGCACCGCGATCATGTCCTGCGGCACCGTTTCGGCCAGACGGATACCCGCATCGAAACCTTCGACGACGATGTCGATCAGCCTGCCCTCGGTCACGAGATCGAGTTTCATGTCGGGATAGCGCGCCAGAAACGCGATGAACAGCGGCATGGCTTGCCTCGCCGCGCCCACCGACGCATTGATGCGCAGCGTGCCCGACAACGTGTCGCGAAAGCTGCCGGCCTGTTCGATCGCAACGCGGATCGTCGAGAGCGCGGGCGCCACGCTGTCGACGAATTGCGCGCCCGCTTCCGACAGCGACACGCTGCGCGTCGTGCGATTGAAGAGCCGTACGCCGATACGCGCTTCGAGCGCCGCAACCGAGTGACTGAGCGCGGAGGTCGACACGCCGAGCTCGGTCGCCGCCGCCCGAAAGCTGCGATGGCGCGCGACGGCCAGAATGGCCTCCAGCTCACCCAAACCCGAAGTTTTCATTGTCCCAAATCGCTCAACGTGACGTGCTTGATTGTACGGCTATTCAACGCAATGCCGGCGGTCTATCGTGATTCGTTCGAAGCCTTCTTTGGAGCAAGCATGCAAATCATCGACAAGATTTATATCGACGGCGCGTTCGTCACGCCGCACGGCAGCGAAATGTTCGATCTCTTCAATCCGGCGACGGAGCAGGTGATCGGCCAGGTGCGCCTCGCCGACGCGCAGGACGCACGCGACGCCATCGCCGCCGCGAAACGCGCGTTTCCCGCCTTTTCGCGCACCAGCCCGCGTGAACGCATCGACATGCTAAAGCGCATGCATGAAGCCGTCGTGGCAAAAGAAGACGAGCTTTACGAAGCGATCACCGAAGAATATGGCGCGCCGGTGTCGCGTGGCCGCTGGATGGCGCAGCATGCGAGCAGCGTCCTGCTCGAAGCGGCGAAGGTCTTGCAGGACTATGCATTCACGCGCCGCGCGGGCAGCGCGGAGGTCGTGATGCAACCGTTGGGCGTCGCGGGTCTGATCACGCCGTGGAATAGCGATGCGGGCTTCATCTGCGGCAAGCTCGCCGCCGCTCTCGCTGCGGGCTGCACGGCCGTTATCAAGCCGAGCGAGATGAGCGCGATCCAGACGCGCATCGTGACCGAGGCGCTGCACGAAGCGGGCCTGCCCGCGGGCGTGTTCAACATCGTGACGGGGCGCGGCGACATCGTAGGCGCGGAGATCAGTTCGCATCCCGATGTCGCGAAGCTGTCGTTCACCGGTTCCACGGCGGTCGGCAAAACGATTCTGCGCACGGCGTCCGACACGTTCAAGCGCGTGACGCTCGAACTCGGCGGCAAGTCGCCCGTGATCGTGCTCGACGACGCGGACTTCGACGAAGCGGTGCCGCTCGCCATTCAGGCCGGCTTCATGAATAGCGGTCAGGCGTGCATCGCGGGCACTCGCATTCTGGTGCCGCGACAACGGCTCGCGGAGTTCGAAACGCGCGTGCAGGAAGAGGTCGCGCGCAGCCAGTCAGGCGACCCGCGCGATCCGCAAACGACGGTCGGCCCGATGGTCAGCCAGAAGCAGTGGGAACGCGTGCAGCGTTATATCGGCATCGGCATAGAGGAAGGCGCGCGCCTGATCGCGGGCGGCCAGGGACGGCCGGATGGCGTGAACGCAGGTTGGTTCGTGCGCCCGACCGTTTTCAGCGATGTCACGAACGACATGACGATTGCGCGTGAGGAGATTTTCGGCCCGGTGCTGTCGATCATCGGCTATCGCGACACCGAAGAGGCAATCGCGATCGCTAACGATACCAGCTACGGCTTGCAGGCCTATGTGTTGTCGCGGGACAGGCAACGCGCGCATGAGGTCGCGTCGCGGATCGATGCGGGACGCGTCCTTGTCAACACACTGGCGCATGAGCCGGCTGCGCCGTTCGGCGGCTTCAAGCAATCCGGGATTGGGCGTGAATACGGTACGTTCGGTCTGGAAGCGTTTCTGGAGCCGAAGTCGGTGCTGGGTGTTCTCTGATTGGCCACCGCCGCCCCCCGGGAGCCTCGCGAGTCGAGGATCGATGTACGATGCCGTATAGTGGATGCACCGCTGATCTCCAGCGGCCTACCCGCAGATCGGCGCGATGGGGGACTCCAGAATGACAGTCGCAAATACATCGATGAACGGCTCTCACGGGCCCGTGCCAGAGTCGCTGCAGACATTGGTCGAGTATCTCGAACTCTCGCTCGACAAGGCGTCGAGCGTGGTCATGACGCGCCACACGACCGACGTTTGCACCGTCTACCTGGGCGACCCGGCCGGTCTGATCGAGGAAATGAAGAAGCTCGGCACGATTGCCATCCCGCTCGCCAATGAGATGCTGGAACTGACCCGCTCGGGCGTCAACGAGATGGAGATCGGCGGCCAGGCCTATCGCTTTGTACGCACTTTCACGCAGGTCGAGGACGCCGCAGCGGTCGTTTTTTCGGCGGCGTAGGCGGCGGTGTGTCATGGTTGCATGGCGGTTTGCACGGCGCGTCGGCGTGACTGGTCCGCAACAACGGAAGCGGCCGTCGCGGCGCACTTTCCGGCCCGCCGTTGACGCCATGGCGATCCGCCGCGTTATACTCTGCTAATGGATACGAAGCCGATCACGCTGATTTGTTGGTGGCGCGCCTGACTTAGGCGGCCCGTTTCCACTCGACCATCGAAACGTGATGCCGCCAGTCCTGGCGGCATTTTTGTTTGTGTGCGCTGACGGCTGGTGGTATCGACAAACGCACAACCCCAGACCATGACAGACGCAAAACCGCTCACGACCCAGCCTATTATCCTCACCGGCGACCGCACGACCGGCCCGCTGCACCTTGGCCACTACATCGGCTCGTTGCGCTCGCGCGTGCAGCTTCAGCACGAAGCGCAGCAGTTTCTCCTGCTTGCCGACGCGCAGGCCATGACCGACAACGTCGGCCGGCACCAGAAAGTCACGGAAAACGTCATCGAGGTGGCGCTCGACTATCTCGCGGTCGGCATCGACCCGGCGAAGTCGACCATCGTCATTCAGTCGCAGGTGCCCGAGCTGGCGGAACTGTCCCAGTACCTGCTTAATCTCGTGACGGTCGCGCGCCTCGAGCGCAATCCGACCATCAAGGCGGAAATCGTGCTGCGCGGTTTCGAGCGGGATATCCCCGCCGGCTTTCTGACGTACCCGGTCAGCCAAGCCGCCGACATCACCGCGTTCAAGGCGACGCGCGTACCTGTCGGTGACGACCAGTTGCCGATGATCGAACAAACCAACGAACTGGTGCGCCGTTTCAACAACACGGTCGATCAACAGGTGCTGGTCGAATGCGAAGCCGTGCTCTCGCACGTTGCGCGGCTGCCAGGCATCGACGGCAAAGCCAAGATGAGCAAGTCGCTGGGGAACGCAATCACACTGGGCGCGACGCCGGACGAAATCACCAAGGCCGTGAACAACATGTACACCGACCCTAACCATCTGCGCGTCAATGATCCGGGCCAGGTGGAAGGCAATGTTGTGTTCGCGTTCCTCGACGCGTTCGAGCCGGACGTCCCGATGGTCGACGAACTCAAAGCGCACTACCGCCGCGGCGGCCTTGGCGACAGCGTGGTCAAGCGTGTGCTCAACGAACGACTGCAGTCGATGATCGCCCCCATCCGGGAGCGCCGCCGCGAGTTCGAAGCCGATCGCGCGGAGGTGCTGAACGTCCTGCGCCGCGGGACGATGCGCGCGCGGGAAGTGGCGGGTGCGACGGTATCCGAGGTGAAAGCTGCGCTTGGCCTGAATTACTTTCAGAACTGAGCGACTGGCGGCGGAGCGGCGTTTTGTCTCCGCGCGCCGGCCGAACGAACCGCGCTGCAGCGTGTATTTCGACCGAACGGGTTCTATGATAGGACGCAGTTACTGTCGATAGCGGAGCGACGCGTCCGTCCGTGTCTGCGTGCTTCTCTACGTTCACGCTGGCTGTCGCCCGGGAGATTGACATGAGCAACGCGATGCAGGTCGTCAAAGACGCATACGCCGCCTTTGGCCGGGGCGATATTGACGCGCTGCTGGCGCTGATTCCCGGTGACATTGACTGGCGAGTGGTGGGGCCCGCCAGTCTCCCGTATGCCACCCAATGTCGCACGCGCGCGGACGTGCAGCAATATTTCGATGACCTCTTTTCGGCTGAGGAAATTACCCGCCTCGAGCCTCGTGAATTCATCGATGCGGGCGAGCACATTATCGTACTCGGCTTTGTCGCGTCGACCATCAAGGCGACAGGCAAATCGTTCGAATCAGAATGGGTGCATATCTTCACAGTCAAAGACGGTCTGGTGACCCGTTGGCTGGAGTTCTTTGATACAGCCGCGCGCCCTTAGCCTTGAACGTCCCGGCTCGGGTCGATCAGCCTTCACGCTAGCGAACCACGCTTGTTTGATGACGTGGTTCGCCCTGTGGTTAGGAGCCTTCCTTGCCCGGCCTATGATTTGCCCTTGAGCGTGAATGGCGCCAGCAGAGACTGCACATCGATCTGCTGCCCCTGAAGCAGAAGCAGCCTGGCGTGAAGCACCGTGTTTTCGAGAACCAGCTTGGCGGTGCTCAGGAGGTACAGCGCATGGATGTCCGACACCGACATGTTGCCGGCCTCGACCTGGTGGTGGCGCTCGACCAGAGAAGTCATCACCAGACGCCTGAGTTCCTGCTCTCCGAAAGGAAGATCGGCGTAGTCGATCGGGTCGTCGGCTTCGACCTCTCGCAGCATGTCAACAAGCGCTTCTGTGCTCACTTCCATGTTTCGGCTCCCACGTTATCGGTTAGGAACAGCATCGCGAGACTGCGTCGTGCAATGTTCTTAGACTAACGGGTCTATTTGGGGGAGTCCAGTGTGAAGGGGCCACTTTATGCGATCTATGCAACGCTGAATGCTGAAGGTGGCCACCGCAGTCACGCCCGCACAGACCTGCGCTATGTCTTTCCACTCCAGGTAACCGACGGACTTACCGTCACGTCGCTTTACTCCTGGTTACTTTCGCCCGCGTACTCGCGGGTGCTTTGTTCTTCTTCAAATGAGTCTGGTTATACTCAATAGCGGCGCGGACGAGATTTTTTAGCGCGCGCGCCTTGACCTTATCGCCTTCCAAAAAATCGATCGCTCGTCGCGCGTTGCCTTCGAGACCCGCATTGAAGAGCTTGTCAGGATCCGCGATGCCCTCCCCGTGCGCAAAGGTAACCTTCACCTTCCCTTTGTGCGCGTTGGCGACCGCGATCATGCCGTCGCGAGACCACACCGGGCTTCCCATCCACTTCCATTCCTCGATTATCTCCGGGTCGGACTCAAGGATGACCTTGCGGACACTCGCGAACGTTTTGCCACGCCAGTCCGTTAGTCCGGCGATCAGCTCGTCAATACGTTCCGATGCGTCTATTGGATCTTTATTCATCGATTCTGGTCTCCTTTTATACGGCCACAATGGGAGGTAGCGACTGCACCGCTTAATGAGCGCTCAGAAAAGCACGCCGTGACCGTACGGCATTGGCATTCGATCACCTACGGCAATCGTCTGGACTATAAGCACTGAGGCCGTGTGTGAGTCAAGCGGGACCAACGATCCGCCGTAACGAACGCGGACAACACGTGGTTCGCCCTCTATGACTCGAGATACGGCGTGCCGTCCTTATGCACGAACCGGCCGTCGGCGTTGGCGCTCATCATGTCGATATCGGAACAGGTGGTGAGGTCATCCGGATTACGCGAGCCCACCTCCAGATAAACCGCCATCGCGGAGGAATGGTTGATCAGATGATGGCCGTTGCCGGTCCCTCGCGCAAACGTCGCACAATCACCCGCGCGCAGTAGCGTCTCGCCGTCGTCTTCGATAAGCGTCACTTCGCCCTCGAGCACATAAACGAACTCGTCCTCGTGGCTGTGCCAGTGACGCTGGCTGGACCAACCGCCGGGCGGCAAGGTCATGAGATTGACGCCGAAATCGCGAAGCCCACCCGCCTCGCCCAGACGCTTGCGCGTACGTGCAGCACAAGGCGCGTCGAATGGCGGCGGATAACCCGAGCCATTCAGTGCGGGCACAGTGGCGAGATCGACCTTGGGCATGCTGGCTCCTTGTGTCGTTTGAAGACGCGTGGAAGGAAAGTCGCAAGTGCGCCAATCCGCAGCGGGATATGCCAACCGATTCTCTACGATTTCCCGCGACATGTCGAATGAGGGAAATCAGCGCGTGTGTCTCGCCGACAATTGGTATCCTGTCAGACTGAACCAACGGACCATGCGATGAAAAAACCAACGAAACTGGCGCTTCTTGCGCTGGCATTCACGATGTTCGGTCTGTATAAATTATTTGTCGTTTTCCAGTACGCTCAATCCGGCTGTATCCAGTTTCGAACTCATCGAACATGCAGCTACGAAAACGCGGAGAATTTCCAAAGCCTGTTCGACCTCGAACTGATGTTCGCATGCGGCTGGGCTGCGGGTGCAGTGGTCTGCTGGATGGTCGCTGCGCAGGCGCAAAAGAAGGAGCGGTGAGTTCTTCAGGTTTTAAGCAGGCTCCATTCCCTGACTCAGCTTGGCTCGATCGCATTGTGACGAAGCCAGAAAAGAAAGGAACGCCTTCGCGACATGTTTCTTCGCGGATGCCGTACATATGCCGGCTGAAAAGACGGTCACGATCTGAGCTTCCGCAGGCATAGGGCCGATGACATCGATTCCCGGCAAGTGCATTAATTCGCTCAACTGCTGAAAACCCAACTCGACTTCCCCGCGTGCAACCAGTGCGCCGACCGGAACACCGGGCGGTGCCTGTACGATCCGCGATGCGAGCGCGTCGGCAATGCCCCAGCGCTCGAACAAACGGCTCAGGTGCGAACCGCTGGGTCCCGTCGAATACCCGATACTGCGCGCGGCGAGAACGGCGTCGCGAAGCGCCGCCTCAGTGCCGACATCGGGTCGCGGCGCCCCGGCTGCCATCGCGATTGCCACCCCGGAACGAGCCACGTCGACCCGGCTGCCCGAAACGACATGGCCGGCGGCCTCCAGCCGATCAATCACATCGGCAGCCAGTACGACAAAGTCGAACCCGTCGCCGTTCTCGACGCGACGGGCGGCATCGACACCGCCAACAGACCTGACGACCACAGGCTGCCCCGTTAGTCGCTCATAGTCCTGGACCAACTCGGCGAGCACTTGGCGCGTGGCCATCGACGAGATGCCAGTGAGCTGCTTGCTCATGGTTTCTCTGCCTCTCAATCGATGTAACGCAGCCCGGCCTGTTTTAGCGGCTCGCGCATGCTGTACATATCGAGGCCGAGCACACCCGAAGCCAGCTTCGCACGCTTCTCGCCTTCGTTGGCTTCGCGCGCCGCCGCCTTGTCGAGCACCTTCCGCGCCGACGCAGCGGGGACCACCACCACGCCGTCTTCATCCGCGACGACGACATCGCCCGGATTCACCAGCGCCCCGGCGCACACCACCGGAATGTTCACCGAACCGAGCGTCGCCTTGACCGTCCCTTTGGCCGAGATCGCCTTGCTCCACACCGGGAATTTCATCTCCGCCAGCACGCTCACGTCGCGTACACCGGCGTCGATGATCAAACCGTGCGCGCCGCGCGCCTTGAAGCTCGTCGCCAGCAGGTCGCCGAGATAGCCGTCCGTGCAGTCCGCCGTGACACCGGCAATGACGATATCGCCCGGCTGGATCTGCTCCGCCGCGACGTGCAGCATCCAGTTGTCGCCCGGCTGCAGCAGCACCGTGACGGCCGTACCGTGGGCGCGCGCGCCGGCATAGATCGGGCGCATATACGGCTTCAGCAGACCGACACGACCCATTGCCTCATGCACGGTGGCGGTTCCGAGCGCCCCGAGTTTTGCGGCGACGTCGCCATCTGCCCGCTGGATGTTGCGATACACCACACCTAGTTCATACATGATCAATGTCCCTTCGTCTTCAATGCTGCATCGAGGCGCGGATAGACGCGGCGTGCGTTACCTTCGTAAATCCTGTAGCGCTCGTCAGCATCGATATGCGCGGCCTCGATGTAGCGTTTCGTGTCGTCGAAATAGTTACCCGTCTCCGGATCGATGCCGCGCACGGCGCCGATCATCTCGCTTGCAAACAGGATGTTGTCCACCGGAATCACGCGCGTGAGCAGGTCTATGCCCGGCTGGTGATACACACAGGTGTCGAAGAACACGTTGTTGAGCAGATGGTCTCTCAGCAAGGGCTTCTTCAGTTCCTGCGCGAGTCCGCGAAAGCGTCCCCAGTGATAGGGCACCGCGCCGCCGCCGTGCGGAATCACGAACCGCAGCGTGGGGAAATCGCGGAACAGGTCCGACGTGAGGCACTGCATGAACGCGGTCGTGTCGGCGTTCAGGTAGTGCGCGCCGGTCGTGTGGAAGCACGCGTTGCAACTCGTGCTCACGTGGATCATCGCGGGGATGTCGTACTCGACCAACTTCTCGTAGATCCGATACCAGTAACGATCGGACAGCGGCGGGCTGGTCCAGTGACCGCCCGACGGATCCGGGTTGAGATTGATCGCCACGTTGCCGTCCTGCTCCACGCATTTGACGAGTTCCGGAATGCAGGTGGCGACATCGACGCCCGGACTCTGCGGAAGCATCGCGGCCGGGATGAAATGATCGGGGAACAGCTGGCTCACACGGAAGCACAACTCGTTGCAGATCGCCGCCCACGTATTGGAAACCTGAAAATCGCCGATGTGATGCGCCATGAAACTCGCGCGCGGACTGAAGATGGTGAGGTCGAGCCCGCGCTCGCGCATCAACCGCAACTGGTTGCTCTCGATCGATTCGCGCAACTCGTCGTCGCTGATCTGCAACTCGGAGACCCTCGGCATTTCCGAAGGATTGTTGATGCCCGCGATCTGGCGGTTGCGCCACTGCTCCAGCGCCTTGGGCGCCGTCGTATAGTGGCCGTGAATATCGATGATCATCTTTACTCCAACAGTTGATTCGTTTATCGGGCGATGCCACGCAAAGCACCGCCCGATGGTTTTCTCAGTGCGCCACGGTCGGCTGCACAGCGGGGTCGCCGGTCCTCGCTCGTTGCGCGACCATGATGGCGAGCGCAGCCAATGTCGCGGGTACGGCCAGCATCGCGAGAATCGCGCCGAACTGCCAACCGAGTCCGAGCAGCGCGCCGCCGATGGCGGAGCCGAAGATGCTGCCGAAGCGCCCCATGCCAAGCATCCAGCTCACGCCAGTGGCACGCGCAACCGTGGGATAACGGCCAGGCGCAAACGCATTCAACCCCGTCTGCGCGCCGCTCATGCAGAATCCCGCCGCGAATACCAGCAAGGCCAGCGACGACGACAGTGCGCCGATCCATGCGAGTGCGAGAACGCACAGCGCGCCGCCGAGGTAAGCCGCGCTGATCACCCGTGCAGGCCGCACCTTGTCCATCACCCATCCCACAAGAATGGCGCCGATCGTTCCACCGATCTGGAACATCGCCGTGACGTTAGCGGCCGAGGTGACCGTCAAGCCTGCGTCTTTCATGAGCGTCGGCAGCCAGCCCGTCAGCAGATAGATGACGAGCAGACCCATGAAATAGGTCACCCAAAGCGCCGCCGTCATGAAGCCATAGCCTTGCGAGAAGAGCACGCCGATCGGCTTGCGCGTGGGCAACGGCGGTTCGTTGGAAACGAACACCTCGTCGCCGGTAAAGCGCTCACCGCATACTCGGCCGAGAACAGCGCCGATACGCGCCGGCGATGCGCCACGCACCGCGAGCAGGCGGGCGGATTCCGGCAGCAGCCACACTTGCAACGGAATCAGCGCCAACGGCAGAGCACCACCGAAAATCAGAACCGAACGCCAGCCGTGGACGGGAATCAGCCAGCCGGCCGCAAAGCCGATCAATGCCGAGCCGAGATTAAAGCCGGTGAACATGATCGTGATCATCAGCGAGCGCTTGCGCTGAGGCGCGTACTCGGACAGAAGCGTCGTCGTGTTCGGCATCGCGGCGCCGAGGCCGATACCGGTCAGCAACCGCAGCGCCGCCATTTCCATGGGCGAGTGAGTGAAAGCCGTCGCGATGGTGAAAATGCCGAAGAGGAAAACCGAGGTAATCAGAACCCACTTACGTCCGATACGATCCGAAGCCGGACCCGCCGCCAGCGCGCCGATGACGAGTCCCAGCGGCGCCGCGCTCATCACGAGGCCAAATGCTGGGCGTGAAATCCCCCAATCGTGGATGATCGAGGGCGCCACAAAGCCCATGATCGCCACGTCCATGCCGTCGGCCGTCACGATGAGAAAGCACAGCGCCACCAGTAACCACTGGTAGGGCGAGATGGCTCGCTGGTCGATAAACGCCTTAATGTCAATCGCTTTTCCGTTTGTCATCGATTTACTCCTGTCTCCTTGCTTTGGCTAATGACGTAATTGCTCGTGTTGTTTGCCGTCATGCCATGCTTCTTTTGAGTCCGACACTCCGCCTGGTGGCGAAAGCATCGGCGCGGTACTTTCACCCTTCAGCTCTTGCCTTTTTCTGCGTTGTCCCAATCGAGTTTTCCAGCGGTTTTTCCCGCCACCGAGTACAGTGCGCCGGGCGCATTGCGGGTGCGCTGGAAAGCCTCCAGCGTTTCGCCGCGCATGGCGGCGTAGATGTGCAGATTCGACACGCCCGTTACAGCACCGAGCTTTTCGAGCATGAAGAAGATCACGCCGTAGTGCAGCAACGCGCGCCAGTCGCGGCGGCGGATCAGGTCGCGCTCTTCTTCACTCAACCCGGCCGCTTCGAAGCTCGCTTCCGGATCGTTCAGAAACGCTTCGCGATGAGCGGGTTCGACCATCCGGTGAAGGTAATCGTTGATCCGATAGGCGCGCACGGCGACTTCGATCGAGAACGGATAGGTGCCCTCGAGTTTCTCGACATCGGCGAGTTGAACCGCCATCCGCTGGCGGTGACGTTCGACGACGGAAGGCTTCGTCTCACCCTCTTCGCCTTCGTAGATCGCAGTCGCGATGCCTGCCATCGACGGCAGGTAGTAGCTGCGATGCTTGCAAACGACGCTGGACGGCAGGGCGCCCCGCATCGTCAGCCACATGATCACTTCCGCGCCTTCGAATCCGCCCAGTTCCGCGTATTCGGCGATCGTCATCTCGGCCAGTTGCTCGGGATCGTTTTCGAAGAGATCGAGAAAGCGCTGATCCCATTCGGGATTGTTGAAACCCGCACGCTCTCCATGCACTTGATGCGATAGGCCACCCGTTGCGACGATCGCGACTTTGAGATCTTCGGGGTAGCTCTCGATTGCACGTCGCAACGCTTGTCCAAGCTTGTAAAAGCGTCGAGCGCTCGGCACCGGCAGTTGCAGCACGCCCATCTGCAGCGGCACGAGCTTCACCGGCCATTCGGGCTTGTGCGGGCAAAGCATCGATAGCGGCGAAAAGCAGCCGTGATCGAGCGCCTTGTTCTGAAAGAACGACATGTCGAACTCGTCGGTCATCAGCGAAGTGCCGATGTGCGCGGCCAACTCAGGATGACCTTTGATCGGCGGCAGATCGCGTGCGCCGCCCCCTTCGTCGGCGACGTTCCACTCGGGTCCCACGCCTAGCGTGAACGCGGAATAGTGGTCGAAGAAGAACGAAGTGACATGGTCGTTGTAGATGACCAGCAGCACGTCAGGGCGCTTGTCGGCGAGCCAGTCGGCCAACGGCGCGAAGTTTTCGAAGATGGGTGCCCACACGGGATCGTCACGCTTGTTCTTATCGAAAGCAAAACCGATGGTTGGTGTGTGCGAGGCAGCGATGCCTCCGATGATCCGTGCCATACCTGTACTCCTTCAAAAACTCATTTGGACCGCCGACGCAACAAACTCAGGCAGCGGGTGCAGAAGCGCAGCGCAAGCGCTGAGCCTAAGGCGCTTCTTGCTGGCCGATAGAAGGTGCGGGCGTCTCGGGATACAAAGGTATGAATTGCAGGGACTTACAGGAAGTACGGGTAAACCATGAGTTAACAGCTTGAAAGTGCCGTCGTACATCCTATCCCTTGATCTGACGATATCGGCAAGCCGCGCCCCGTAAAGCGTTTTCGGGATCCCATGGCCGTACTGCTCCGCGAAGAGGTTTTCACAGCGTTTCAGAACGCGATAAACAAAACAGATGGGGCTAAATTGAAATCACAAACTGCCGAACGCATGGCGCCAGCGCGAAGGGATCGCAGAGGCTGTAGTAAATGGGGAACAGGCGCGTGGATGACTTGATAAAAAGACATGTCCAGCGCGATGGGATGGGTGAACCACACCGATGGACTAAGCTTGCCGTCGATTTGCGATATTGGACCGCGCGGCGCACCCGGGTTTTTCCTGGTCTTAACCTGTGTCGATACCGGCGTCGTCGGATCGTCGTTGCAGTATGTCCAACTTCTCTAATGAAAGGAGAACACACCATGGCTACCGGAACCATCCATCTGCACCGCGTCTTGCGCGCTACACCTGAACGCATCTATCGTGCCTTCCTCGAACCGGACGCGATAGTGAGGTGGCTTCCTCCGTACGGGTTCACCTGTCAGGTCCACCACATGGATGCCAAAGTCGGCGGCACCCACAAGATGTCCTTCCGTAACTTCGGCACCGGCAACAGCCACTCGTTCGGCGGCGAGTATCTCGAACTGGTGCCGTTCGAGAAGATCCGCTACTCGGACCGATTCGACGACCCGAACCTGCCGGGCGAGATGCAGGCCACCATTTCATTGCGGCAGGTATCGTGCGGAACCGAACTCACCATTTTGCAGGAGGGCGTGCCCGAGGTCATTCCTGTGGAGATGTGCTACCTCGGTTGGCAGGAGTCGCTTGTTCAGTTGGCGAAGCTGGTCGAGCCCGAGATTCCCGACTGACGATGCGTGCAGACCGTCATTCGAGTTCGATCGGCTGTCCATGCCGCGTGCGGCGCGCTGCCGCATCCCACGCGCCACGGCGACGCAGAAGCGAGTCGTCGGTCACGAGTCCCTTGATCGTGCCGATGCGCTCCAGCGCTGTCAGCCAATGCGAGTAGTACGTGTCGCCGTGGTCTGCGTCGCCGGCGGCCTGTGCGTCGCGGATTGCCTCGTTCAAGCACGTTGCCCACTCGGCCCAGGTGAACATGCCGCGCTCGTGCAACGCCAGGGTCATGGCAAACGCCTGGGCTTCCCACGGCGCGTTGAAAACCGGCCCTGCGTCGTCGCAAGGCAGTGCTGGCAACGCGGCTCGCAGTTCAGGTAGTTTCGTTAGAGCATCAGTCATGGTGCCGGCGGCGGCTCGAGATACGGTTCCCAGCAATCGACGCATACCGACGCCGCAGTCGTATCACTCCCCCAAAGCTCCGCACTGTCGAAGCGCACGGTATAGAGCCATTGCGGTTGCTCGCCCAGGCCGATCGCGTTGGTATCGGGAAAGACATGCGTGCCGTGCACGGCAACAATGCGCCCGCGTTTGCCCCGACAATAACGCGGCAAACGAGTATGCGACGAAGGATTGATTTGACGAGCCTGCACCCAATCGCCAACGGCAAACTTTGCTTCAACGGCCGCGGGTCGCTCGACGGGACTGCCTCGTAGCAGCGTCGCGGATACGTCGCTGGCCATCAACACGCGTGGAACCGGCGCCGCTTGATTCATCGACTTGCCTGACTCGATTTCGTCGGCCGTAGCCAGACCGGTGCTCAGGATGAGTTTTTTCAAACCCTCGAACCAGATCTGGTAGTAGCTGCTGGAAAGGTATTGCGCCGGCGGCAAACTCTCCCGCGCAGCACGCGACATATCGATGTTCCACTTACCGATTGCGCCCATGGCAATCGTGGTCGCGAGCACCCTGCGCTCCCAGTCGGCGTGAAAGGGCGGGACTTCGTTATCGGGACATATCGGACCGAAAGCCTGCATACCACCGAGATCCTGCGCGCCGTTCATGGTGTCCCCCATGTCGACTCAGGAGCCTTCGGCAATCCGGTGCCGATCATCGAATCACGTGTTACCAGTTCAGCTAGCGCCTCTTCGGAGAAATCGCCGGTGCCGGGCGGCTGCATGGGCAACACGAGGTATCGAACCTCCGCAGTCGAATCCCACACGCGAAACTCGACTGCCGCGGGTAACTCGAAGCCGAACTCCTTCAATACGCCACGAGGATCGATGACGGCACGCGACCGATAAGGCGCCGATTTGTACCATACCGGTGGAAGTCCGAGCACAGGCCACGGGTAGCACGAGCACAATGTGCAGACCACCATATTGTGTACGGCGGGCGTGTTTTCCAGCACGATCATGTGCTCGCCCTGTCGGCCCGTGTAGCCGAGCGACGCGATCGCTGCAGTGGCGTCGTCGAGTAGCCACTGTTTGTACGCCGGATCACGCCAAGCCTTTGCGATCACGCGGGCGCCATTGCGCGGCCCGACTTTGTGCTCATAGGTTTCGATGAGGATGTCCAACGCGTGCGGATCGACATACCCTTTCTCGACCAGCAGGGATTCCAGAGCACGGACACGCAGATCCATCTCCGACAAAGCACTACCGTGGTGGTCGTGAGTGTCGGTGTGCGGGTGCGCGTGGTGATCGCCATCGGGATCGTTACCGTTCATCGCCATTCACCGCGAACAAGGCTGGAGAGAACAAGTATGGTTCGTGCTGGGCACAAATGCAATCTTGGGCGAGTGTGATGCTCTGGGCGTAGGTCGCCCTCAGATTGATGCTTCCTGCGGCAGCGATTGAGGGTTCAGTAATGCGTAAGCGCAATAAGCCCTGTCTAAACATCAGCGTCGCGTTGGCGCACATAGTGACGGCGGGCTTTTGCACGGTTCCCGCAGTCGCCCATCGAACACCAACGCCGGTTCTGCGCACGACTTTCATCCACGAAAAGCCATCCGCAGCCCCGGTCGTCCTGACACTGCTTCACCTTATGCGAATGGGGACCGGTTAGCAGCGCCAAAGCGGATATGACCACAGGCATGAGCAGAACACACACGCCATTCGCGTGCCCGTCGGCGTTCCATAGATAGCGCCCTCGCTGGACCGATAGCTGCATGCCAGGAGGGCCCGCATTGAGCAACTGGGACAGAAGCGAAAGGTCGGTTTTCGCTGGGGCCTTGTCCGACGCCGCGCTCTGAAGCGCCCGGTAAATCGTCTCGCGCAACGATAAAGCTGTCTGGTATCCGTTTTTGGCGAGGACAGGATCGCCCTTCCATTCAAGCGACAACGCGCGCAAAAAACCCGCATCGAACAGTCGGGCCTCGGCAAACCACCGAAGCAGACCCTCAGCGGATGGCAAACGCTCTTCCTGCTCATCGGACCGGCGCCACGCGACCGTGTTCACGAACCGAATGGCCAACTCCTCGTCGACATGCGACGCCCTGCGCGGCCGAGCTTTTTCATTCTGGACGGTCATGCTAAATGCCTCTTGTAAATCCGCCTTGAAAGTATAACCTGTTAACCGGTTATACAGATCAGCGAACGGACCCGTTATGTCGACTCGACCGCTACTCGCGTTCTCTGCCATTTATCTCGTTTGGGGGTCGACCTATCTTGCCGTTGCGATCGGCTTGCGCTCGTTCCCACCGATGATTCTGATGGGAACACGCTGCGTGATTGGCGGTTTGATCCTGCTCGGGTGGAGCCTGCTGCACAATCAGCGCCTCCCGTCCGCTCAGTTATTGATTCATGGCGTCGCATGCGGCCTGCTTTTCTTCGTCGGCTGCCACGGCGTTCTGGCAATTGCGCAGCAGCATGTGCCGTCAGGAATCGCCGCCGTCATTCTGGCGACCATTCCGTTCTGGATTGCCATGCTGCGCTTTTTGCTTCCGGGAGAACGTCGTCCTGTGCCGGCCACTATTTGTGCACTGGGTGTAGGTTTTGCCGGCGTCGCCGTCATCGCGTGGGCAGCACCCTCGTCGGGCTCGCACGGAATGGAGTTGCCCTGGCTTGCCGCGTTGCTCGGCGCAAGCCTTTCGTGGGCACTAGGAACGGTCCTGACTCAGCGACATAAGGGCAAGACTCCCGCGCTTACGCTAGCGGGGGTCGAACTGTTAGCGGGTGGCGCAACGCTCGCTGTGTTGTGCGCGATAACGGGAGAACTACGCGGCTTCCGGGTCCAGGCAGTCTCAGCAGACTCGCTTTTTGCGCTTGGCTACCTGATTCTCGCAGGTACCGTCCTGTCATTCGCCGCGTATGTCTGGTTGCTCGACCGCGTCGATCCGACACTGGTCGCAACATACACGTTCGTCAATCCAGTGATTGCCGTGATGCTGGGGTGGGCTTTTCTCGAGGAACGCCCCACAGCTGGGATGCTAGTGGGGGCACCGTTGATTGTGGGAGCCGTCGCTACCGCCTGGCTAATCGATCGGAAACAGCAAGTGGTAGGCGGCGGCAACGCCAGGCGTCACTGACCCGACGCATGTGCCCTGAGAAACGCCACATAGCCGGTCTGTGTCTTGAGGATCTTCTCGGCGCACTCGTCATAGTCCGAACCTTTGGCGTTGTCCGGCCCATACATGCCGCGGCACTGCGCAAAGAGAGTCAAGGTCGCGCCCGAGCCTTTTGCCGCGCGGGTCGCCGAAAAGGCAACCTTGCCCGAACCACTCGGCACGTCGGTGTCGATTGCGACCGCGTCCGCGCGCGTCACGGCCGTATCGGAATGCTGCTCGATATAGCGTTTCGTCAGCGCCCAAGCCGCGTCGCAGTTCGCCGGGTCGCAGTTGACCGCCGCATTGCGTTGGGCGGCGGCAAGATTCGTTTCGTTGTGGAGGAACTTCTGCTCTTGCTGCTCCTGCTTTTCGGCAGACGAGCAACCAGTCAGTACAAGCGCAACGAGCGTAAAGGCAGCGATCTTTTTCACGAGTAACTTCCCCTAGCCATGTTCGAGCGCGATTATAGCTGCGCGCCAGAAGTGCTCGCAGATTCGCCCGAACGACTTGCGTGAATATCGCCGCTTCTCACTTCCCACTTCTCACTTCTCAAAGGCAACCGCGGCGTGGTGTGATTAGTTTGGCCGTTGCGGCGATTCGCGTTTTGTCGTTTTCATCATTCAGCGAATGGCCGCTTCCGAGCAGCATGCTCCAGGAATCAGCGCTGCATCGACGCGCCGGCGCCGCCATCGAATAGCGCTGGCAATCCGTCAAGACCTTGCAGTTGCCAGTCGGGTGTCTGGCCCATTTCTTCGAAGACATTGCCGCTACGATTGATCCAGCATGTCGGAAAGCCGAAATAGCGAGCCCCCGTTGCATCCCACGCATTCGACGACACGAACAGGATCGACGTTCGAGCGAGCCCGAAAGCCTGCTCCGCCAGCAGGTAAGCGCGGTCATCCGGTTTGTACACGCGGACCGGGTCGACGCTCAGCAGATGGTCGAACTCGGCGCGAAGTCCCGAGTTCCCCACCACGGCGCCGATCGAATGAGGCGAACCGTTCGACAGTACGGCGAGCTTCAGTCCTCGCCGACGCAATTCGCGCAGCGTACCGGGCACTTCGGGGAACGGCTGCAGGCGCAGGTATGCATCGCAGAGCGTCCTGCAGGCTTCATCGCCCAGATCGAGCCGAAGGTGCCGGCAGGTGAAGCGCAATGCGTCTTCCGTCGCCTCCTCGAAAGTGACGTAGCGGTTCATCAGACTCCGCAGCCACGTGTATTCGAGTTGCTTCTGTCGCCAGAGCGTGCTGATTTCACGTCCGCGCCCCGGAAATTGTTGATCGCACCGCGCCACCACCGAGTGGACATCGAAAAGGGTGCCGTACAAATCGAATGCAATCGCCTTGATGTGATCCATATCACGCCTCCAAAACAGACCTCAGTACAACGCCGAATCGCTCACCACGTTACGTCACTCGCCTTGTTGCTCCTTGAGCCGCTTTCGGTGAGCGGCAACCTTCGCGCGGTTCCCGCAAATTGCCATGCTGCACCAGCGGCGCGCGTGGCCCCGCGTGTGATCCGCAAACATCAACGTGCAGCGCGGACCTTCACATGCCTTCACGTGCGTGAAGTCCTCGTCACACACCAGGTTCGCCAGCGCTTCGGCAATGGGCATCAGCAACGACTCCGGCGACTTCCAACGCCGATTCGTCCGGAGTTCAAAGGGCGACGCCTCGCCCGTCGCATCGGCGACGATTTCTCCATATCGGTCATCCCGCTCGAGCAGTTGATTCAGCGGCGCGAGCTCGCGTAAATCTCTCGCTGTCAACGGCCGCCCCTTCCTTTTCTGCGCAAATCCCCTGAACCATTCGCGCAGCGCCCGAGCCTGCGCCGCAACGGCGTCGAGTTCGGCTGGCGTGGCCTGCGACCGCAGTGCAGTGAGCGCGGCGCGCGGGGCCATTCCGGCCTGCTCCAGCCAGGCCAGCAATCCGGCTCCATCGCTGATCCAGTCGACCTCTTCATCCACGGGTGTCGCGACCGAGTTCAGGAAATCGAGGCCCGGCGCGTCGGCAACGAATATCGCGGGAATCTGACGGTAGTCCATTTTCTTGTAATCAATCTGCAATGACGATGTCAGTATCGTAACCACTAAAAACGTACTTGACAAGTTACATATCAAGTTAGTAACCTTTAAAACAGCATTAAACAGGTTACACAAACGCGGCGAACCTGGCTGCATTTCGCAAGCAGCATTCACTATCTTCAAAGGAGCGGGACATGTCTTCTGGCAATGTGAGCGCAGTGCTGGTGCACGGCGCATGGGCGGACGGATCGAGCTGGAGCAAGGTGATCGAGGGTCTGAAGGAACACGGGATCGATGCGGTTGCGGTTCCACTGCCGCTCACGTCGCTGAGTGAGGATGTGGCCGCGCTCGACCGGACGCTGGAGCGGATCGAAGGTCCGGTGGTGCTGGCCGGTCATGCGTATGCCGGCGCCGTGATCGGGTCGAGCCGGTCCGAAAAAATCGGTGCATTGGTCTACGTTGCCGCGCTGGCGCCGGATGAAGGAGAAACGGTCGGCGACGTGTTCTATCGCGGCGAAGCGCATTCGCTGGCGCCGAAACTCGCGCCGGATCGACACGGATTGATATGGCTGCCGCAAGAGGCATTCGCTCAGGCGTTCGCGCAGCACGCGACGCCTCAGGAGTTGGCGGTGCTCGCTGCCGTGCAGCGTCCGATTTCCGTGTCGTGCATCGGCGAACCGGTCGGGCGTCCGCCGTGGAAAGACCGTCCAAGCTGGTTCCTGATCGCCGAACAGGACCGGATGATCAACCCGGACACCCAGCATTTCATGGCAGCTCGCATGAATGCACACGTGCGGTCCTATGAGGCCGACCACACGCCGATCGTGACGGCTCCCGACGCGGTTACGCATGTCATCGCCGAAGCGGTCCAGTCGATTTCCACTCGCTAACGTTATCCGCGAGTTCTGTGCGACCTGCGATACCGAACATCGCACGGCGCCTTTCGTCACCCGTTTAACTCTGTTTCCCTCAGGAGAGAGACCATGACTTCAATTGCCTATCGTCACGCCGACGTCGACGGCTTCAAGGTGTTCTACCGTGAAGCCGGCCGCCCCGGTGCCCCAAAGCTGCTGCTCCTGCACGGCTTTCCGAGCTCGAGCCATATGTTTCGGGACCTGATTCCGGAGCTCGCCGACCGTTTCCATATCGTCGCGCCGGATCTGCCGGGCTTCGGTCAGTCCGATATGCCCAGCCGCGACGATTTCGCTTACACGTTCGACAACATCGCCAACGTCATCGAGCATTTCACCGAGGTGATCGGCTTCGACCGTTTTGCGGTCTACGTATTCGACTACGGCGCGCCGACCGGTTTCCGCCTTGCGATCCGACATCCCGAGCGGATCACCGCGATCATTTCGCAGAACGGCAACGCCTACGAAGAAGGATTGAGCGAAGGCTGGAATCCCATCCGCGCGTATTGGCAAGACGCTTCGCCGTCGAATCGGGACGCACTTCGCGCACTGCTCACGCACGAAACGACCGTCTGGCAGTACACGCACGGGGTGCTCGACACGGCGTCCGTGTCGCCTGATGGTTACTCGCTCGACGACTTCTATCTGAGCCGGCCAGGTGCGCACGAAGTACAACTCGACCTGTTCCGCGACTATCAAAGCAACGTCGCGCTGTACCCCGCGTTCCAGCAATACTTCCGCACGCATCAGCCGCCCTTGCTCGCCGTGTGGGGCAAAAACGATCCCTTCTTTCTGCCCGCCGGCGCCGACGCATTCCGGCGCGACATCCCGGGCGCCGTAGTGCGCTTCTTCGATACCGGCCACTTCGCGCTGGAGACGCACGCCACGGAAATCGCCGCGGCCATTTCGGACTTCCTTAACCACTGACCTGTCCGAAGCACTGAACCGCGCTTCATTCAACCAATCAGGAGAAGCAACATGTCCAGCAAAGTCGCAATCGTGACGGGCGCAAGCCAGGGTATCGGCCGTTCCACCGCCATCAGACTGGCGCGAGATTTCGATTCGATCGTGCTCGTGGCGCGCAACCGCGCGAACCTCGAAGAGACCGCCGTCGAGGTGAAGAAGGCCGGTGCCGAAACGCTCGTTATCGACGCCGACCTCTCTGAGCCCGACGTCGCCCGCCAGGTCGTCGACGAGACGCTCGCGATCTTCGGACGGATCGACGCGCTGCTCAACATTGCAGGCGCAGTCCCGCAGATCGACGTGCTCGAGATGACCGACGAGCAATGGGAGCATGGTCTCGCGCTCAAGCTGCACGGCGCGCGACGGTTGACGATCGCGGCGTGGCCGGCGCTGAAGGAAAGCTCAGGATCGGTCGTGCTGATGTCCGGGAATTCGGCACTGTTTCCCAAGGCGCCCTATGCGGCGGTGGGCACGATCAACGCGGCGATCGTGGCGCTCGCGAAAGCGTTCTCGGATCGCGGCATCGCCGACGGCGTGCAGGTCAACAGCGTGCTGCCAGGGCCCGTGATGACCGGCCGGCGACGCTCATACCTGGAGCATTGGGCGCCGCTGCACAACATGTCCGTCGAAGAAGCGACGGCAAAGTTTCCCGTTGAAGCCGGTATTGCGCGTTACGGCACGCCGGAGGAAATTGCCGCGTTGATGGCGTTCGTCGTGTCGCCTGAGGCGCGCTGGATGACAGGATCGACCTTACGGATGGACGGTGGAGAAGTGAAGTCGATTTGAGCCGCGGGCCGCGATGCTCGCGTGTCGCGGTTTATCTTTTAAGCTGGGCGTAGAACATTGCTTGTGCGGTTCAGTGTCGAATATGTCGAGAGCGCTTTCGACTGTTTCGTCATGACTTCTCGCCCGCCCTACGATGTCCGCTGACATGCGCGCCGGCATCGGGTGACAGCGAAAAGACATCGGCTATCGCGATCACGCTCAATACCGCCATCATCAGAAACGCGATGGTGAAATCGGCCGGAGCCAATGTTTGCGCATCGTGTCCGTGCCACCACGCCGCGATCCGTAACGCAATCGCGCCGGCTGCAACGCCCATGCCCATCGTCATCTGGCCCAGGGTGCTCGACAAGGTGGACGCGCCGCTCATCTGCTGCTTGGGCACATCCGCGAAGCCGAGCGTGTTGATCGCAGTGAATTGCAACGACCGCGCGACGCCGCTGACGAATAGCGCAAAGAGGATCCATCCATACGGTGTGGAGGCCGTTAGCAGACTCATGCTCGCCAGCGTCACCGCGGCGAACGCGCCGTTGTACAGAAGCACCGTGCGAAAGCCGAAGCGCCGCAAGATCTGCGTCGTGACGAGTTTCGTCGACAGATTGCCGGCGAATACCCCGAGCGTGAGCAAGCCCGACTGAAACGGATTCATGCCGAAGCCGACTTGAAACATCAACGGCAGCAGAAACGGCACCGAGCCGATCGCGATCCGGAACAGCGACCCGCCACCGATCGCCACCATAAACGTCTTGATCCGGAACGCCGACAGATCGACCATCGGATGCGCGCTGCGTCGCAGATGAAACCACGCCGCCGCGCAAGCCGCGAGACCGATCGCCAGAAACAACAGCGCCGTGCGCCATGACGTGTCGGCGCGGCCGATCGCCTCCATCGCGTACATCACCGACGTGCCCGCCACGCCGGTCAACACGAAACCCAACATGTCGAACGGACGACGATCCGTGTCGCGTTCCGCGCTGATGAAGCGCCACGCCAGCGCCACGCCCACGAGTCCGAGCGGCACGTTCAGATAGAAGATCCAGCGCCACGACGAATACGTGGTGATGAACCCGCCCAGCGGCGGTCCGAGGACTGGCGCGACCAGCCCCGGCCACGTGATGATCGAGATCGCGCGCATCAGGCCTTCCTTCGGCGTGGCGCGCAGCACGGCGAGCCGTCCGACCGGCACCATCATCGCGCCGCCAATGCCTTGCACAATCCGCGCGCCGGTGAATTCGACCAGGTTGTCGGTCAGTCCGCACAGCACTGATGCGGCGGTGAAGATCGCAAGCGCAGCCGTGAACACCGTGCGCACACCAACCCTGTCGGCGATCCAGCCGCTGATCGGGATGAAGACCGCGAGCGTCAACAGATACGACGTGATGCCGATGCTCAGTTCGACCGGCGTGATGTGAAACGAATGCGCCATCTGCGGTAGCGCGGTTGCGATGATCGAGCCGTCGAGGTTTTCCATGAACAACGCGGCCGCGACCAGCGATGTGATTAGAGAGGAAGCGCCGGGGCGTGTGGTGGCGGATGACGAAACCGACATCGACTGACACTCCTGAATTGCGGGTGAGGCTGGGGGGAAGGCTCGTTGACTCTAGTCTTCGTACTCGGAGTACTTGCGTGAGTCGCCGCGTACTTTGTCGGCGGGATATTTTTCCCGATTGAGCGCCATCTTTTCCACCACAGCCTGAAAGAGGTCGACATCCATCTTGTCTGCAAGGCGAACGAGGTACACCAGAACGTCGGCCATCTCATGCCGGATAGCTGTCTGCTTCGCTTCGTCGAGTTCGCTTTTGTCACCCGAAACAAGCCACTGAAAAGGCTCCAGTAGCTCGCTTGCCTCGACACTTAACGCTGTCGCCAGATTCTTCGGCGTGTGGAATTGGTCCCAGTCACGCTCGTCGACAAACTCGCGGATGAGTTCGCGCAGTTCCAATAGGTCGTTTCGCAACTCCGTCTTTTTCACGTTGCTCCCGTGCTGTATGCGTGGATCGATCGCCGAGTCCGATAGCATACTTGCAGGCGCCCGTCTCTGCCAGGTTGACGGGGTTGCTTGCGACAGGTGGTGAGCGCAGGGAATCTCACTCACTTATCCCACGTTGAGTCAGGCGAAGCAGTTAAGGCGCAGCGTCGAAACGCTCCGAATCCTCGCACGCCTGCGATACTGTGTCATTCGCCATCCCGTCCGCCGCAGCCAATTGCAGACTGACCGCCCGCAGCGCCGCGCCGAAGCCGTTAGGCGCGCGCGAATCAAGACGGGCGCTGGTCACCACTCGCGTTGCGGCGCTCCAAGCGACGGATGCGTTTGCGGCAATCAGCGCTTCGACGAATGCCACGTCCTCATTGGATGCGAATGGTCTGAATCCGCCAGCCGCCACGTACGCCGCCGCGGACACGCCCAAATTCGCGCCGTGAACATGGCGGTGCCCGTCGCGGTCCCGATAAGTCGTCGTGAAGTCCCTGCGGACCGCGGCACCGTGTCCGGCCCAGTTCTCGATACTGATGACTCCACACACCACGTCGGTTCGACAGTTAAGCTGCTGCACGAGCCAGTCTTCCGCAACCGTTGTGTCAGCGTCGCTGAAAGCCAACCACCGGGCGCCCTGCGCCAGCGCTGCCTGTGCACCCATCGCGCGCGCCGCGCCGACGTTGCGCATCTCCACCGATAAGATCTGCGCGCCCAGCGACGCGGCGATCAGCCCCGTGCCGTCAGTGCAACTGTCCATCACCACAAAAATACGGACTTCCTCGCCCTCGAGATTGGAATGACGGGACGCGCGAATAATCGACCGGATGCACTGACCGATTAGATAAGCCTCGTTATGGGCTGGAATGACGACGGCAAGCATGGTTTCTCCATTTCTCTTCTTGGACCGTCTTTTCCAGGGGACCGTCACGGGTTACACATCGGATGGGCATCACTTCGTAAAGACCGCTCAGCACGCGCTGTGCCAGTTCGCCGGTACGTTGCGTTTCGCCGCGCCAGTCCCGTCGAACGGTTCCTGCAGGAGCTTCGTAACTATCGACACTGACCCATCGCGTCGACAAAACAGCGCGAAGTGGATTCCTCTTTCCAGCGACATGTGCCCGGCGAAATTCATCCCGCTGACACCGACAAAGAGTTCCCTTGCATCGCAAATCGGCAACTGATCGAGTTCAAGGAATGCCGGGAACAGCCGTTGCGCGGTGCAAATGCATGAACACAACCATCTTGCGTTCATTCCTTTTAATCCTTCATGTCACAGGCTAACTATGAAACTCCTCACTACCCAGAGCGGACTACCTCGCGTTTCGTGGGGTTCTGTGATCGCAGGCGTCATCCTCTCGCTGATCGCCTACCTCATCCTCAGTGTGCTCGGCACGGCAATCGGCACGTCCGCGCTCTCGCCCCTTTCCCGTCCCAATCCTCTGCAAGGATTCGGCTTTGGTTCAGGCGTCTACCTGATCGTGATGACCGTCATCGCAGTCTTCATCGGTTCCTATTTCGCAGGACGCTGTGCCCCCGTACTCGGTTGGCTTCACGGCCTGCTCGCGTGGGCGGTGATGATTCTCATGGTTGTCTACGGAGCAACGTCGCTGCTCGGAAGCGCGGTGAGCGCCGCCGGAAGCGTCGCGGCGACCGGCGCAACGGTCGGTGCGGCAGCCGGTCCGTCAGGAACCGCCGGCACGATGGCGGGCGCCTTGACACAACGCGTTCAAGGCGCGGTTGCCTCCGCGACCGCTGAAGCCTCGAGTCCGCAAGCCGAAGCCGATGCACGTCAGGCAGCAGACACCGCAGCACGCGGCGTAGCACGCGCCTCGTGGTTTTCGTTTGCGGCACTCATTGTCGGCGCAATCATCTCCATCGTCTCGGGGCACGCCGGATTTCGTCATCAGCCGCCGTTCGAAGAAGCCGGCGGTGCGTCGACCGATGACGACGCTCTGCTGCGCCGCAACTCGACCCGTGCAATGCCAGGCCGCCCGGTTGCCTGATTGATCCCGTCGAGCCTCCTGACCGCGACGCGCATCGAAGCGACAACTTGCCGGATGCGCGCCGCGTTCTCCTCGGAAATGCCCGTTGATCCGCCTCGCCCGACGCATGCATGCCAGACCACCGGCGCTGGAATGACGGTTGCTGACTGGCTCAATGCCGGCATGTGCCTGCCCCATCACCCTCACTCTCACTCTCACCGAGCCTTTCTCCTATGCACGCTGCTACTGTGAACTACTCTCCCCTCTTTCGCCGCGACACCGATCTTCCCGGCGCCTTCGACTGGATGGCCTGCGCCGTGGCCGGCCTGGAGAAACTTGTCGAATTGAATGTGCAAACCGTAAAGACATCTCTCCGCGAACAGGAGGTGTTAGCCGGAGCGGCACTTTCTTCACGATCATTGAATGAAGTGATCGAACTTCAGTCGCAGCAACTGCCTGCCGCGCTGAAAAAGACGTTTGCGTACTGGCGGCACGTCCAGGAGATCGCCGTAGAAACTGGAGGAGGACTCGCTTCGGTTATGCAAACGAGCTTCCAAAGTCTTGTGACGACGCTGCAAGCGCCAGTCGACATCGCGACATCGGCCGCTAGTGAGCAGGGCCGTACCTCGCGGCTGCTTTCGACGTATCCGGCGAGAGCCACGGCCGGGACGCCAGCTGCGATCGTAAACAGTTCCGGAAGAAAGATTTCTGACAACGAGTCAGGCGGCAGCTTCCACTAGGACGTGCTTTGCAGGCATCGGCCGATGCATGGCCGATGCGCAGGCACCGAGAGTTCAAGCATGCGTGCCGCCAGAGATACTTGCTGCGCGAATAGCAAGCCACCGTATGCGTGCACTCGCCCGTGAGCGCTGGCACTCACTTACTCTGGGGTTCGCAATTGAGCCAGTAACCGCTCTATTAGATTGGCAGGACCATTCGGGGTAGAAGAGTCCCTACCTCGCGCGCGGAAGGCTCGCCCGAACGCGTTAATCTCGTCCCATCCGGCCTTCGCCGATGGTGCGCCGCGCCCGTCTCACTCCATCGTCACGCTAATTTTCATCTTGTCAGCCCCTGGCGTGCCCGATACGGCGATCGTCACACCGCTCCATTTGCCATCGGGCAAATGGAGCGCGGGCTTGGTTGCCTTGCCGATCGAGCGTTTGGTGCCGTTCGGATACAGGTCCGTCGAGTCACCGCGATTGCCCTGTCCGAAAATCTTCGCGAGATCGCGCCGGTTGTCGGCCTGCATCAGTTCGATCGCGAGATGCTCTTCGTCGTTGACGTTGTCGATCCGCTCGTCCACCACGTAGATCGCCACGCCCTCATCCGGCGAAAACGCGTCCTGTCCGCGTCGCCGCCGGTACTCGACGATGATGTACTGCTCCTCGACCATCCGCGCAGCGTTGTTGATATAGACAATGCTGCCGCCCTCAGCCGCGGGTTCGAGGTCAATGTTCTTCGTCGTCTTCGTGACGAGCCTCGGTTCGATCCAGCTATGAAACATGCGCAGCATGCCGTTCGGAAGCACGGGCGTCAGCCCGTTGTTGCCCCACGAGCCCGCCGCCATCAGACAGTAGTTGCCGAGCCCGTTCGACTGCATCTGCTGAACGCGGCCCGTATCGTAGTAGTCGGCCCAGCGCGCGGCGAGATGTCCCCATTCGTGCGCACATACGCCCATGTTGCAGTCTTCAGGCACCGTCAGATAGGTTTGCACAGTAAGGTTGGGGCCAACCTTCACGCCGTCTGGAATAACCCATTTGTGGCTCCATACATCGTCGCGCGACAAGGTCTGTTCCGCTCCGCCGCCCGCATGGATGATGAAGAGCGCCGTGACCAGATGCTCGCCGAGCATGTCGTACGGAGAGAAATCGACGCCGGCCTGCTGCGCCGCCAGCACGGCATTGCGCGCGATGCCCTGGGCGTTGCGCGGAAACGTGCCGTCCATGCCCGAACTGCCGTCCGTGTAAAAGCTCAACGGCTGAGGCAGGCGAAACCAGCCGAACACCTTGCCCTGCACGTCGATGCCCTTTCCCGCCGCGCCGTCGAAGTTGCTGACCGTGCGGTAGTAATCACGCATGCTGCCAGTGGGAAAGACATGGTCGGCGCTGAACAGCATCTGCTCGAAGAACGCAGGGCTGCGGTTGACGTCATGGGGGCGATCGGGAAAATCGACCAGCAATACCAGCGTCTGAATGACACCCTTGAGCAGTCGCGGAGGACGTTCGATCAGTTGCTTGCTGGTGCTCGATGAATGCTGGAGCGCGCCGTCGTCGAGGCCCACGAAATTCTCGCCGCGCCTGCTGCTGCGCCAGACCGAATAGTACTGATCGAACGTCATGCTCTTGGGCAGCCTGCGCTTTTCCTTGAGCTCCATGAAACGCGCATAGAGCTGGGCGATTGCATCCGGCGACAGCGGCACGCGACAAAACGCGTGGGTGCAAACATGATTGCGGATAGGCTTTACAGAGCGGCGCATGGCAATCACCTCCGTTCATCAGGGTCGAAGACAGGCTCTCAGGGATTCACGTCCCCGAAGCGTTCCTGCATTTCGGTGTCGATCTTCTTGACCGAATGCAGCTTCCCCGGATTGCTCTCTAGCCGGTCTGGTCAGTCGTCGGCGCACCAGTTTTCTTTTTGCTTTCACACGGCTTTCATACGCCTAGCGCGCCTGATTGAATGTTGACTGCCGCACGTTGCAGCGAAATTGATCTCCTGTCTGGCGGGCCGGAAAACCCTCATTACAAATTGTCAGGTCAATTTCTATGCTGTGTTGAGAGAATTTCATCTCGATCGAGTGGGCCATCGAGTCCCGTGTCCGTCCGCGCAACTTCGATTGCGCCGGACAGGTATTGCCCGTTCGAAACACAAAGAACGAATCATTCTTCCGGATCATCGAAATGATCGTGTCTCTTGTGAATCACGTCGCCGATAACGCCACGACGTTGCGCGTATGGGCGGGTGTTCTCGCGGCTACCAATGGCACCGCGTCGGCGCTGGCCTGGACACTCGGCGGCAAACCGGTTGTGCCTTCGACAGTACGCCCGCTGCAGTGCTGGAAGGTTCAGGGAAAGCTCCCTTTCTGCTCTACGGTTGTCGAATTCAGTGGCCTTGCGCCGGCTTCCGAGCATGAAGTCGGATTGAGCGTCGACGCCGTCGCACCCGTCGTGCGCTCATTTCGCACCCTGCCTCAAGCGATCCCGCAGGAATTCGGCGAGCGATTCAATCTGCTGCTCCTGTCATGTTTTCACGGCGCCCAGGACCGGCATGGCGAAGCGGGCAGATGGATCTCTTCCTATAAGCCGCGTCCAGACCTCGTGCTGTTCGCGGGCGATCAGGTTTATCTGGACCTGCCCACGGAACTCAACTTTTCGAATGACCAGGCCTGGCTTGAAGCGAAGTTTCAGGAAGACTACGTGAGCAACTGGTATGCGCCTGGTGCGTCGCCAGCGAACGGAAGCGGCATTCCAGAAGGGTTTCCACAATTGCTATCGCTGGCGCCCGTCGCGTCGATTCCCGACGATCACGAGTACTGGAACAACGCGCCCTTCAAGAGTCCGCTGATTCAGAACAGTTGGACGGAAGCGGGCAGGGACCGCTGGCGCACCGCAGCCGAAATCGGCTTCAGCATGTTTCAGCAAGGCTACCCGGGCCCGATGGGGCAGCCACGCGTGATCGACATAGAGCCTCTCACGATCCTGCTGCTGGATACGCGCAGTCAGCGCGAAAGAGGCGTCGGCAATGCGCCGGATCACGAGACGATGCTCGACCCGCCAGGGGCGCTGCTTGGCAACGCGGGCCGCAACGCACTCGCTGCATGGGTGAACACGCTCGTTGCCTCCGCGAACACACCCAACCCCCGCTACGGTTTTCTATTGACGGGACAATCGCTCTTTGCCGATCCGGCGAGCGCGTTCGATGGTCATGTTGCCGACTACGAACTGGCGAACTACGAAGCCGATTATCGCTTCATGGTGGAACAGATAGAACGCGTCTCGACGGCGGGCTTGCCGCTGACCTGCCTGACCGGCGATGTTCACTGGGGCAGGATACTGCGCGCCGATACGTTGAATCGTGGCCCTGTCTATGAAGTCATTTCATCGCCCACGTCGCTGGTCAAGTCGATCGGGATCGACGAATTCAAGACAATCAAGTCGGCGATTACCGGCTGGTTCGGGCCACGCGACCCTTGGCCCACGCACCCTAACCCCGGCGACCCGCCATCGAGATTCGGCAGCCTGGGCGACTATCAGTCGCTCCTCCTGCCGACGACGCTCAACCCTCGCCCCTCTTCATCGATGAGAGGCAATCTTGCGCTGATGCTCTGCATTCAGCGTGTGGGCGGCTCTCTCGATGTTCAGGTCGACTACGTGCCTCTTCATCGAGATCAGGAAGTGAATGCGAAAACGCGTTGGAGCGCGCATTTCAAACTGACGGCTGCTCACTGAAACGCTCAAAGGGAGTCCACCATCATGTCAGTCATCGCACGCCGGTCAAGAGCGGCAGCACGCAATAAGAATCTACTCGCGCTGACACGGCAGAAGAAGGAGGGCAACGTCGTGTGGATCAATCGGGCGCTCAAGAGCGTCCCGTTGAAAGGCATCAAGGAGCACAGTTTCGTTCTGTTGATCGGCGGCGCCGATCCGTTGTCGTTTCGCTTGAGACTCGCGCAGGCGCACGTGCGCAGTGACATGTCGCCGAGTTCGTGGTCGCAGGCGATGTTCGTTGGCGTGAAAAGCAAAGCCGCGACAAAGGACACGGAAGTGACCAGCGTGTCGCTTTCGCCCGACGCATGGTATCCGCCGGACGGATTTGCGCCCATCTGCAATGCGATCCAGACAAGCACACTCGCACATATCGATTCGCCCGAACAGTATCCGAACCTGGCGCTCATCGTGTGGCCCGTCGCGGGCGAAGCGATTCAAGCGAGTCTCACGCAACTGCGCCGTGAGCGCATGTCGATTGATCTGTCGAGCCTGCTGCTGCGTTGGATAGGCTATGCGTGGGGTTGCGGTGTGCCGTCGAATCCACTGGGCGAAGGCTTCGGCATGCCTTCGGCTGCGATGCTGGAGACGGCGTATGCGGCCAATGGATTCGATCTCACGCCCGGACTCGAGAGCCGGTCCAGCTGCCCCGAGGCGATCTGGCAGTCGGCAAGCTGGTGGCACGAGTACTACAACAAGGACGTCGAGAACCCGCAATACATCTACGGCGCATTCACCCGCGAGCACTATCTCGTCGACGCATCGTATTTTCCGAGCGGAGGGTGATGCCTTCTTGCGCTTACGCCGCTCTCACTAGCCGTGTCTACCAAACACGATTGACCTGCTAGCCGCTCGCGTACGCGGCAAGAAAGCAGGTCCACGGGCTCTCGAACCGAACGAACGACCTGCGTTCTCCCCCAAATCGGTCCGCGTGCCCGCCCTCCCCGCTTTTCACCAGTCTGTTACACACCCCCGCCGGCCCTGCGCAGCGTCAAGCTAATTCAACGCTAACTGTGCGCGCTCAGGATGGCGTCATCGAATCAGGGGACGTGACATCATGAAACTCTTAAGAACCACTCGTATCGCCTTGCCCGCATGCTTGATCGCCGTCGCGCTTACCGGCTGCGCCGTCATGCCGCCGACTGGCCCGTCAGTCGTCGCATTGCCGCCAAGTGGCAAGCCGATTAGCGTGTTCCAGCAGGAAGACTATGCATGCCGGGACTACGCATTCCGCTCTGACAATGCCGCCGGGCAAACACACGGTGCAATACCATCCGGCGTCGGCAGCAGTGCGATCGGAACCGTGGGCGGAGCGGCCGCCGGCGCGCTGCTCGGCGCCGCGGCAGGCGACGCCGGCGTCGGCGCAGCGATCGGTGCGGGCGCGGGCCTGCTGCTCGGCAGTGCTGTAGGTGCAAACGGCGCGCAAGCCACTTCGGCCAATCTGCAGGCGCGATACAACGCCGCCTACGCGCAATGCATGGCCTCGAAAGGCAACACTATTTCCCAGCCGGCCGTCTATACCACGAGCCCCGTCTACGCTCCGCCTCCGGTTGCGTACGCCCCGCCTCCTGTCGTTTACGGCTATCCGCAACGCTTCGGCTACTGGTCTTATTGATTGCTTCAGCTAATTTTCCGCTCACTCCACCGAGTGATGATGCGGTCATGGATCACGAACAGCTCAAGTCTGCTGTCGTGTCTGACTTAACCGCTACATGAGGGCGCTCAACATGTTTTCGAAAATCCTCGTCGCAATCAGTGCAAGTTCGGCCGATACCGTCCTGGCGTCGGCCATTGAAACCGCACGCAAGTACCACGCACAAATTGTCGTGCTGCATGTGGTCGACCCGACGCCCTCTTATCTGGGAGCCGCTGACGACAATTTCGGCTTGATCGTCGAGGCAATGAGCGCGCACGGACGCAAAGTCGTCGCGCATGTCAGGAATGTACTGGACGATCAAGCGCCTGAAGCGGAAGTCCGTATGGTTATGCTGCCGATGTGCGGCATGACGGTCGGCCGCGCGATCGCCGCTGTTGCCGAGGAGACGGGTGCTGACCTGATTCTTCTCGGCAAACGAAGCACGTCCCGGTGGCGCTGGTTGAGTGAAGACGTTGCATCGGAGGTAGTGCGCCGCTCCGGCAGGCCAGTCCAGATCGCGGCCGATGCAATCGCATTGAGTTCGGCGCGTCATGCCGGCGCACGTTGGGCTGATGTATTTACCGCCCGACGCCGACCGGCTAAGACGCGCGTACGGGCTAGCGTTTGACAACCGTTTTTTGGAGGTTTCGCCGCGACGGCGCGCGTTAGTGGCCTACGTGAATCGAGCGAATAGTGGCGAGCGAGCTGTCGCTTCGACGAATGCGGCTGGTCGTTCTTCGAGCGTCATCAAATGGCGACCGACGACGGCCATCGCCGAAATCGGCCGATCGAGTTTCGACGGTGCTTGCACACGCTCCTCCGAGCGCATTCAGACGTCAGTCAAAAAATTCGGATGCCTCGTGCGGATCTCATCGACCTGGTTCAGCGTACCCGAGAGATGCGTGCGCAGCGCCGCCTGCGCGGCCTCGGCATCGCCCCTTTCGATGGCATCGACGATCTCGGTGTGATCGCGCACCACCGCCATCGTCTTGCCCTCCACCGGCAGGTGCAGGCGACGCAGCCGGTCGATGTGGCCGCTCAGTCTGCGCACCAGATCCCAGAGTTGCGGCACGCCCGCCGCCTCGTACATCTGGCGATGAAAGGCCTGGTCGAGCAGCGAGAACTGCTCGATGTTCTTCAGGTCGCGCACTTCCATCTGCCCGGCAATCGTGGCGCGCAACTGAGCGATCAGTGCGGCGTCGCGCTGCTCCGCAAGCGTGCGCACGATTTCCAGTTCGATCGAGCGGCGCAGGAAGTGCGCCTGCAACGCGGAAGTCACATTGATCTGGCTGACCACTGTGGCGTGCTGCGGAAAAATGTCGACGAGGCCTTCCTCACCGAGCTTCATCAGCGCGTCGCGCACGGGCGTCTGACTCAGACCGTACTGAGTCGCCAGATCGGCGCGAGAGAGCACCGTGCCGGGCTCCAGTTCGAGGGACAGGATCATTTCGCGCAGGCGTTCGAATACTTGCGGCGCGGCATGGCGGGACCGGTCGAGCCGGGTCGCCCTCCTCGGGGAAACGTTGATTTTCATGGCAGGACCAGAAGCGTGGGCGCGGGTGGGCACTGCTGTTTCCACCCGCTGAAATATTAATACTATAGCCGACGCCCACGCGCTCCCGGCAGGCGTGCAGCCGTTTTCAGCAGGCTGGGGGGGTGTGGGTTTTCCCCACTGACGCACTAATACATTAGTGCTTTACCATGCGCCCATCCCCTTCAAACCCTCCCATTTCCGGACGCCGCCATGACTCGCGACATCACCGTCACTCAGGTGCGAATTACGCCGATCGCCTTCCGCGACGGCCCTCTGCTCAACGCTGCCGGCATCCACGAACCGTGGGCATTGCGCGCCATCGTCGAGTTGGAGACGAGCGATGGCCGCGTCGGCATCTCGGAGACATATGGTGACGAGCCGATGCTGCGCGTGCTCGAGCAGGCCAAGGCGCTGGTGATCGGCCTGTCGCCGTTCGACCTGAACCGGATGGAAGAACGCGTGCGTGCGGCGATCAAGCCGAGCTCGGGCGCGGTCGAATTCGAACTCGCCCCCGGCTCGCACTCGGCCAAGAACGCGCCGAAAGTCATCAGCACGCTCGAAGTCGCGATGCTCGACTTGCAGGGGCAAATCGTCGGCGCGCCGATCGTCGATCTGCTCGGTGGCAAGGTTCGCGACGCAGTGCCCTACAGCGCCTACCTCTTCTTCAAGTACGCGGAGCACGTCGACAAGCCCTATGCGCCCGATGCCTGGGGCGAAGGCCTTAGCGCGAAGCAGATCGTCGCGCAGGCGCGTCGCATGATCGACCTGTACGGCTTCCAGAGCATCAAGCTCAAGGGTGGCGTGTTCGAGCCGGCGCACGAGATCGCGTGCATGCGTGCGCTGCATCAGGCTTTCCCCGGCGTGCCGCTGCGCCTCGATCCGAACGCCAACTGGACGCTCGAAACGAGCATCGCGGCCGCGCCCGAACTCGACGAACTGCTCGAGTACTACGAAGACCCCTGTCCGGGGCTCGCAGGCATGGCCGAGTTGGCGAAGCACACGCGCCTGCCGCTCGCGACCAACATGGTGATCACGACCATGGAAGATTTCCGCCGTGGCGCCGAGATGGGTTCGGTGAAGGTGTTGCTGTCGGATCATCACTACTGGGGTGGTCTGCGTGCGACCCAGACGCTCGCGCGCATGTGCAAGCTGTGGGATCTGGGCATGTCGATGCACTCCAACTCGCACCTCGGCATCAGCCTGATGGCGATGACGCACGTCGCGGCGAGCATCCCCAACCTGACCTACGCGTGCGACACCCATTACCCGTGGCAGGAAGAAGAAGTCATCAAGGGTGGCCGCGTGAGCTTCGACAACGGCGCGCTACGCGTGCCCACCACACCAGGCCTCGGCGTCGAACTCGACCACGACCGACTGGCCGAACTGCATGCCCAGTATCTGTCGTGCGGCGTGCGGAATCGCGACGACCTGAAGCAGATGCAGAAGTACGACCCGAGTTTCAGCGGTAAGAATCCGCGCTTCTGACCCGACCAGATGTGCCGCGCGCGATGTGCATTGCCACTCGCAACTATGTTGCATGAGATCTGAGTAAGTGCTGAAGCGCCGACTCTGGTCCACAACGGAGACAAGCCGATGAGCAGACCCACCCCGGCCGCAGCCGGCCCGGACCGAGCGGACGCGCTGGCAAGCGCCGTACGCAAGATCAAGTGGCATGTGCTGCCGCTCTTCGTCGTGATGTTCGTCGTCAACTACATCGACCGGGTGAACATCGGCTTCGTCCGCCAGCATCTGAGCGCCGATCTGGGCATCGGTGCCGCGGCCTATGGACTCGGCGCGGGGCTCTTCTTCGTCAGCTACGCCGTCTTCGAAGTGCCGTCGAACATGCTGCTGCAGCGCTTCGGCGCGAAGGCGTGGCTCACGCGCATCATGTTCACGTGGGGTCTGGCCGCGGTCGGCATGGCGTTCGTTCGGGGCGAGACGTCGTTCTATGCCATGCGGTTGCTGCTCGGCGCAGCCGAGGCGGGCTTCTTTCCGGGCGTCATCTTCTATTTCACTCAATGGCTGCCGCGCGACGAGCGAGGCAAGGCGATGGCGATCTTTCTCAGCGGCTCGGCGCTCGCCTCGATACTCTCCGGGCCAATCTCCGGCGCGCTGATGCTGATCAGCGGCTGGGGCCTGCACGGCTGGCAGTGGATGTTCGTGATCGAAGGCATGGCCTCGGTGGTGCTGGCCGGCTTCATCTGGTTCTGGCTCGACTCGAAGCCGCGCGACGCCAGATGGCTGAGCCGCGCCGAACAGGACGCGGTCGTCGCCGAGATAGAGGAAGAGCAGCGCGAGCGCGATGCGGCGCATGCGGTCAAGCCGTCCGTCTTGACTCTGCTACGCGACCCGCAGATCGTGATCTTCTGCGTGATCTATTTCTCGGTTTCGCTGACGATCTACGGTGCAACGTTCTGGCTGCCCAGCATCATTCGCAAGATGGGCCATTTCAACGATTTCCAGGTCGGGCTATTCAATTCGATCCCGTGGCTGATCTCGATCGTGGCGATGTACTTCTTCGCGATGCTCGCGGCGCGTTTCAAGTTTCAGCAGGCATGGGTTGCGTGTGTGCTGTTGATCGCCGCGCTCGGCATGTATGCCGCCGGCCAGGGCAGTCCGATGTTCTCGTTCGTCGCGATCTGCTTTGCGGCGATTGGTTTTAAAGCCGCGTCGGCGTTGTTCTGGCCAATTCCGCAGGGCTACCTGGATGCGCGGATTTCCGCGGCGGTGCTGGCGTTGATCAATTCGATCGGCAATCTCGGCGGTTTCGTTGCGCCGGCGGCTTTCGGCTTGCTCGAGCAGAAAACCGGATCAATCGAAGGAGGGCTCACGGGGCTGGCCTTGATGTCGGTGGTGGCAGCCGGGGTCGTCTTCTTTTCCCGAATGAAGCCTCGCGAGGGGCGGTCCGCCCTCGCACTGTAGGCGGTGCGCGAACCAGTTTGCCTGATTACAAACTTCCCGGAGACACGATGAAAATTTTAGAAGTCCGTTCCGTCGCCGATCAAACGGCCGTCGGACGATACAGATGGACCATCTGCGCGCTCATCTTTTTTGCAACGACGATCAACTACATGGATCGCCAGATGCTTGGGCTGCTCGCGCCGCTGCTGCAAAAAGACATAGGCTGGAATCAGGTCCAGTACGCGCAGACTGTGATGGTGTTCACGGTCGCCTATGCAGTGGGTCTCGCGACGTTTGGTCGAATCGCGGATCGGATCAGCACCAAAGTGGTCTACGGCAGTGCCATGGCGATGTGGAGCCTGGCCGCGATGCTGCACGCGATGGCGGCGACCGTCCCCGGCTTCGCGGCCGTGCGCGGATTGCTGGGGTTCGGCGAGGCGGCCAATTTCCCTGTCGCCATCCGCACCACAGCCGTATGGTTTCCGAAGAAAGAGCGGGCGTTGGCCACGGGCCTGTGGAACATGGGCGCAACCGTCGGCGGGATCGTTGCGCCCGCATTCGTACCGATCGCCGCTGTCATGTGGGGCTGGCGTGCGACGTTCATTGTGGGAGGGGCGGCCGGTTTCGTGTGGTTGGCAGTGTGGCTGCTCGTGTACCGTCCTCCGGCGGAGCATTCGTCGGTATCAAAGCGCGAGCTGGATTACATCAATTCGGATCGGGACGAAAGCGTTGAGCAACCCGTAGGCTGGCTTTCGGTGCTGAAGTACCGCGAAACGTGGGCGTTCATTTTCGGCAAACTGCTGACCGATCCGGTGTGGTGGTTTTACTTGTTCTGGCTGCCCAAATGGCTCAATGAGTCGAGGCACATCGACATCGGCGATCTTGGACTGCCGTTGATTGTCATCTACACGATGGCATCCGTCGGCAGTGTGGCTGGAGGATGGCTGTCGTCCCGGTTGATGCAGCGTTCCCACAAACCTAACGTCGCACGCAAGATCGCGATGGGTGTCTGCGCGCTGTGCGTCCTCCCGATTGCCACGCTTTCGCTCTTTCAAAGCCTCTGGTACGCAGTCTTCGCCGTCGGACTTGCCGCAGCGGCTCACCAGGGGTGGTCGGCAAATCTTGTCACGACCGTCGGCGACGTGTTTCCGCGCCGGATGGTTGGCACGGTGGTCGGTATCGGCGGCGTGGCAGGGATGATCGGCTCGTTCTTCTACTCGGGAATCATCGGCGAGACGTTGCAGCGCACCGGTCAGTATTGGGTGCTCTTCGCTGTCGGTGCATCGGCTTATCTGGTCGCGCTCGGCATCATTCATCTGCTGATGCCACGCATGACGCCTGTGAATCTGGAGCAATAGACTGCACTCTGCTGAGGGTCTTCGGCAACCCCGAGACTGGCAGGCCATTGATGCAACGCGCGCCAACTGCTGCGCTGGATCTTCCACTTGAGGTGCTCGTCTGGGAGGATGCCAATGGCCGTACATGGTTGGCATTCAACTCCATCGCATATCTCCGTCGTCGTCACTGTCTTCCGCATGATTTGATGAGGCCCGTCAGTGGCGTGGCCGCCCTGGTGGAGGCGGCCGCTGCGCAATGGAACCTTCGAATGCAGCTCCCACACGCTTCAATGCACTCAAGTGACGGCAGCTGTTTGTCGGAAACCAACAGGCACGTGTCGTGCGCCAACCACCTAACGACATCCGAACATCCCGATGTTCGTGAGCCCGACTTTCTCGGCCATCGCAACCGGCAATATCGCGATTGGTTCTCGCCATTATTTGTCAGCCTCTTCATACATTGGTTCGAGTCTTCATGTAACGTCAACGGCGAAGTAAAAAGGCGTAGACGCATTAGATAAAGGCTTGTAGGAGAGACTTGCGACTCTAGCCGTGACCTATGCTTGGACGATACGGTGTCGTCATTACGATCCCGATCTTCATACCATTGCTAAGGTTTCCTGACGGAGATGAACCATGGCTATTGCGTCGGCAGGAACCTTCAAGTTGCGTGAAATCTCCGATCTTCCGGCGCCGCGAGGCCTCCCGCTGATTGGAAATGCGCACCAGTTGACGCCATCGCGCGCGCATCTCATTCTCGAACGGTGGGCGCAGGAGCTTGGCACGCCCTATCGTTTCCAGATCGGCTCACGGCCTGTGACGGTCTGGGACGACACGGAGTTGTGTCATTCGATTATGCGCGAGCGGCCAAACGGATATCGGCGGTATTCGCCGATTGAGGAAAATCTTGACGAGATGGGCAGCAACGGCGTGTTTTCTGTCGAGGGCGCCGCATGGGAGCCGCAACGAAAGCTGGTGATGCAGGCGCTTTCCGTGGCGCATATCAAGGCGTTCTACCCCACCCTGGCGGCCATCACCGAGCGCCTCAGAGTACGGTGGGAACGCGCCGCGCGCAGCGACCGCGTGTTCGAGATGACCGAAGATCTCAAACGCTATACGGTCGATGTGACCAGCGCGCTCGCATTCGGCGACGATCCGGGAACCCTGGAGCAGGACGGCAACGTCATTCAGGAACATCTGGCGTTGATTTTTCCCACGCTAATGAGCCGGATAAACGCTCCGTTCCCCTATTGGCGATACGTCAAACTGCCACGCGATCACCGGCTCGATCACGCCCTGGCGGAAGTGCATCGCTACGTGCGCTTGACGATGAATCGTGCGCGCGAGCGCATTCGAGACCAGCCTCATGACGAACCCGGCAATTTACTCGAAGCCATGCTGCAAATTCGCGACACACCGGGCTCTGGTATCACCGATGACCAGGTGGCGGCCAACGTGCTCACCATGTTGCTCGCGGGCGAAGACACCACGGCGCATTCGATCGCGTGGGCGCTTCTGTATCTGAGCGCCGACGATGCGTTGCAGAGTCGGGTTTCAAACCGGTCACGCGCCGTGTTGGGAGCCGCTGGCGTGTGCCCGACTTACGAAACACTCAAGACGCTCGACCTGTGCGAGGCCGTGTGCACTGAAGCGAGCCGGTTCAGGCCCGTAGTTCCCGTTCATGCGTTTGAGCCCCTGCAGGACGTCGAGCATCGCGGGATTCACTTGCCTGCCGGTTCCAGAATGTTCTTCTTGACGCGCCCCTCCATGCTGGACGCGAGCAACTTCGAGCATCCGGACAAATTTGATCCAGAGCGTTGGATGCATGAACGAACACCGGAGCGCGGAGCGCACGAGACGCGCGCGCATTTGCAGTTTGGCGGGGGACCGCGGGTATGTCCTGGCCGGCATCTTTCGACGGTCGAAATGCGGCTTGTTATTTCAATGTTATCGGCCGGGTTTGTTTCGCAACTTGCAGTCGATACGAGTTCTATTCGGGAAGTGGCCGCGTTTACGATGGTGCCGGATAGGATGCCAGTGCGGCTTTATATGCGGCAGTGATTGTCCGTTGGCAACACGTGAGCGCGGTCATCGAGTCGTGAAAATGTGATCGATGTCTCGTGGCAACAGATATCGCGTAACGCTCAAAACAACCTTGGTTTGTCTGCTGTACGTGCTTATTGGTTTACTCAGGAGACCGCTTCAAGCCGTCGCATCCGCCTCGGCAATATGCCGCACGATCATGGCGTTGACGCTGTCGGCGTGCGTGAGCGGCCCCATGTGTCCTGCACCCTCGACGATTGCAAGACGCGCAGCGGGCAGCAGCATCGGCAGCCGCTCGGCGATCGCGCGCGTCGGGACGGGCGCGTGCTGGCCGCGCATGATCAGCGCCGGGACACGCAGGCCGGTGTATGCGCTTGCGGGCGTGCGTTCGTCGAGCAGCGCGCGAAAGTCGAGCGGCGCCTTTGGCGCCCAGCGTGTGAGTGCCGCCTGCACCGAGGGCCGCAACGCTTCCCATGCGCCCCGGCCGCCCCAGTAATCGACGAATGAAGCCGCCGCGCCCCGATAGTCGCCACAGGTCACGCCATCGGCGGTGCGCTTCGAGATGGCGATGATTTCCGCGAGCGCGTACGCTCCGTGCGCGCCCATCACCTTCAGCAGATGAAACGCCGAGGGCTCGTAGAGCGTGATGCTCGCGATGCGCTCCGGCCGTTCGACGGCCGCGCGCAACGCCACGCCACCGCCATACGAGTGCCCGACGAGATGCACCTTGCCGCGCGAGGCGTCGATGATGCCGATCGTCCTCGCGGCCTCGTCGGCGAGCGTGAACGCGCGCTCGCCGCTCCACGGGCCCGTGCTATCGCAGCCGTAGTGCTCGGGCGCGACGAACGCGTGGCGCGAGCCCAGCGCTTCGCCGAGCTTGCGCCATTGCGCCGCTCCCGAGCCGGAGCAGTGCAGTGCGATCACCGACGTTGCGGATGAGAAGGCTTGCGAAACGATAGTGCTATTCATGTCGTTCATGGAACTCAGGAGTTGGGCGCACGGATGCCGGATCGCGGAAGTCTCTACTATCGGCGCGGTGCGGGCGGCTGGCTATGATCGAGACGCCGGAGCGCATGTCCAGGCGTCCAAACTGATTGAGAGAGGGCGCGTTGGTTTGTCGCGTCAGCGGTCAATCTCCGTTAAATGCATGCGGCGTTCGAGTTCGCCCATGTCGGCGGCGGACGCGAGATATTCGTCACGACGACTGTGTTCAGCACGGTCAAGTGCCTTTTTCAGCAACGGGTAAAGATAGATGAGCAAGATAAGCAAGACGTCCTCCGGTTGGCGACCTGGTTGATTGCGTATCGCGCACGAACGGGCACGACACGTGGGTTCCAGGCGTGCATCCGGTGGGGACATCCGAGTTCGATGGATGGGCGGGTCGTGCTACGGCTGGACGCAGCGTAATGCAGAGTCCATGCCAAATTGCAGCGAGCCTTGTCTGGCGGACGTTTGGCGATATTTGAGGGGCGCGGATGGGGCGAAGTGTCGTCGCGCGGCCGACGAATATTCGAGTGGAAGTCGGGCCGCGACAGACACGTGCTCAGTACGTGGCACGCTATACCAAGCGCCACGCTTCGGAAAGGGGCAAGAACTCAGTCACGAGTTCCAGTGTGAACGCCCGACTACTGCGCGATGACATCGAGCATTCACTATCCATTTAGAACTGGTGACGAACACCCACCATCGCACCCGTTTGATCCACCCCGGGCAATGGCGTAGAAGCGGGTGGAATCACGCCGCCATCAATCGTGAACGCGGCGTTGCGCTGGTTGAACATACGCCCTGCTGTGACGTACACGGAAGTGCGCTTGGACAATAAGTACGACACACGCGCTGCGATCACGGAAGCTCCCGCGGAACTCCCACCGTTGACCGATATATGTCCGAACTGGGCGTCAAGCGCGATCTGTGGAACGGGAAAATAGGTCCCGCCAAGCCACCAGTAGTTGCTGACCGCGTCGAAAACAGTCGGCGTCTGTACCCCGTGATTAATTCGATGAAGGTATCCCGCACCGATCGTCGAGGTACCCAGTTTCACGTAGCCGTCGATGACGGCACGTGTATCAGTTTGCGAGGTATTGGGCTGGGGCGAGCCAGGGCCGCCACCGCCGTAATTGCGGTCAATCGCCGTCGCCACGCCCCATGTCGCCGCTTCATATTTCACCATGGCAGACATTGACTTGCAGGCCCGCCAGTCCGTCGGCGACTGCCCGGCGCACCCGCCGGCCGGCGCAGAATCCACCGCGTCGCGCCCGAACGAATAAGTCACGCCCACGGTCAGCCCCGATGACGTGAACGTGTAGGCGACCGCGTTGTCGAGCCGCGCTTGAGACAAGTACGGGTCCAGATCACCGGCGGCATAGACATTCGGCCCCATCGTGTCACCCGGCAAGGCCCAATAGATCTGAGAATATTGCCGGCCTAAAGATAATGTCCCCCACCGCCCTGAAAGTCCGACATATGCCTGCCTGCCAAACAGGCGACCACCCTGATTCAGCGTTCCCTGTGACGGGGCGAAGCCCGACTCCAATACGAAAACCGCGCTGAGACCGCCACCCAGATCCTCCTTGCCACGCAAGCCCCACCTCGAGGGTATCGATGCCGTGAGCGACGGCATACGCACGACGCTGGACTGGTGAGCACCGACATTTGTCACGTACTCGATACCGGTATCGATAATCCCATACAGAGTGACAGAGCTCTGTGCCTGCGATGCTCCCGGCGCACATGCCGCAAGAGACGCGAGTCCCCACCAAATTGTCTGACGCCACGAGAAGGCACGTCCCGTCCGACCCAGCCTCGAACTCATCATCTGTCTCCCTTTGGTTAAATGCTTCCACGGAAGCTAATTTTTTTTCGTCTTCCCTGTCAAACGATTTGCCGTCGGGAGATACCCGCATCTGGAACCTCTGAGGCTTGGCATTGTCAGAAATAACGAGCCTTACCCACGAAATTCGCTGTGTTTGTCGAAATTTTCACATATTGGCGTTTGCCCTACCTCGACACTCATCGCTCAGAATAGTATCTTCCGTGGAAGACGTAATAGATTGACGTGATCAATTGAGCAGGAGTTCGTTGAAAAATGAAGCAATTGAAAGATCACCAGACAAACCACGGTCGCGGTGCCGCACCGTCACCGAACCCAGCGTGGGAGAAGGATCGCGTGCTCTCCGGCTTCGCCTGGCATGATGACTACGCCCTTGGCCATCAGGCGATGGACGAGACCCATCACGAGTTTGTCGCGTGTGTACACACGCTGCTGACAACGGACGACGAAAATCTCGAGAACGCGCTCGAAGCGTTTGCCGAGCATGCGCGCCGCCACTTTGATGACGAGGACGCCTCGATGCGCGAGACAGCCTACGGTTCAGCGGGCTGCCATATCGACGAGCACGCGGCCGTGCTCCGATCCCTCGACGAGGTACGCACCATGTTGGCTGATGGACGGACCGAGGTCGTCCGCTCTTTTGCCAGAGCGCTGGTGGATTGGTTTCCGGAGCATGTGCGCGTGATGGACCAAGGTCTGGCGCGCTGGCTGGTTCAGCGACAGTTGGGCGCCTCGCCAGTAGTCATCCGGCGTCGGCTTCACATCGCCGCATGACACGCTCTCCTCTCTTTACGGCTATATCCGTCATGGAACACAAATCGACCCCTATGAACACTTTGCTGCAAGTCAAAGTCTCTGCCAAAACCTGGCCGGCGGACGACATTGCCGGCTATGACCTCTCGCCATTGGCGGATAGTGCACTGCCTGCCTTCGAAGCAGGCGCGCACATCGACCTACACGTGCCTGGTGGCCCCGTACGTCAGTACTCCTTGTATGAACTGCCGGGCGAATACCCCCGCTACCGGATTGGCGTGCTGCGCGATCCCCAATCCCGCGGCGGCTCGGTAAAGCTTCTCGATAACGTGCATGCGGGAGATACGCTCACGATCAGCGCCCCGCGCAATCACTTCAGCCTGCACAGCGGTCAAAACAGTCGTTCGATCCTGTTCGCGGGTGGCATCGGTATCACGCCGATCCTCTGCATGGCGCAGCAGTTGGCGCGCGAGCACCGCCCATTCGCGATGCACTACTGTGGGCGCACGCTGTCGCGCATGGCTTTCGTCGATCGCCTGCAACAAGCGCAATTTGGCGACGATTCGCAGATGCACGTGCACGTCGATGACGGCGCCCCCGACCAGCAACTCGATGCCCGCTCCGCGATAGGCTCGCCCTCTTCCGACAAGCATCTTTACGTGTGTGGACCCAACGGCTTTATGGACCACATCCTGCAGACCGCGCGCGAACTCGGTTGGGACGAGGGACACCTGCACCGCGAATATTTCGCGGCAACGCCAATCGATTCTTCAGAGGACGGACGGTTCGAAATCGAGATCGGCAGCAGTGGCCAGGTCATCGAGGTTCACGCGGATCAAAGTGCCGCGCACGCCTTGCTCGACGCCGGTTTCAACTTGCCATTGTCTTGCGAGCAAGGAGTTTGCGGCACCTGCATGACGAAGGTGCTGGCCGGCGCACCCGACCATCGAGATCTGTATCTGACGGACGAGGAGCGGGCACGCAACGACAGCTTCATGCCGTGCTGCTCGCGCGCCAAGACTTCCCGGCTGGTGCTCGATCTTTGAGGCCACCTGTTACTCACTGCCTGACACTGTAGCGAGGGGATCAACATGTTGACCAAGCAAGATAACGAATTGATGTGCCGTATCGGAGTAGGTACGGCCATGGGCGAGGCAATGCGCCGCTTCTGGCTGCCCGTCATCCAGTCGTCGGACATGCCGCAGGCGAATGGAGAGCCGCAGACGATAGATCTGCTGGGTGAGCGGTTTGTCGTGTGGCGCGACCAGCAGGGTCGCCCCGGCCTCTATGCAGAGGGCTGTCTACACCGGGGTGCTTCAATGCAGTTGGCCCGTTCGGAGGGCGATGGCCTGCGCTGCATCTATCACGGCTGGAAGTTTGCGGTGGATGGGACTGTCCTCGAGACCCCGAACATCGAAGACCCGAAATTCAAGGAGCGCATCAAGGGACGAACCTATCCAGTGCGGGAAGCGGGCGGCATCGTCTGGGGTTATCTGGGTCCCAAGGGTGAAGAGCCGCCCTTCCCGCACACGGCCTTCATGGACCAGCCGGACTCGCACCGCATCAACGCCTGCGCGGTCATCAACGCCAATTTCGTTCAGGTGATGGAAGGTCTCGTCGACTCATCGCATTTGACCGTCCTCCATAGTTCCGCCCTCGCGAGGACCAACGACTCCGATCTTGACTATGCGAAGAAGACTTCGCACATGCAGTTCGACGCAACCCCGAAGATCGAAGCAGACGAAACGGACTTTGGTTTCCACTATGTCGCAATCCGCCAAAACGGGGACAAACGTATCGCTCGAGTAACCGCATTCATCGCACCTTGCTTCATCGCCAACGCGAACGGGGATGTCTGGCTTGCGATCGTCCCGGTTAGCGACGAGCGCTGCAACCTGTATCACGTGTGGTGGGACGCCGAAAAGCGCATTGGCGTAGAACCGTTGCGCAGTGAGCAACTCACGTTCGTGGGCCTGGATCAGCCGACGCTGCGCAAGTACGGCATGACGACCGACACCTGTGACTCGTCGGCCGCGATGTCCGTCGCCAATGGCTATCGCCAGGACCGCGTGCAGCAGCGCAATGGCCACTTCACCGGTTTTGACGGCATCACGCAGGAAGACGCCGCGTGCAGCGTTTCGAGCGGCGCGATTCGCGACCGCTCGCAGGAGATGCTATCCACGGCCGATATCGCGATCAGCCGCCTTCAGCGCTGCTTGCTGGCGTATGCCCGGGCGGCCCGTGACCAGCAGGAGATAGCCGCGCTGCGAGCGGACGCTGGCAGCGCAATAGGCGTGTCCGGTGAGATCGGTATCGACGAGAACTGGCGCACCCTGGTTCCGCACCATCGGATCGTTTCGTCCCATGGTGCACGTGCAGAGCGCAGTTAATAACGAAAGTCAGGAAAGGAGCATTAAATGTTGAGCCACGCAGACAACGAGATTCTTTGCCGTATCGGTCCGGGTACCCCTGGAGGAAACCTGATGCGACGCTTCTGGCACCCGGTGTGCACCTCGGCCCAATTGCCGCATCCGGACTGCGCGCCACTGCGCGTCCGACTGCTCGGCGAGAACTATGTCGCGTTCCGGGACACCGAGGGCAAGGTCGGCTTTCTGGAAGAGCTGTGCATGCACCGGGGCGCATCGCTCGCACTGGGAAGGGTCGAGGAAGGCGGCATCCGCTGCCTCTATCACGGCTGGAAGTTCAGCGCGTCCGGCACCGTCATGGAAACGCCGAACCACGCCGATCCGAAATACGCTACACGGATGAAGGCGCCGGCCTTTCCAGTGCGCGAGGAAGGCGGCATCGTCTGGGCGTATGTGGGCCCAATCGAGTTACTCCCGGCGTTTTCCCGCTATGCCTTCATGGACGCGGAACCGAACCATCGCGTCGTGCTGCGCGTCAACGTCGCCTGCAACTATCTGCAACTGGTGGAGGGTGGAGAGGACAGCTCTCATGTCGGCGTGCTGCACACCAACATGGCACGCCCCGGCTGGAAAGACAACGAGTTCACACGCAACCCTGACGTAATCAATCCCGCTGCGCTTGCCTCCAATGACCTTGAACCGGCCCTGAAAATCGAAGAGACGGCCTTCGGTTTCCACTATGTCGCGCTGCGCAAGACCAATGAGCCGGGAGTCCGTAATGCACGCGTAGTCCCATTTATCGTCCCGTACGGCCGCATCATTCCTGCCCCGGCGTTTCAGTTCACCGTCCTCGAGGTCCCCGAAGACGACACGCACACCAGCACCTACATCGTCGTTCATGGCGACGCTCCGGTGAGCGAAGAGAAGATCATCGAGTTGCTCGGGCTGAACGACTCTACTTACTATGACCGCAAGAATTGCACGTTCACGGCTAGCTGGACGGACACCTTCGGCCAGAATCGCGAGCTGATGAAGGAAAGCTGGACCGGATTGCGCGGCGTCGAAGTGGAGGACGCCACGATCGGATTGTCTCAAGGGCCGCTCTACGACCGTTCGCGCGAGCATCTGGTGCCAGCCGACCAGGCTGTCGTGCGTGTGCGCCGCGTGCTGCTGGATTCGATCAAGCGTGTGACGCAGAACCAGCAGCCGCCCGCGCTCGGCCTCGACCTTCGGGGCGTGAGCGCCTGTGACCGACAACTCGAAGACGGTGTAGCCTGGCAAGAGCTGCTGCCTTCACATCGCCAGGTAGTGGCAGCCTGAGGAGGAGACTCGCATGAGCAACAACATCCATAACGACGTTCCGGACTACTTGTCCTTGTTACGACTCGACGGTCGCGGTTTTGTAGTGCTTGGCGCCGGCCAGGGTATCGGCGCGCAGACCGTTCATGCACTGGCTCAGGCCGGTGCTCGCGTGCTCTGCGTCGACCGCGACGAGACGCTCGCCCGGAACATTGCGGACGCCGTGGCCGGGATACCGTGCGTGGCGGACGCAACATCCCGCGTCGACATGCAGCGCGTGTTCGACACCGCGCGGCAGCATTTCGGCCGCGTCCATGGCGTCGTCGATATCATCGGTGTCGCGGGAATCAAGCCGCTATCCGCCGTCGACGATGAGTCGTGGGACCAGCAATTCGATATCGTCGTACGCCACGCGTACCTCGCGATTCAAATTGCCGGCGAAATGATGAAGGCCGATGGTGGCGGCACCTTTGCGTTTGTCGGCTCGCTCGCCGGCGATCGCGCGGTGCCGAACGAGGTTGCCTACGCGGCCTCGAAGGCGGCATTGCATCACCTCGTGCGCTGCGCGGGTGTTGAGTATGCCCCCCACAACGTGCGCATCAATGCAGTGTCTCCGGGTTTCGTCCGCACGCCGCGACTGAATCAGCGTCTGGACGAATCGACGTGGACGACAGTCGGTCGCGCGATTCCGATTGGCCGGGCCGCCACGCCGGCGGAAATCGCGGGCCACCTGCTATTCCTTGCTTCCGATCTGAGCGCCCATATGGCCGGTGAGATCATCACTGTGGATGGCGGCCTCAGCGTCGTTGCCGCCATTCCCGCCATTACGTTCGCTCCCTCCACGACCCCGACTCCCTGAAATCAACGATGTCTTCTTCCTCTCAAAACCATATCCACCCGTCGCTTCGCGCTATTGCCGCAAATGCCGCAGCGAAACCGAGCATGGCGGAAGTGAGCCCCGAGGAGGCGCGTGCAGGCATCGCCGCACGCACTGCCGCACGGGAGCCCGGCCCCCGTATCGATAAGGTTTTCGATTTCATGATTCCGGGCCTCGACGCCGAAATCCCCGTACGCATCTACCATCCAAAGGGCGCCACAGGGGTCACGATGGCCTTTCACGGCGGCGGATGGCTGATGGGCAGTCGGGACAGCTTCGACGCGGTATGCCGGCATCTGGGCCACGACTCCGGACTGGCGGTGGTCAGTGTCGACTATCGGCTCGCGCCTGAGCACCCCTTCCCTGCAGCGTTGGACGACGTGTGGGCCGCGACCTGCTGGGTCGCCGAGTACGGGCACACGCTGGGCCTTCCGTCCGAACGCTTGACCGTGTTCGGCGAGTCGGCCGGCGGCAATCTCGCGGCAGTGGTCTGCCTGCTTGCGCGGGACCACGCCAAGCCGCGCATTCTCGCCCAGGCACTCGTCTATCCTGCAACAGATGCTCGTCAGCAGATGGCCTCGCTATCCACCTATGCCGAAGGCTTCATGCAGCGCAAGGCCGACGTCGAGTACGCATTTCGCACGTACGCACTGGATCATGGTGTGACGCCCACAACCTGGAAGCTCTCGCCGCTCCTTGCCGACAACCATGCGGGACTACCGCCGGCCATCGTTATCACCGCCGAGTGTGATGCCGTGCGCGACGATGGCGAAGCCTACGCGCGGAGATTGGCCGAGGCGGGCGTCCCGGCGACGTGCGTGCGATACCTCGGCATGCTGCATACCTTTTATAGCATGCGCGGCCAATTCGACGCGGCGGCGCTGGCCCAGCGCCAGATAGCCGACATGTTGCGCAATGCGGTGCAAGCGGTATAAGGACGACTATCCTCCAAGCGGAACTACTCGGCCGCGCGCCTGATGTTTGACGCGCCGTCGGAAAATTTACGTACAATTGTGCGCGGCCATATTGAGCCAGTCCCGCTACAATTTGCCGGGAGTGAACATCCTTCCAGGGAAGTCATCGAGATGAGCATCGCAGCACCAAAGCGACCCGCGCCTACCCGAACCCGCAAGAATGCGGCATCGGAACAGTCGGAGCCCACCAGGAAAGCGAATCTTCCTGGTAGCAGCCTGATCGAATTCATCACGCTGCAGTGGCAACGCGAACACAGCGAGCTCGATCTCTCCAACTTCCTGCTCGCGATCTATTTCATGCGACTCGGCACGCTCGTAGAACAGGCGTTTGACAAAATGTGCCAGAGCCTGTGTGGCATTAGCGGGTCGGACATGCGTGTGCTGCTGGCGCTGCGCCGCAGCGGTCATCCATACGCGAAGCGCCCCACGGATTTGTATCGGGCACTACTCGTTACCTCGGGCGCAATTACCAAAAAGATCGACCGTCTCGCGAGCCTTGGCTTGGTGGAGCGTCAGCAAGACCCAAGTCACGGCGGCGGATTCATCGTCCATTTGACCAGGAAAGGCCTTGATGTCGTTGAGAAGGCGATAGTGAAGCTGGCGGAAGAGTCGTCGATCGCGCCCGCGATGGCACACTTTTCGGAGGCGGAGCGCGCTGCGGGCAACGAGTTCTGCCTGCGGACACTGGCGTTAATGGAAGAATTGGTCCTTCCGGGTCTTGAAGAACCCGACAACGCATTGTCGAAGCCTCGGGCCAAGGGCACGCGCTCGCCACGCAGTCGTTGAAGATCCCACTCATCTTCACATACTGAGACTCTCCATTCGCCGGTGCTGGTGGCCCACGGCGGCTTCGTCCTGGTCGTGCGGTGCCCGAATGTGTTCGATATAGTCGTTCGCGCTACGGCTCAATTGATCTGCCGGAATAACGTGATTCGCGCCTTGTAACGCGAAAAGAGGCAAATAACGCGCGCCGACAAAACGCGCCGTTTGTTCGAGCGGACGAAGCAGTTCGACCAGCGTGTGTCCCACACGGCCATCTGTCTGATACGCGCCTTCAGGACTGCCGGTCGATACGACCAGCCCTATTTCTTTGTGCGCCAGCCGGTTGCCACCCGGACCATATGCCCAGCCATAAGCGAGGACGTCGTCGAGCCATTTTTTCAGCAGCGGCGGAGTGCTGTACCAATACAGCGGAAACTGCAGAAAGATTCTCTCGTGGCTTTCGAGCAGCGCCTGCTCCGCCGCGACGTCGATATTCCAGTCCGGGTATAGCTCATAAATATTCCGAATTGTGACCGGACCCGGAGCTTCCTGGAGCCTGGATCGCCACGCCGCATTGATCTGCGACTCGGCAAGGTTCGGATGAGCGAGTATGACCAGCGTTTTCTTGCTCATGATTTCCTCGCTCCATGACGGAAATCGATGCGCGTTCATAATGCGTTTCATGTCAGGCTCCTTGACGGATAAGAGGGACCCAACGACCCGGTGTCTGCGCAAGATCTGCCTTCGCGCTCCGGTGCGTCGATCCGTTGCAGACATTCTTGCCCGCCAGAGCGGCCCCGCCAATTCCCCAAACATGCGGGCAACGGGTGCAGCAATGCACAAGTCCGCGCACATCTGCAGCCTTGCAATTAAAGTCAATCGTAGGCGCAAAAATAGTTGATTGAGATCGGTCCAGTCCGCTTCTAATATCTTTGTCCAGCCGCGTCACCTCGAGATTCGGACGATCAAGAGAGAAAAGGAGAGCATCCGTGTTCGACTGGGAGGATTTACGCTATTTCATTGCATTTAGTCAGGAAGAATCCCTCGCAAAAGCGGCGCCGCAATTGAAGGTCGACCACGCGACCGTCGCGCGAAGAATTGCTTCACTCGAACAGGCCCTTGAACTCAAGCTAGTCGACCGCCCCCGCGCGCCTATGTTCTGACCACGGACGGCGAGCGCATCGCCGAACGCGGCAAGGAAGTATGGCTCTCCATCCACAACGATCTGCGGCACGCGCCGGCCATCCGTAGCGTCATTCAGTTCATTGCCAACTGCTTCCCCGGCGACGGTTGGCGCCAACAGCACGTCACCAAAGATTGTGCATTTCTTCACGGACCATCCGCACATTTCGGGAATTGGCAGATAGAAGACCGGTAGCAATAATGAGTTCACCGATCGACGAACAACACGAGATGGATCGTAGATTTTCCGCCTCGTCGTTGAACGTCTTCTCTTCGATCTCTCAAGGAGCATGAAATGAAACGCGTACTGATCCCGGCTGTTGTTCTTGCAAGTGTCATCGCATCATCCACTGTGTTCGCCGCACCTGCCGACTACGGCAAGACTCGCGCACAAGTGCGGGCGGAACTGATCCAGGCTCGTGAAGCGGGTTTACTCGACGCGCCCGATACCACGTACCCCACCGCTCAGTTGCGCGCAGCAGCCGCACTGCAGGCCGCTAACACGGCCGCCACGAACGCCAGCGCATCGGCCGTGGGTGGCAGCGTCGCGGGCCACTCTCAAAGCGGACGCCGCACCGTAACCGCGCCCGAAGCACGGGACAGCATCTATTTCGGTCAATGAACGTCGCGTAAAGAAAGCATGCGCATCGCCAGAACCCGATGCGCATTTCTTCACATGCGGCGTGCAGTAGTGAGGAGTTCCGTGACGCCGGTCAGGCAACTACGATGAACTCACCGTAACCAGTCAAGGAGTAACGTGATGGAACAGTTCAAGATGCGCATCGGCGGCGAGTGGCGCGGTGCGAGCGATGGTCGGACGTTCGAAAGCCTCAACCCCTACAACGGCGAGATCTGGGCCGAGGTGCCGCGCGGCACAGCCGAAGATGTCGACGCTGCGGTGCGCGCGGCTCATGCAGCGTTCAAGCGCGGCCCCTGGGCGACGATGACAGCGAGCCAGCGCGGCATGGTCCTGCACAAGATCGGCGATGCGATCGCCGCGCACGCGGAGGAGCTGGCCGACATGGAAGTGAAGGATAACGGCAAGCTGAAAGCCGAAATGCTCAAGCAGATGGAATATCTGCCGCAATGGTTCTACTACTACGGCGGCCTCGCCGACAAGGTTCAGGGCGATGTCACACCGTTCGACAAACCCGGCATTTTCCACTACAGCACGTTCGAGCCGCTCGGCGTAGTGGCAACGATCGCGCCGTGGAATTCTCCGCTGCTGCTCGCGGTTTGGAAAATAGCGCCGGCGCTTGCAGCAGGTAACACGGTCGTCATCAAGCCATCCGAGTTCTCGTCGGCATCCTCCATTCTGTTTGCGAAACTGTGTGAAGAGGCCGGCGTGCCGGATGGCGTCGTCAATATCGTGACCGGCTTCGGCAAAGAAGTGGGTGAACCGCTCGTCGCTCATCCATTGGTCGCACGCGTCGCCTTCACCGGCAGCGAGGGCGGTGGTCGCCATGTGTACGAGAACGCGGCACGCTCCTTCAAGCGCGTTTCACTGGAACTGGGCGGCAAGTCGGCCAATATCGTGTTCGAGGATGCGAACCTCGACGACGCGGTGAAGGGCGCCGTAACCGCCATCTTCTCGGCAACGGGCCAGAGCTGCATGGCCGGATCACGCCTGCTCGTGCATTCGAGCATCCATGACGAGTTCGTCGAGCGGCTGGTGAAGTTCATGCAGGACGTGCGACTGGGCGATCCGATGTCGCCGGAGACGAACATGGGCCCTGTCTCGACCCAGCCGCAACTCGAAAAGACCTTGTACTACATCGACGTGGCGAAACAGGAAGGCGCACGCCTCGTTCTGGGTGGCGGACGTTCGACGCGGCCTGGCACCGAGAACGGCCTCTTTGTCGAGCCGACCATTTTCGTCGATGTCCGCAACGACATGCGCATCGCGCAGGAAGAGGTATTCGGACCGGTCGTGGCGGTCATCAAGTTCGACACGGAAGAGGAAGCGATCGCGATTGCCAACGACAGCAACTATGGTCTGGCGGCCGGCGTCTGGACACGCGATCTTCGCCGCGCCATGACGGTGCCGAAACAACTCGAAGTAGGCAGCGTGTGGGTCAATGCGTATCGCCTCGTCAGCTATCTCGCGCCGTTTGGCGGTGTGAAAGCGTCGGGAATCGGCCGCGAGAATGGCATTCGTGCGATTTACGAATACCTCGAAGCCAAGAGTGTCTTCATCAACCCCACGCCGGGTGTCGAAAACCCGTTCGTGCTGGGCTGAGCGACTGTGTCTCCAGGACGATCGCTGACGTAGTCACACGCCGGCGATCGTCCTTATGCAAGGACACCGACTGCACACATTCTTCGACCAACGTCGACAGCAAGCAAAAGGGTTGGCAAGGCAATGCGTTCGAAATGGATCCCCTCTTATAGCCTCGTGATGTTCGCGGGTCGTGCGGCTCTGGCCGCGACGCTCGCGCTACTCTGTTCGCTGCTCCTTGGCCTGCACGAGCCGCATTGGGCCGCATGGACCGCGGTTTCCGTCGGGCTTCCAGCACGCGGGGACGGTCTGCTGAAATCGCTCAACCGGGCGATCGGAACGGCAATTGGCGCGCCAACCGGCGTTCTGCTTGCTTTCGCGGCGCACGGCAGCGAGCCGCTGCTCGTCGGCTTGCTGGCGGCATGGCTCGCCGTGTCTGTGTATGCAGGTCTCTCGCTGCGTCATTATCGCGCCTACGCGGCGGTACTGGCTGGCTACAGTGCAGTCATCATTGCCATGTCTCTCACGGACCAAACGGGTCAACTGTTCGAGGTGGGGCGAGATCGTTGCGCCGGTATTTTCATCGGCATCGCCAGCACTTTGCTCGTGCTTCTTTTGTCGCGCGACGTACAAAGCGGACATGCAAGCCGACGTATTCGCCGCGCGATTGCGACGGCATGCACCTGGAGCGCGGACCGGCTTGTCGGCTTGCCGCGCGCCTGGGCCGCCGACGGCACCGGCCCGCAACGGCTGCGCAGCCAGTTGAGCGACATCCTGGCGCTTGACGGCGCCGTTCACAGTGCAGTCGCCGAGTCGCCAGCGTTGTGGGCTCGCGCGGGCCGTTTGCACAAGGTCGTGCCGGCACTGCTCGATCTGCTCGTCGTGTCGAGAAGCATCGAGCGGAACTTCGAAGAGGCTGCCGCCAGAAATAACCCCATAAGCGAAGAGGTCGAAATCGTCGTCGTCAAAGCATCCGTATTGCTCACGTCCATCGCTGGCGCACTAACCGACGATCCGGCACACGACATCGAAAAGCTGCCAGGCTTTCGGCGCCAGGCGCAGGCATTGCGTGGCATGCTCGTATGCATTCAGGCACGAAATGCGATTGAACGTCGGCGCATCGATCTCGTATCGGCACTCCTCGGCGCAACAGAAGCCGCGCTGAGAACCTATGCCGCCTTAACAGGGGAACAAGGTGGTGTCGATACAGAAAGCTATCCGGCCCCGGTCTACGCACTTGATCACAGCTACGCGATCGCTGCGGCGTTGCGCGCCGGGTTCGCGTTACTGTTAGCCGGCGCTATCTGGATTGCCTCCGGTTGGCAAGGCGGACCGCTGTTCGTCGCGTTTACGGCGATTGCAATTGCCCTCTTCGCCATCCGGCCCGACCCGCGAGATACGGGCCGTCATTTTCTCGCGTCGGGCGCGGTTGGGGCCGGCGCAGCGTTCCTGTTCTATGCGACGGTCTCGCCGCATCTTCCTCACGCGATAGGCGTTTCGCTCGCCGAGGGCGGCATTGTTTTTCTTGGGATCGTTGTCGCGTCCGTGCTTTCGAACGCGTTCTGGGCGTCGGGTTTTTGCCTCGTGTTCCTCGTCGTGTCGGATCCCGCGTCCATTGCTCATACGACCACGGCCGCGATAAGCGCGCATGCGCTGGGTGTGCTGGCCGGCTCCGCACTGGCCGCGCTAGCCTTCCATCTTGTTCCGTCGCGCAGGTTTGAACAACAGTGGCGCAAACAGCGCCTCAAACGGATAGCCGACGCGATCAGGACCTTGATCGCTTCACCCGTCGCGCAGCAAACGGTCGACATGCGCCATGCGTGGCAATGCCGTAGCATCGATACGCTGGTGCGACTCGCGTTGCCCGCCGCCTCCGTCAAGGAGGTGGACGAGTGCATGGCGTGGATAGAGATTGGAGGTGAACTTCTCAAGTTGAAGGAAGCTTCGCGCGTCGAGCCGCTTCCGTTGAACGCCAGAAAGTCGATCAACGACTTGCTGACGGACCTTCAGAGTCTCGAACTGCAATCGTGGCACGTGCGGTTGATCGTAGCCGATGCCGAACTGCGCGACGAGAAGCTCGCCGGCAACCAGCATGTACTGGGGACTCGCGCGGTGGTTCTTGAACTTGCGTCGCTTATACAGCGCATTGCGGCAGCGGAGAGTTGCGACAGCGGCGCAGAGTATCAACTGAAATCCAGGAGCAATACTGTATGGCAATGAATACCGATACCCGCTTCTTCCAGCTTATGGCCGGGTCTTATGAGCGACTCCTTGGGAAACCGCTTGTTCCCAAGGGATTAAGCGCCGTTCAGGGTGTTGAATGGCTTTATGCCGAAGCCCCGTTTGGCATTCTCGCGCACAACACCGCGGCTGATCCCGTGTTCATCTACGGCAACAAGCGCGCACAGTTCCTGTTCGAATACGACTGGGATGAGCTCACCTCGCTGCATTCGCGGCTGTCGGCTGAAGCACCGGAGCGCAGCGAACGCCAGGCGTTCCTCGATCAGGTAGGACGCGATGGATTCGTTACCGGATATCGCGGCATTCGGGTTGCGAAATCCGGTAGGCGCTTCTGGATTGAACGAGCCACCGTGTGGCAACTCTTCGACGAAGATGGGACGTATCGAGGTCAGGCCGCGATGATCCCTGAGACGACCGATATTTGACCCATCGTTCAAATGCTTCCGCAGGCCAGTTGTGACGCGCATGCATCGGCACTGGCCTCGGACACTGCTTCCCACCGCCCTGGTGTTATCGACCCTTGAACTGCGGCTTGCGCTTTTCCGCGAAAGCCCGGCGCCCTTCGATACGATCTTCCGATTCCCGCATTGCGCCCCACGCCAACTCCGTGAATTCAAGCGCCTGGGTCAGTGGCACATTGCTGCTGGTTTCGGCAACCTTCTTGATCATCTGGACGGCTAGCGGTCCGTTACCCGAGATGATCCTTGCCAGCTCCAACGCTTTATTCATCAGGGATTCGGGCTCAACCACGTCCGACACCAGCCCAACACGTTCTGCGTATCCTGCGTCGACCTTGCCACCTGTCAGCAGCATTTTCATTGCAACGGCGGACGGCACCGCTTTCTGAAGCGCCTGAATGCCGCAGACGGCCGGAATGCTGCCCACGACAGCTTCAGGCAGGCCGAGCACAGCGTTGGTGGCGGCAATGCGCAGGTCGCACTGAAGGGCCAACTCAAGACCTCCGCCCAGGCAATAGCCATTAATCGCGGCAATCATCGGCTTGAAGATTCGAAGCGAACTGAGTTCGATCAGGCGAACGTAGACACCTTCAGCAGCGGCGCGATCGATGGATTTGACGAACGACGAACCGAAGTTGGTCGAAGGCGGCAGCGTGTTTTTCAGGTCCGCCCCGACACAGAACGACTTACGCCCGGCGCCGGTCAGAACGATGACGCGAACTTCCTCGTCGTCTCGAGCCTCCGCCAAAACGGCGCGGAGTTCCTTCAGGCTCTCCAGATCGAGTGCGTTCAGTGCTTCCGGACGATCCAGGGTAACCGTTGCGATTCGATCCGAAACTGAGTAATGGATGGTCATGGCCTTGCTCCTTAAACACTCGGCGAGGACAGTGATCGCCCACCACAGACATATAGCGTCTGCCCCGTGATATAGGACGACTCCCTTTGCGCGAAGAACAGAACCGCCTGGGCGATATCGTCGGGCGTTCCAATGCGCTGGACCGGAACCGATTTCTTCAGACGTTCCTGCAGTTCGACGTCGAATTTGCGAAAGAGCGGCGTGTCCACGATTCCCGGAGCAACGGCGTTCACCGTAATGCCAGCACTCGCCCATTCAAGCGCGAGACTCCGCGTGAGGCTTACCACGCCACCCTTGGCCGCCGAGTAGTTCGATTGCCCCACGCCACCCAGCCATGCCCGCGAAGAGATATTGACGATGCGGCCATAATTGGCCGGAACCATTTGTTTCAATGCCGCCCGGCAGCACAGAAACTGCGATTTCAAATTGACGTTGATGACCGAATCCCACTCATCGTCGCTCATCTTGGTGATGCGTTTGTCTTTCACGATGCCGGCGTTGTTCACCAGAACGTCCAGCCGGCCCAGTCGCTCGGCGACCGCATCCACTGCCTGGTTCACGGATTCACTGCTCGTCACGTCCACTGGCATGCCTAGAACATCGGCCCCCGCGCGCGAAAGGGTTGTCGTGGCTTCATCGAGGCTGTCTAGGTCCATGTCAAACAGGACGATCCGTCGACCTTTCTGCGCCAAAGCCGACGCAATGCCGAAGCCAATGCCTTTGGCACCGCCCGTGATGATTGCGACTTCGGCGTCGCGACCAGTTTCAGATGAGTTCATGATGTTTACGCACGCGAAGAGATGGATGAACACGGCCGCCATGAATGCCGGCGAGCGCTCGGGGGCACCCAGTTGAAGAGTGGACCGATTGCGATAGATGCTATTGCGTCGCTGTTTGGCGGGCAAATCACTTTTCCGCCGAGTTCGATTGACTTTCACTGTAGCTAGTCCACGCGTTGTCACCACTCGTCGTTCAGTTCATCAAATGTCAACCCAAACAGCAGGAAATGTCGGTTGTACCGCCCAGTTCGTTGCCATATCGTTGAATCAAGATGCGGCGTGTGTTGCTACCACGCGATCAATCTGTCATCGGTCAATGGATAGACACCGGACGTTTGGGAGACTGGAATGTTGGACGGAATGCGAATTCTCGCGTGGGGCTCACGCAGTGCAGTTGAATTGAGTGCGAGTCTGCTTGGACACGCGGGCGCGCAAGTGCATGTTGCAGACGCTGACTCATCTCAGTCGTTCTCGGGGTACGACGTGGTGATCGTCTCGTCTGATACGGCCAGTTTTGCAGCGTGGGCGGAGATATCGAGCTTGAAGGCGTCTGGCACGCTCATCGTCTGCGACATATGCGCTACGGGCCCCCAGAGTGCGAGGTTTGCAGGCCGCTGGACAGATGGGCAAATCCAGGCGATCACGGGCCTGATGGACACGACGGGCTTTGAAAGCGGAGAACCGGTGAGTATCGGTATCCCGTTCACCGAAATCTCCGCAGCGTTATACGCTGCGGCGGCCATAGCGGCGGCATCGCGAGTCCTTCGTGTGCAAGGCTTCGCACAGAACATCGACGTTTCCCTATTCGCCTGCGCGAGCAGCGCACTGACCACCTTTCTGCCGAAAGCGTTCACCCGCAGCAGCGTTGAACGTGTCGGGAACCGGCACCCGGCGTGCGCCCCGTGGAACGCGTATCGGACACTCGACGGTTGGGTCCTGATTTGTACCAGCACCGAAGACCAGTGGCGAAAACTGAAGATCGCAATCAATCAACCGGCACTCGACGACATTCGCTTCGCGACCTTGAATGAAAGGGTCCGCAACGTAGATTCACTTGATCCGTTTATCGAGGCCTGGTCTTCCGAGTTGACTACCGATCAGTGCTGCGCTCTGTGCGAGAAAATCGGCGTGGCAGCGGGGCCCATCGTACCCATTTCGTTGCTCCATGAAGAGCCGAATTTCAAGCTGCGGCATCCAGTGGCCGCCGCACAGATTTTGGCGGGTGAAATCGGGAAGCACACGTATGCGGCGGTTACGCCGTTCCGGACATTCCCTCTGATGAACGACAGCGAGTTTCACGGTAATGCGCCTGAAACTCCGCGACGGTTGACTGCGAAATCTGCCGGTTACGTCGCAGGATTAGAGGCGCGACAAGGCCCAAATCCAACCGGCGCGTTGACGGGCGTCCGGGTGATCGAGATCGGGCAATACACAACCGCGCCTCTCGTCGGAAAACATCTTGCGGCGCTCGGTGCCGAGGTGATCAAGGTTGAGCCGCTGGAGGGAGAAGTCGCGAGAAACTGGTCTCCGGGACAAGACGGGTTGAGCTATTTCTTTGCCCTCAACAACACCGACAAGAAGAGCATCTCGCTGGATCTGAAGCAGGCATCTCACCTGCGTTACCTCGAAGCGTTGCTCGCCACTAGTGATGTCCTCGTCGAAAACCTTCGTCCGGGAGCGCTAGCCAAACTTGGCCTGGACCGATCCTCTTTGAAAGAGATCAATCCGGCGCTGATCTACTGTTCGATCTCCGGATTTGGAATTGAGTCCGCTTATCCGACGCGACCTGCGTTTGATACGGTCATCCAGGCGATGAGCGGCCTCATGGACCTCACACCCGATGGTGACGGCGCTCCTGTGAAAGCGGGCGCATCGGCAGCCGACATTCTCGGCGGCCAGGCCGCCTTGTTTGCGATAGTCGCCGAACTCGTTGGACAGTCGGAAGGAAGCGGGAGGTTCGTAGAGATATCCATGCAGGACGTGGCGGCGTGGAGCTGTCTATTCGCTGCCGGCAATCCTGTTTCGAAAAGCATGACCATTGCCTGTTCGGACGGATACGTCTCGGCCGAGGCAACGAATTCCGTGGAAATCGAAGTGGTTCATAGCCAGGCACCAGGCGCTCACTGTGAGGCGACGACTCGTGACCTCCTGATAGCAAAGCTTGAGTCACTGGGCATTGCAGCCGTGCCTGTAGTCCGCATGGACGAGCTAATGGACGACGCGGATTTTCTGGCGGATATATTGAGTGTCGGCCGGGACAATGAGGGGGCATTCTGGCCGCTCATCAAAATGCCCTATAGGCTGTCCCGCACGCCAGCAAAAGTTCGTACCGTTCCTAGCCGCCTTGAACCCGTGATGGTGCAGTTCACTGAAAAGCATGAGTCAACAAACGAAATACCTATCACCAATACGCACGAGAGTTGAAATGGCAAAGCGAGATTCAGTGCAGATCGCCGAGAGATTCTGGCGTGAAGTATGGCAGTTGCGTAATCCGAACGCTGCGGACCATCTGGTTTCGGAAGACTTCACCGTGACGTCCGGCGGTGTGGATATCAGATCGCGCGAAGCGTTCAAAAAGTGGGTGGCAGCATTCCTGTCAAGCATTGACGACTTTGAATTCAATGTCATCGAAACATTCCAGAACGAGACAGGCGACCGAGTGGTGACCCGCTGGCGTGTCACGGGCAAAAACAAGGGTTTCATGGGTTCTGAATCGTGCGGGTCGCCGATCGATATGACGGGGACTGCTGTCTTGCATGTTGGTGAAGACGGTCTGCTAAAACACAACTGGGTGGAGCGCAGCGCGTTGGAAGTGCTTTGGAGCCTGTCCGCGAAAAGTCGATCCTTTGAGGCCGGATCGGCGTCGACCTGTCGACGTTCGAATGTCCTCTGATTCAGCGACCGAATCAAGCTGAAGCAGCTACTTCGCCCAGTCCTCGCGCCGCGCCAGCGATTGAAGTCAACAACGGGTGGCCGGCCCGCAAATCCACGCGACACAGCCGGAATTCGCGGTGCCAATCACGGCTTTCTTCTAAGCTCGGGCGGAGAAGTCCGTCGCACCGCTCGCAACTCCTTCCATACTTCCATCTCCTGCGTCATGTAGGCGCATTTTTTTGCTGCGACAGCGACCAGCGTGTCGATGCCGCGCAGCCGTCGCAACGGAGAGTTCGGCGAATGGACCACCGTAGGTACGTGGTAACATTTCGTCATGCGAACGCTTCCGTCTCTCAACGCTCTGCGAGCTTTCGAAGCCGCGGGTCGGCTCCTCAGCGTCCAACTGGCCGCGGAGGAATTGCATGTCACGCCCGCCGCCGTCAGCCGCCACATCAAGCTGCTCGAAGATCAGCTCGGCGTAACGCTGTTTGACCGGGGACATCGGTCGATAACGCTAACGCCGATGGGCGAGCGCTATCTCGTGGACATCGCACGCGCCTTCGAGGCGATGCGCACTGCAACCGTCAATCTGACCGAGAGTCGACGCAGGCGGCACCTCAAGATCCGCGCATACACGACATTTTCGAGGAATTGGCTCATTCCTCGCCTTTCGTCGTTTCATCTTCAGCACCCGGATATCGAAGTGATTCTGACAACCTCGCTTCACGCGGTCGATTTCAACACCGACGATGTGGACGCTGCGATACGGTTGTCCCACGCGCCGTCATCCGACATCGGCTTTGATCGGCTTGTGCCGAACGAGCTCGTCCCTGTCTGCAGCCCGGAATTCCTGCATGCTCATCCGGACCTGACGGACGCGACGCCGGGGGCTCTGCGCACAGTACCTTTGCTTCACTCGCTCGCCCGCCGGGAAGATTGGGCAAAGTGGCTCGATGCCGCGGGCGTGAAAGGCGTCAATCCGCTCGGTGGTCTGAGTTATGAGAGTTCGATCCTCGCGTATTTCGCGGCCACGCAAGGGCATGGCGTCGCAATAGCGCAGCGTGTTCTGATAACAGAAGATCTGGATTCCGGCCGTCTCGTGATGCCGTTCTCCTTCGTTCTCGATGAAGGCGCGTTCACGTACTATCTTGTCTATCCCAAGAGCCGCATCTCGTCGCCCGAATTTACGGCTTTCCGCGAGTGGCTTCTCTCGGTGGGTGGCGGGCAGACCTGATCTGTCCGCCACTCTGACTGCCCGCACCGCCATCCTATCGGCGCGACGACGTGCGGTGCAGCAAGTCTCGAGATCAAGTCGAGAGGATGGTTACGAGAGCGACGGCCGAATCACCCGCCAGTTGACCACCATTGTTCTCGGCGAGTGCCACTTTGGCACCCGGACGTTGACGAGCGCCCGCCGTTCCCCGCAGTTGCTGGGTCAATTCGACAATTTGCGCGACACCTGTCGCCCCGACCGGATGACCACGGGAAAGAAGGCCGCCGCTCGGGTTGACGGAGATGCGACCACCGATGTCGGTGTCACCCGAACGGATTAGTTTGGCCGCATCGCCCGGAGGACAGAGGCCGAGATTTTCGTAGTGGATCAGTTCGGCCGGCGCGGAGGCGTCGTGAAGTTCGACCACGTGAACATCGGACGGCCCGATTCCCGCTTCTTCGTATGCCGCTCTCGCCGCTCGTACCGCAACGAGATCACCCGAGCCATCGGCTTTCGCGGATACGATCGAACTTGCGCGAATGTAGACAGGACGAATATCGTGCTTCTTCGCGTAATCTTCCGAACAAATGAAGAGCGCGGCTGCGCCATCGCCAATCGAGGAGCACATGAACAGAGTGAGCGGATTGCTGACCATCCGACTCTCCAGGACTTCTTCGATTGTCGTTTCCTTGCGGAATTGCGCGACCGGGTTAAGGGAACCGGCGCGACGGCTCTTCACCACGACCCGCGCGAAGTCGCTCGCCTCTGCACCAGTCTTTTCCATCCATTTGCGAGCCTTGGCGGCATAAAGATCCATGAAGAGCGAGCCGGTACCGGCTGTCACGCCTTCAGGCAGCGGTTCCTCTAAATCGACGGCCTTCGCGAATGCACCGAACGAGACGGCCTTATCTTCGTGAGTGAGTTTCTCCGTACCGACCACCAGCGCCGTTTCGGATTGTCCGGAAGCGACCGAGAGCCACGCCAGATTAAGGGCTGAACTGCCGGAAGCACAGGCATTCTCGACGTTATACATCGGCTTGCCATCGAGCCCGGTATTGCGAAGCGACGATTGCGCGCGAATCATCTCCTGACCGGTAACAACGCCTGCTGCCGCGTTGCCGAAATAAATCCGGTCTACGTCGTTGACCGTAACGCGAGCGTCCTTTAGCGCGAGGCCGACTGCTTCCTCCGACAGTGACTTCAGATTCCGCTCGATAAATTTACCAAAGTGCGTCATACCGATACCGCCAATAACGACCTTACGCATTTCTTTCTCCATCAATTCCAAGAATGTTCCGGGAGGAACTCACTCCGAGGCACCCGCATTACCTACATCAATCCAGCACCTTTCCTTTCGTCTCGGGCATCACGGCGTATACGCAGAATCCGACTGCGCAAACCACCGCAATGTAGACCCATATGTAGTCCGAGAAACCCGCGTTCGACATGGCTGTCACGATGTACGGAAGCGTTCCGCCAAACAGCGTCGCTGAGATCGCGTAAGGCAAGGCGACGCCGGTCGCGCGGATCTCCGCCGGAAACTGCTCGGCCATCACCGCTGCGCAGGTAGCGGTAAAGCCTGACGAGAGCAACATGCCGATCGTCACAATGACCGTGTCCGTCCAGAAATCATTCGCGAGAAAATGGAGACTCGGCCACGCGAAGACTGCGGAACCGCCGGCAAACGCGAGCAGAACAGGCCTGCGGCCAATTCGGTCAGAGAGCTTTCCAAAAAATGGAATCGCAACGAGTGAAACCACGATTGAGATGACGCTGGCGCTGAAGCCGTCACGCAGCGGCAGACCCGTCCGCATGTGGGCGAACGTTGGGAACAGGACGAGCCAGAGATAAACAGACAGGTTCCCTGCCATGGCGATACCAATCACGCGCAACGCGGCGCGGCGATGTTCGCCCACCAGGACCAGAAACGGATGTCGGCGATGTTGATGGCTACCGGCTGTTTTCTTGAAAGCTTCGGTTTCTGAAACAGATAGACGCACCCACAGAGCCACGAAACCCATCAGGCCGGCAATCGCGAACGCAAGCCGCCAGCCCCAACTTGCCATGCTTTGTTCGCTGATACAGGATGTCAGCACGTAGCCGATCATCGCCGCGACAAGGACGCCGGCGTTCACCGCAAAGTGTTGCCACGAGCCGGTAAATCCGCGTCGCGAGGGCGCGGAGGACTCTATGAGAAAGGTGGACGCGGAGCCGAATTCCCCGCCGGCTGCGAATCCCTGCACCAGCCGTGCGACAACAAGAATAATCGGCGCCACCATTCCGATTGCCGCGTATCCCGGACAGGCTGCAATCACAAGGGAACTCCCGGCCATCAATGCGACTGAGAGAGCAAGACCATTCTTTCGTCCGTGACGATCTGCATAAGCGCCCAGAACAGCACCACCGATTGGCCGCATGACGAACCCAACTGCAAATACCGCGAAGGCAGAGAGCAGCGAGATCTTTTCATTGTGGGCCGGGAAGAAATGGCGGGAAAACAGCGAGGCGAATGTTGCATAGATGATCCAGTCGGCAAACTCGACGATAGTGCCCAGAGTCGCGGCAGCAATCGCTTTTTTCTGTTCACGCGTGAACGGGATCGAAGCTTCCACGGTAGCGTTGGACAAGGCGGTATTCATATCTGTCTCCATCAATCCTTATGGGTAAAGCGCATGGCTAGTCGCGGTGTCACGGACGTGGCTGCCCCATTCGCCACGCCTGGGTTCGTGGAGAGGATATTCAGCAGATCAAGCCATCATTGCCGGAGTTCTTGCCGGTGCCGCCCTGGCGACTTAGCACGTGTAGGCATCGTAGGTTTGCGTGTGATTTCGACGCAAACTACTTTTTTTGCTGGTTGGATTGACTTTTTTCTGGTGCAGCGAGGACAGCAGGAATCGAGCGGTGCCATGTCTGACATGGCGCTCGGTGATGGGCATTCTGGCCTGTCTTCAAGGACGGGGCGATCTTCTTTCGCTTACACCGAACGCGTCTATGAACTCCGCTGCCAGCCACGCGAGTCCCGGATCCTGATCCCTGGACGCAGCCCACATCAGCGCGACTTCATAGCCGGGCACGTCGAATGGCAATGGACTCATCGCCAGATCCAATGTGTCGCGCCAGACGCGACCGATGAAATCCGGCACCGTGGCGATCGCGGGCGTGTGCCGCACGATAAACGGGCTAGTCGCGAAATTCGAGCTGGAGAACACCACGTCACGCTTGAGACCCTGCATGGCCAGCTGCTCGTCTACAAAGCCTTGCAGGCCGGCGCTGAACGAGGTGAGCACATGCCGGTACCGCAGGAACTCATCCATTGACAGGCGCTTGCGGCGCGTCTTGACGAGCCGCGGATTGTAGACGCTCACGAAGCGCCACTGAAACAGCGGGCGGCGCCGCTGCCACTGCACGCATTCAGGGAACACGCCGATCGCCAGTTCGATCGCGCCCTCGTCGAGCATCGCCGCCGCGCGCGTCGAGTCTGTAGAGCGGGCGATCAGTTTCACGCCGGGCGCCTTGGTGGCCAGGCGGCCCATGATCTCCGGCATCAGCAGGACCTCGAGCGAATCGCTCAAGCCAATGCGAAACACCCGCTGAGCCTGTGCCGGATCGAACGCCGGCGGTTGCGTGAGCGCCTGGTGCAGCGATTGGAGGAAGGGCTCGACCTGCCGCGCCAGTTCGAGCGCGCGGGGCGTCGGCGTAATGCCGTGCGGAGTACGCACGAACAGTTCGTCGCCGAACGCCTCCCGAAGCCGCTTCAGCGCGCCACTCATCGCCGGCTGGCCAAGGAAGAGTCGCTGCGCGGCACGCGTGACGCTGCGTTCCTCCAACAGCGCGCGAAAGGCCAGCAGCAAGTTCAGGTCGAAACGCCTGAAATCATTCTCAATGATGTCGGTCATCGTCACAAACGATTTGAATGATATGAGCCTGACACGCATTCTAGCGCCAAGGAGGTGCGCTGCAAGACGATGTGAGGGCACATCGGCCCGTGCCTCCTATCATCGACAGGAGCAGCGACATGGATTGGCAGAATCAGAAAGTCGTCGTGATGGGTGGTTCGTCCGGCATTGGACTAGCGGCGGTGTCTCGGCTGAAGGAAGCCGGTGCGCATGTCGTGGCAGTTGGCCGCGGCCAGGCCAAACTGGATAAGGCGCTCGCTGACCTCGAAGGACGTGGGAGTGTCACCGGAAAAGCGCTCGACTGCACCGACCGCGCCGCGCTCGACGGTTTCTTCGGCCGCTTGGGTGGCATCGATCATCTGGTGCTGACGCTCTCCGGCGGCGAGGGCGCTGGCCTGTTCAAGGAACTCGATTTGACATCCTTGCGCCGCGGCTTCGAGGCAAAGTTCTGGCCGCAACTGGAAGCGGCCCAAGCTGGTCTCGCGGCCCTGCGCCGCGACGGCAGTTTGACGTTCGTGACTGCGATTTCCGCGCGCATCGCCAATCCGGGCACCGCAGGATTGGGCGCGATCAACGGCGCGCTCGAAAGCATGATCGGGACGCTCGCGCGCGAACTGGCGCCGTTGCGCGTCAATGCCGTGTCGCCCGGCGTGGTCGATACCGTCTGGTGGGACAGATTTCCCGGCGACGTCAAAGAGGACCTTTTTCGTCAGCAGGCCGAAACCCTGCCGGTGCGACGTGTCGGCGATGCGCAAGACGTCGCGCACGCGCTGCAGTTTCTGATGGAGAACACCTTCATGACGGGCGCGGTAATCGAATGCGACGGCGGCTTGCGGCTGCTATGACGGTGCCTCCATCGATCACCCGCATCGCCGCGCCGATGCGGAGGCACCTCAACGGTTATGACTGTCCCGCCGGGTGACGCGCGACACTGGCACCCGCTTGTCTGCGCCGATAGTGGGTGTCCCGCGACGCGAGCCAGTAATACAGCGGCGACGTCAGAAGCAGTCCGATAACCCACGAGAGATCCGCGCCGTCGAGATACTTCGGCACGGGACCCGCGTACATCGGCGTGTTCATGAACGGAATCTGCACGACGATGCCGATTCCGTAGGCAATCAGCGCCTGTGGATTGAAGCGGCCGTAGATGCCGCCGTCCACCTGGAAGATCGACTGGATGTCGTATTTGCCTTTGTGAATCACATAGAAGTCGATCAGATTGATTGCGGTCCACGGCACCAGCACGACCAGCAGCGCGAGCACGAGATCGACCAGATTGCCGACGAAATTCGTCGACGCGCCGATCGCGCCATAGCAGCATGCGAGGAGAATCGCAATCGACAGCACGGCCCGCGCTTTCGCCGTGGGAATCCAGCGATAGGCGAAGGTCTGCAAGGACGTGATGGCCGCGAGCACCGCGCCGTAAAGGTTCAGCGCGTTATGGCTGATCACGCTCAGCAGGAAGAGGACGAGCATCGGCAGTCCGAGCGGTCCGGTGGCCAGCTTGACGGCGTCCATCGCGTCGGCGCCGGGCGGCACCGCGAGTACGGCTACCGCGCCGAAGGCAAACGCGAGTGCCGAGCCGATCGTACAGCCGAGGTAGGTCGCCCAGAACGTCGATGCGACGCGCACGTTCTCCGGTAGATAGCGCGAATAGTCGGAGACGTACGGGGCGAAAGCGATCTGCCAGAGCGCTGACAGCGAAACGGTGGCGAGCCAGCCGGCGATGTTGAATCCGCCGCGCGTCAGAAAATCGTCCGTGGCGATATGCGTGAGGATATAGCCGAATCCGATGAAAATGCCGATTCCGAGCACCCAGGTTCCGATGCGGTTCAGGATATGGATGATCCGGTAACCGATGATTCCAATCAGCCCTGATCCCAACGCGCCGATCACGATGCCGACAGGAACCGGGATGCCGTTTTCAATGCCATGAAGAGACTTCCCGGCGAGCACGATATTGGACGCGAAGAAGCCCACGTACATTACGCCTGCGATCACGGTGACCAGCAGCGCGCCCCATGAACCGAACTGCGCGCGGCTCTGAATCATCTGCGGGATGCCCATTTGCGGGCCCTGCGCCGAATGCAACGCCATCAGCACGCCGCCGACGGCCTGACCGACGACGATCGCCACGATGCCCCACAGCAAATTCAAGTGGAAGATCTGCACGCCGAGCGCGCCCGTGACGATGGGCAATGGCGCAATGTTGCCGCCGAACCAAAGCGTGAACAGATCGCGCACCTTGCCATGGCGATCCTCGGGCGGCACATAACCGATGGTGTGTTTTTCGATCAACGCCGAGGCATTGCTTTCCGAAGTATTCAAGTTTGTCTCCTGTGTCGACGGGAGTTAGCGCTTTAGCGCTTACTCCCGTCCCTTACGTGATCAGGCGTGTTCGGTCTACCGAATCGCCATGCCTGGCATTCGAAAGTACTTGAGAGTCACCTCTCTATTTGAGCGACGTGCCGCCACGGCAGCGTCCGCGATGTCTACGTCTCAGGCCGCAGCCGAAGCGTAGTCCGCCAGCCGAGCCAGCATCGCATCGCAATCGCGCAATTGCTCGACAGTGACGAATTCGTCCGGCTTATGCCCTTGGTCCATGCTGCCGGGTCCGCAGACCACTGTTGGAATGCCCGCCTGATCGAAGAGCCCGCCCTCGGTGCCGAATGCGACCGTGCCGAAATCGATGGAGCCGCTGAGCAGCGCCAAAAGACGCGCCGCTTTGCTATCCGGAGATGTCGCCAACCCCGGATAGGCGGAGAGCGGCTGAAGCCGGATGTCGGTGTCGGACTTCACGGCGCGCATCTTCGGCAATAGCTCTGCCTCGGCGTAAGTCTGCAACTGGTCGGCTACCTGGTTTGCGTCGAAGCCAGGCAGCGCGCGCACTTCGAAGTCGAATTCGCATTCGGCCGGCACGATGTTGAGCGCACGGCCGCCTTTGATCACGCCCGCCTGCACGGTCGAGAACGGCGGATCGAATCGCTCGTCGTGATGCTCGGGCTGCGCCAACTGCTCGCCGATCTCTTCCAGACGGCCGATCATCCGCGCCGCGTATTGAATGGCGTTGACTCCATACGGTGCGTAAGCCGAATGGCAAGGCGCGCCTTTCACCTGACAGCGCATCGCCAGCTTGCCCTTATGGCCCAGCACCGGCTTGAGCTCGGTCGGCTCGCCGATCAGGCACAGGGCCGGCTTGTGGTCACGCCGCTCCAATTCCGCCAACATCGGCCGCACGCCGAGGCATCCGACTTCCTCGTCGTACGAAAAAGCGAGGTGCACCGGCAACTTCAACTCGCGCTCGATAAACCCGGGCACCGCCGCCAGCACCGAAGCGATAAAGCCCTTCATATCGGCCGTGCCGCGGCCATACAGCCGCCCGTCGCGCTCGGTGAGACGGAATGGATCGACGGTCCAAGCCTGGCCATCGACGGGCACCACGTCGGTATGGCCGGACAGCACGATTCCGCCGCGCTCACGCGGACCGATGGTCGCGAACAGATTCGCCTTGGTGCGCTCGGCGTTGTAGAACAGCTCGCTCTCGACGCCGAGTTCCTCCAGGTACAGCCGAATGAATTCGATCATGTCCAGATTGGAATCCCGGCTGACCGTGGCGAAGCCGATCAGCCGTTCGAGCAGCGCGCGGCTGGATCTGTCATTCATTGCCGGGTACTCCGTAGCTGGGCGCGGCGGTTGGATTCAACGCCCGCGTCAAGTAGTCCTGCATCTGCGGGCGATACGCCTGCCACAGACCGTCGAGCTGGCCGATGGGGTCGTCGTCCGCCCAATCGACCCGCAAATCGACGATCGGCCAGCTCACGTCGCCCACGATCTTGAGCGCCGCCGAATGCACGGGCCCCGCTTCGCCGCCGGCAGCTATCGCAGCATGCATGGCCGCGAGCAGGCGATCGGCAAGCGTGCCGGATGTCTGCTCGAACGCCGGCAGCATGGCCTCGATAACTTCGACACCAGCGAGCATGTTGCCTGCGGCTACGCACTGCTTGCCGGCGACAGCGTGATACGTGCCCAGCGCTTCCTTGCCGCTGAAGAACCCCGTGCGACCCTGGCCATCGATCACCGTCACCTGGCGGTACTCGCTCCACTCGCTCGCGCCGAGCACGCGGTCCAATGCCGCGGCGGGATCGAGTTGCCCGTTTTCCAGAAGGTCGAGAATCTGCGGCCCTAGCGCGGGCAGCGTGACGTTCTGCGTCGCCACCGCGCCCACGCCTGCGCGCAGCCACGGGCAGCGAGCGCCCACCGCGATGCTGGACGAACTGATCGCGATTCCAAGCTGCCCGGATTCCGGGCAACGTCCGACGATAGAGAATGTCATGTCCCGCTCCTTAGGCCTTCGGCGGCGTCCATCCATCTGGAATGACCGCGATAACGTCGATCTCCATCAACCACTGCGGCTGACCCAACGCGACCACCACCAGACCGGTCGAAATAGGAAACGCGCCCTTCAGCCACTTGCCGACCTCCTGATAGACCGGCTCGCGGTAACGGATGTCGGTCAGGAATGTCGTCGTCTTGACGATGTGCGACAGGTCGCTGCCCGCTTCTTCCAGCAATTGCTTGACGTTCTTCATCGCTTGCTCGGCCTGGGCACGCGGATCGCCGATGCCGACCAGGCGGCCTTCGAAATCCGTGCCCACCTGACCGCGCACGTAGACCGTGTTGCCGGCGCGCACGGCCTGGCAAAGATCGTTGTCGAGCGTCTGGTTCGGATACGTATCCTTCGTATTGAACATACGGATACGGGTATGCGTAGGTTGGCTCATCAATGCACCTTAATGTTAGGAAGAAATGGATCGCGGATTAGAGAGGCGTACGCATCAATTCACACCCATCTCGCTGACTTTGTGGATGCGTGAATCGGCGGATGTGTTTTCAACGCTTGCAACGCTGTTCTCGCGGTGGCCGTGCGCCTCGCGTTGCTCATCATCGTAATAAGCCAGGTATTTACGCTGTGTGACGATGTGATCGGCGATGTGCTTCGCGTCGTGCCACACGCCCCAGATGAATGCGGAGCCGCGGCGCGATAGCCAGGGTAGACCGAGGAAATAGATTCCCGGCTCCTTCGAAACGCCGCGCTGATGTTTCGGCTTACCCGTTTCATCGAAAGCGTTGACGTTCAACCAGCTGAAATCGACTGCGTACCCGGTCGCCCAGACAATCGACGTCACACCGGCTTTCGCCAGATCGAGATCGTGCAACGGGTGGGTCACGCATTCCGGATCCGTGGGAATGACGCGAGCTTCGGGCTCTTCGGGAAGCTCGAGACCGTTGCGCTCGGCATACGCGTCGGCCGCGTCCAGCAGCGACAGATAGTTCTCGTCGCCGCGCGCGATGTTCGCCGCGAGATCCGCTTCGAAGGTCACCACGCCGTCATCGAATGATTTCGTCAGACCCACGAGCGTGATGCCCTGATTCGCAAGACGCCGGAAGTCCACCGTATGGCCGCCACGCGAACCGCTCACCGCAATCGTGACGTGCTCCCTGCCCGGCTTCATGACCTCCGCATCCCATTCGCCGAGCACGCCGAGCCACCAGCAGAAGTCGCGGCCGCGATAGGCGCGTGGCGGACGATCGTGCGCGCCGACCGACAGATAGACGCGCTTGCCCGCCCGTTGCAACTCGTCCGCGATTTGCACGCCCGACGATCCCGCACCCACCACCAACACGCCCCCTTCGGGCAATTGATTCGGATTGCGATAGTCGGCGGAATGAATCTGCGTAAGTTTCGGATCTTGCGGCGCGATCGGCGGAATGACGGGGCGCTGGAAAGGCCCGGTTGCGACCACCACGCGATTGGCCTCGATCGTGCCTTCCGATGTTTCGATGGTGAAGCCCTGCCGCCCCGCATTGCGCACGACCTTCTTCACTTCCACGCCGGTGCGGATCGGCGCTTCAAACTTCTTCGCATAAGCAACGAAATAGTCCGCGACCTGCTCCTTCGAAGCGAACGCGTCGGGGTCGAAGTCCGCGAACTCGAGATTGGGGAAACGATCGTGCCACGCGGGGCCATTGGCAACCAGCGAATCCCAGCGTCCCGTGCGCCAGCGCTCCGCGATACGAGCGCGTTCCAGCACGAGATGCGGCACGCCAAGCTTGCTCAAATGTTCGCTCATGGCGACGCCGGCTTGACCGGCGCCGACTACGAGCGTGTCGATTGACGTTGTTTCCACTGTCATGGCTGTGTCCTTCTGAAAAGGCGGAATGTTTCGATTCGATCGCGGCGTCGCGGCCTTACAGCGCTTGCGATCGTTGCGGACCCGGTAGTGTTTTCCGACGGCGCGTTACCGCCTGGTCCGTTCGTCTGCGTGAAAATCTACGCGCCCCTTCAGAATTTGAAAAATATATTTAAAAAATGCATGACATCGGATTTACCTATGCAGGCCTTTTTGACCGCTTCACAATGCCGCCCATTGGAGACCTTGAACACGGAGCCTCGTCGATGGAGAGTCAACCGTTGCGCTACTCGTTGCGCCAGTTGCGTTATTTCGTGGTCACGGCAGAAGCCTTGTCCTTCACCGCCGCCGCCAAGCGTCTGCACATCTCACAGCCGTCCATCTCGACGGCGCTCGCGGATCTCGAAGTGTCGTTCGGCGTGCAACTCTTCATACGGCATCACGCGAGCGGCCTCTCGCTCACGCAAGCCGGCCGCGATCTGCTGGGGCAAGCGCGCAATCTTCTGAAGTTCGCGGAGGAATTGCAGACCACCGCGAAGGAAATGGACGGCGGCATGACGGGCGCCATCGCGCTCGGCTGCCTCGTCTCGCTTGCGCCGCCGCTCATGCCGGGCCTGATCAGCCGATTCACGGGCGAGAACGCCGGCATCTCGTTTCGCACTGTCGAGGCGCATCAGGATGGCCTCTTGCGCGGCCTGCACGACGGCTCGCTCGACATTGCCCTCACCTACAGCCTCGACTTGACCGAGGAAATCGCCTTCACGCCGCTGCTCTCGTTGCCGCCTTATGCGATCCTGCCGAGGACGCATCGTCTGGCACGCGCGCGCAAGATATCGCTCGCAGACCTCCTGCCCGAGCCGTACGTGATGCTCGACCTGCCGCACAGCCGCGAGTACTTCGCCGCACTCTTCGACGCGGTGGGCAGCCGTCCTGTGCCCGCGTTCCGTTCGTCGCAGCCGGAGGTCGTGCGCGGCATGGTGGCCAACGGTCTCGGCTATAGCCTCCTGAACTTTCCGCTCAAATCGAATCGAACCGTCGATGGGGAAGAGTTCGTCATTAAGCGCTTCAAAGACAACGTCAACGCAACGACACTCGGCATCGCGCAATCGCGCACCATGAAGCCGCGCCAGGTGGTGCATCGCTTCGCGTCGTTCTGCGAAACCTATATTCGGCGGTTGCATATCGATGCATGATAGGAAAGCGCGTTTGTCTGCTTTAAGCGTGCACGCAATGCATAGGCAAAAGCTTTGCTTTGTATCTGAAAACAATATTTTGGCTTGCAATTTGGCTTGATAGATTGGTGTCCATGTTGAGCGCCACGCCGCAAAGCCTTACGTCGCCGCGCTTTCACCGTGACGAATCGAGGGGGAGACCATGACCAACCCGGCAAGGACGATCGCAGTGCAAGCGCTTGTCGACGAACTGCAGACGGGTTGCGAACGGCCGTTCAGCGATGCGCACGCGATGCCGCCCGGTGTCTATACGTCGCCCGAATTCCTCACCCTGGAAGAGCACGCTATCTTCGAGCGTGAATGGCAATGCGTCGGCCGCGCGAGTGCGCTCAAAGTGCCCGGCGATTACATGACGGCGCGGATCGGAGCGCAACCGATCGTCGTATTGCGCGACGAACAGATGCAGCTCAAGGCGATGTCGAACGTGTGCCTGCACCGCATGTCGGTGCTGCTCGAGGGACGCGGCAACGTGCGTCGCATCGTTTGCCCATATCACGCCTGGAACTATTCGCTGGACGGCGCGCTGCAAGGCGCACCGCTCATGGATCGGCAAGAGGGCTTCTGCAAGGAAAGCTACAAGCTGCCCGCCGTGCGCTGCGAAGAATGGCAAGGCTGGATCTACGTGACCCTCGACGAAAACGCGCCGCCCGTTCATGCGCAGCTCGCCGAACTGAGCGAGCTCGTCGGTGCGTACGGCATGGCAGACTACATCGAAACTTTCTATGAAGAGCACGTGTGGGACACGAACTGGAAGATCCTCGCGGAAAACTTCATGGAAAGCTACCACCTGCCGATGCTGCATCGCGCGACGGTAGGACCGCATTCTCGGCTCGAGGAGATGGAATGCCCGCCCGGCTATCCGGCCTTCAACTATCACTGGATCACGAAGGAAGCGTCCTTGCCCATCGGCAACGCGCATCCGGACAACGCGCGCCTCACGGGACATTGGCGCAAGACCACGGCGCTGCTCGCGATCTACCCGACGCATCTCGTCACGCTTACGCCGGGTTACTTCTGGTATCTCGTGCTGCAGCCTCAAGGCGTGGAGCGCGTGCATATCCGCTTCGGCGGCGGACTTGCGCCGGAGTTCATCGCCGATCCCGAAGCCAACGCGCACATGACGACGCTAAAGAAGCTGCTCGACGAAGTGAACGCGGAAGACAAACGCGGCGTGGAAGCCGTCTTTCGCGGCGTGCACGCGCCACTCGCGAAGCCCGGTCACTTGAGCCCTCTCGAACGCCCCAACTATGACTTCGCGCGCTATGTCGCCAGCAAAATCGCCGCGACGCAGCCCGGCACGCATTGATTACGACGCATCATCGACAGGACGCGATCACGATGTCAAACCCTTCCTTCATTTCGTTCTCGGGCGTGAGCAAATCGTACGACGGCGCTCAATACGTCGTCGATGACTTGAACCTCGACGTGCGCAAGGGAGAATTCCTGTCGCTGCTGGGTCCGTCTGGTTCGGGCAAGACGACGACGCTCATGATGCTGGCGGGATTCGAATCGCCCACGCGCGGCGAGATACGTCTTGACGGACGGCGGCTCGACGACAAGCCGCCGCATCAGCGTGACATCGGCATGGTGTTTCAGAACTACGCGCTCTTTCCGCATCTGACGATTGCGGAGAACGTCGCATTTCCACTCTCCGTGCGTCGCGTGAGCCGCGCCGAGCAGAAAACGCGCGTGAAGCGCGCGCTCGAGATGATCGAGCTGCCGCATCTGGCGAACCGGCGTCCCGCGCAGCTCTCCGGCGGACAGCAGCAGCGCGTGGCGCTCGCGCGCGCGCTCGTGTTCGAGCCGAGCGTCGTGCTGATGGACGAGCCGCTCGGCGCGCTCGACAAGCGCCTGCGCGAAACCATGCAATACGAAATCATGCGCCTGCATCGCGAGCTGTCGCTCACGATCGTCTACGTGACGCACGATCAGGCCGAAGCGCTGACGATGTCGGACCGCGTCGCCGTGTTCTCCGATGGCCGTATTCAGCAAGCCGCCACGCCCAGCGAACTCTACGAGAATGCGCAGAACGCCTTCGTCGCGAACTTCGTCGGCGAGAACAACGGGCTGACCGGGCGCGTCGTCACTGCCGGCGAAGAGTGGGCGACGCTCGCGCTCTCAGACGGCAGCGTCATTCGTGGCCGTTGCGAACCCGGCCTGCATGCGGGCGACGAAGCGATGCTGGCGCTGCGCCCCGAACGCGCGCATATCCCGAGCGCCGCAGGCGCGCAGGTCGACGAACACAGCAACGTGGTGCGCGCACACGTCGAGGAACTGGTGTATTGCGGCGATCATCATCGCGTGCACCTTGCGCTCGGGTCGCGCGATTCCTTCGTCGTGAAAGTGCCCAATACGCAACGCCATGCGCTGCCTTCGCCCGGCAGCGCGATCGAGATCGCATGGCGCCACGACGACTGCAAGATTCTCGCGATGAGCGCGCCGCGCAGCGCGCCCGTGATCCAGGCATCCACCCCGCTCTCACCTTCCATCATCACGACCGCACCTGCAGGAGCCAACTAAAATGCGCACTCTCATCAAAACACAAAGCGTCGCACTCGCAGTACTCGCCTTCGCCACCATGACCAGCCAGGCGGCGGAGACGCTCTCCGTCGTGACCTTCGGCGGTGCATACGAAGCGGCGGCCAAGAAGGCTTATTTCGAGCCGTTCACCCAGGCGACTGGCATCGGCTTCTCGACCGAATCGTATGACGGCGGTCTCGCGAAGCTCTCCGCGATGGAGCAAGCGAAGAACACCACGTGGGACCTGATCGACCTCGAAACGAACGATGCGATCACGGCCTGCGACGAAGGCCTGCTGCAGAAGTTCGACAAGAAGACGCTCGGCAAGACGAGTGACTTCATCCCCGGCACGATCAGCGATTGCGCGGTTGCGAGCATGGTCTGGTCCACGGTCTACGCATACGACACGAGCAAGCTGAAGACCGCTCCGACCACCGTCAACGACTTCTTCGATCTGCAGAAATTCCCCGGCAAGCGTGGCCTGCGCAAGTCGCCGAAGGTCACGATGGAATGGGCGTTGATTGCGGACGGCGTCGATCCGAAAGATGTCTACAAAGTGCTCGCTACGCCCGCCGGTGTGGATCGCGCGTTCAAGAAGCTCGACACGATCAAGCCGAACATCGTGTGGTGGGAGTCGGGCGCGCAGGCGCCGCAGCTGCTCGCGGACGGCGCGGTCGTGATGACGCAGGCCTACAACGGCCGTATTTCCGACGCCGCGAAGAAGGACAACAAGCCGTTCAAGACCGTCTGGGACGCGCAAGTTTACGACTTCGACTGGTGGGCCGTTCCGACGGGCGCGAAGCACGCCGACGCCGCCGCGAAATTCATCGTCTCCGCTTCGCAGCCGAAGGCGTATGCGGATTTGTCGAAGTACATCGCGTACGCACCGCCGCGCAAGGACGCGATCGCGCTGGTCGACAAGCAACGCCTCGCCGATCTGCCGACCGCACCCGAGAACTTCAAGCGCGCCTTGCAGATCAACGCGAACTTCTGGGCGGACAACGCGGACCAGATCAATAAGCGCTTCCAGGTGTGGCTGACGCAGTAACGCCACCGTCCGACGAGAGCCCAACTTGACTACCCACATGCCCGCTTCGGCCCGAGCCACGGCCCCGGGCTCTCCGACGAGAGCCGACGGCCGCGCGTCGTTTCAAAAGGCGCGCCGCCGTGTATCGGTGCAGGCGCTTTTGCTCGCGCTGCCGCTGATCGTGTTTCTGCTTTCGACGTTCATCGCGCCGATCGCGCTCCTGCTCGCGCGCAGCGTGCAGAATCACGAAGTGCCCGACAGCATGCCCGCGCTCACGCGCGCGCTCGTTGCATGGGACGGGCGCGGCGTGCCCGACGAGCGCATGTTCGCCCTGCTCGCTGCGGGGCTCAAGGAGGCGCAGCAAAACGGGCAGCTCGGCACGGTCGCGCGGCGGCTGAACTTCGATCAGGCCGAGTTCCGTAGCCTGTTGATGCGCACCGCGCGCCAGTTGCCCGCCGATGCGCCGCCCGTGTGGAAACCGGCGCTCATTGAACTTGACGCACGCTGGAATTCGCCGGAGATCTGGCGCTTGCTGAAGCGCGCCGCCACGTCGCCGACGCCGGACTATCTGCTCGCGGCCGTCGATGCGCAAGTGACACCGCAAGGCTCAGTGGCGTTCGTGCCGGACAACGCTTCCGTCTATCGGCAGGCGTTCGTGCGCACGATCTCGATTAGCGCCACGGTCACGCTGCTGTGCCTTGTGTTCGGCTATCCGGTCGCATGGCTGCTCGCGAACCTGCCCGCGAAAAGCAGCAACCGCCTGATGCTCTTTGTGATCGTACCGTTCTGGACCTCGGTGCTCGTGCGCACGACCGCTTGGTATGTTTTGCTGCAACCGGGCGGCGTCATCAACAGCCTGCTGATGGGGCTCGGGCTCACCACGCATCCGCTGCCGCTCATCTTCAACCGCGCGGGCGTGCTCATCGGCATGACGCATGTGCTCTTGCCCTACATGATTCTCGCGATCTATTCGGTGATGAAGAGCGTATCGCCCGTGTATGTGCGGGCCGCGCAATCGCTTGGTGCGCACCCGTTCACCGCGTTCGTGCGGATCTACATGCCGCAGACGCTGCCGGGCGTGGGAGCAGGCTGCTTCCTCGTGTTCGTGCTCGCGCTCGGCTACTACATCACGCCCGCGCTGCTAGGCGGCGCAGGCGACGAGATGATCAGCCAGCTCATCGCGATACAGACCAACACGCAACTCAACTGGGGCCTTGCCGGTGCGCTCTCGGCCTATCTCGTGATCTTCACGGCGATCTTCTATTTCCTGTTCAACCGCATCGTCGGTATCGACCGCTTGCGCTTCGGTTGAAACTCGGTTGAAACATGCGGACACGACGAGGGAACGACATGCAAGATCAACGCAACAAGGTGCTGACGGAACGCATCGCCGCGCGCTGGGTGCGGCTGCATACAGCGCTTGTGCTGTTTTTCCTGATTGCGCCGATTCTCGCGATCATCCCGCTCTCGTTCAATTCGGGCTCGTATTTCTCCTACCCGTTGCAGGGCTTTTCGCTGCGCTGGTATGAGCAGGCGCTCACGAGCGCGGGCTGGCAACGATCGCTCCTGAACAGCATCGGCATCGGCGCGGCATCGACGCTGATCGCCACATGTCTCGGCACGCTCGCCGCGCTGGGCATTTCGCGCACGCAGTTTCCGCTGCGCTCGCTGATCATGCCGATCATCATCTCGCCGATGATCGTACCGATCGTCGTCGTCGCCGCAGGCTTCTATCTGATCTTCGCACCGCTCGGCCTGGTGAACTCGTATCCCGGCGTGGTCCTGGCGCATGCGGCGCTCGGCACGCCATTCGTCGTGATCACCGTGACCGCGTCACTGCTTTCGTTCGATCAGAGTCTGTTGCGCGCCGCTTCGGGGCTCGGCGCGACGCCGTGGGTCACATTCAGGCGCGTGACCTTGCCGCTCATCACGCCGGCGGTCGCGACCGGCAGCGTCTTCGCTTTCGCGACCTCGTTCGACGAGGTCATCGTCATTCTGTTTATCGGCGGCCCGGATCAAACCACCGTGCCGCGGCAGATGTGGAGCGGTATTCGCGACTCGATCGACCCGTCGATCCTCGCCGTGGCGACGATGCTGATCGTGTTCGCCGTGCTGCTCTTCGCGAGCATTAACTGGCTGCGCGGCCGCACGGCCGCTGCCAGCAAAGCGCTCGTCTGATGCATCGAGGCCGCCTGGGGCCAAGCTGATGCAAGCTTCAATTCGCGAGCGGGCCACGTTCTCGGGCAGGGTTTGTGTACCCCCGCCTCAGTGTCGAAAATGCAGGTTCGCCACATACTTTATTTTCACAGCTGCTGTAATCCACCCGACCGTCTAGTCCGGCTGGCCGTCAGGCCAGCGCCGCGCCGCTTTGTGGCTCGGTGTTTTCGCCCGCACATTTACTTGACATCTAAACTATCTACGCCTAAATTATCTCCATCAGCAGCGTTCACATATGGGGAACAAGCATGCGCATCGTTTGCATTGGTGGCGGCCCGGCCGGTCTGTACTTCGGCCTCTTGATGAAGAGCCGGAACCCGGCCTACGATGTCACGGTGGTCGAGCGCAACCGCCCGTACGACACCTTCGGCTGGGGCGTCGTCTTCTCCGACCAGACACTCGGCAATCTGCGCGCCGCCGACGCCCCCAGCGCCGACGCGATCCTCGACGCCTTCAATCACTGGGACGACATCGAGATCAATTTCCGCGGCCGGCAAATCCGTTCATCGGGTCACGGCTTCTGCGGCATCGGCCGTAAGCGTCTGCTGAATATCCTGCAAGCGCGCTGCGAGGAACTCGGCGTCAAGCTGGTTTTCGAAACCCAGGTCACGGACGACAGCGTCTACGAGGCCGACCTGATCATCGCTTGCGACGGCGCCAACAGCGCGGTCCGTCAAAAGTACGCGGCCACCTATCGCCCCTCCGTCGACATGCGCGATTGCCGCTTCGTCTGGCTCGGCACCAAAAAACTCTTCGACGCCTTCACCTTCGCTTTCGAAGAAACCGAGTTCGGCTGGTTCCAGGCGCACGCCTATCGTTTCGACGATCAGACCTCCACGTTCATTGTCGAAACGCCGGAGCGCGTGTGGCGCGCCGCCGGCCTCGACGAAATGAGCAAGGAAGACAGCATTGCCTTCTGCGAAAAGCTGTTCGCGAAGTATCTGGACGGCAACCCCTTGTTGTCGAACGCGGCGCATTTGCGTGGCTCGTCGCAATGGATTCGCTTCCCGCGCGTCGTCAACGAGGAATGGGTGCATTGGCGCAGCAACGCGGACGGCACGCAAACGCCGGTCGTCCTCATGGGCGACGCCGCGCATACCGCTCACTTCTCGATCGGCTCGGGCACCAAGCTCGCGCTCGAAGATTCGATCGAACTCGCCAACAGCATGGGCGCGCATCCGGGTGACCTCGCCGCCGCGCTGAAGCATTACACCGACGTGCGCAGCATCGACGTATTGCGCATTCAAAACGCGGCGCGCAATTCGACGGAATGGTTCGAGCATGTCGACCGCTACACGTCGTTCGAGCCGGAACAGTTCGCTTATTCGCTGCTCACGCGCTCGCAGCGTATTTCTCACGAAAATTTGCGTGAACGTGATGCGCAGTACCTGTCCGTCTTCGAAGACTGGCTCGCCCAGCGCTCCGGCGTGAATCGCGCGCCGGAGAAGCACTCCGTCCCGCCCATGTTCACGCCCTTCACGCTGCGCGGCGTCACGCTGAAAAACCGCGTGGTGGTGTCGCCCATGGCGCAATACTCGGCCGTCGACGGCATTGCGGGCGACTATCACCTGATGCATCTCGGCGCCCGCGCGATGGGCGGCGCAGGGCTCGTCATGACGGAAATGACCTGCGTCTCGCCCGAAGCGCGCATTACGCCCGCGTGTCCGGGCATGTACGCGCCCGAGCATCTCACCGCGTGGAAGCGCATCGTCGATCTCGTGCATCGTCAGTCGGATGCGAAGATCGGCATTCAGCTCGGCCATTCCGGCGCGAAAGGCTCGACACGTGTCTCGTGGGAAGGCATCGATCAGCCACTCACGGAAGGCAACTGGCCGCTCATCTCGGCATCGCCGCAGCAATATCTGCGTGGCGTCAGCCAGCATTCGCGCGAAGCCACGCAAGACGAGTTGCGTGAAATCGAAGCGCAGTTCGTCCGCGCCACGCAAATGTCGGTGGAAGCGGGTTTCGACTGGCTCGAATTGCATTGCGCGCACGGCTATTTCCTGTCGAGCTTTCTGTCGCCACTGACCAATCATCGCACCGACGAATACGGCGGCTCGCTGGAAAATCGTCTGCGCTACCCGTTGCAGGTTTTCGAGGCGATCCGCGCGGTCTGGCCGCAAGGCAAGCCAATTTCCGTGCGCATTTCCGCGAACGATTGGGTCGAAGGCGGCACAACGCCCGACGACGCAGTCAAGATCGCTCAAGCCTTCAAGGCCGCCGGCGCCGACATGATCGATGTATCGTCGGGCCAGGTCAGCAAAGAAGAAAAACCGGTATTCGGCCGCATGTTCCAGACGCCGTTCGCCGACCGGGTGCGCAACGAAGCCGGCATTGCGACCATCGCGGTCGGCGCGATCTCCGAAGCGGATCACGTGAACAGCATCATCGCGGCAGGCCGTGCGGATCTGTGCGCGATTGCTCGCCCGCATCTGGCGAATCCTTCGTGGACGTTGAACGAAGCGGCCAAGATCGGCTATTTCGATGTGATGTGGCCGAAGCCCTACACGGCGGCGAAGTCCCAACTGGAACGCAACCTCGAACGCGAGCGTGCTCAAGCCGCCGCGAACGCCGGTCTGTCGCCGCAAGAACGCGCGCAACGCGCTGAAGGAACCGTGTGAACACGCTCAATTCCACCCTCGCGGGACAGCACGCGGTCGTCACCGGTGGCGGCAGCGGCATCGGCGCGGCAGTCGCGGAAAGCTTGCTGCGCGCCGGCGCGCGCGTGACCTTGATGGGCCGCAATGCGGAACGTCTCGACATGCAGCGCGAAAAGTGCCGCGCGCTGGGCGACGTGGCGTGCATCAGCGTCGACGTCACGCAGGAAGACTCCGTCGCGAACGCGTTTCATGAGGCTGGCGCAGTCGACATCCTCGTCAACAACGCGGGTCAGGCGCAAGCCGCGCCGTTCACACACACCGACACGGCGCTCTGGCAGCGCATGCTGGACGTGAACCTCACCGGCGTCTTTCTCGGCACGCGCGCGGTATTGCCCGGCATGCTCGAGCGCGGCCATGGACGCATCATCAACGTGGCCAGCACGGCGGGACAGATCGGCTACGCGTACGTCGCTGCCTATTGCGCCGCGAAACATGGCGTGATCGGTCTCACGCGTTCGCTCGCGTTGGAAGTCGCGACGAAAGGCATCACCGTGAACGCCGTGTGTCCAGGCTATACGGAAACGGAACTGCTGCACGCATCGCTTGAACAGATCACCAGCAAGACCTCGCGCACCGAACAACAAGCGCGCGAGACCCTGCTTCGCTCGAATCCGCAACATCGCTTCGTGAGTCCAGCACAGGTCGCCAATGCGGTGCTCTGGCTCTGCCAACCCGGCTCGGACGCCATCACGGGGCAATCCATTTCCATCTCTGGTGGAGAAGTGATGTGACCAAGTCATTGAACATCAAGAAGCCCGCGGCGGCGGCTGAAACGAAACCGCAGCGCAAAGGCGTCCCCAAACCCGCGGAGAACGTCGTGGACCTCGAAATGAGCACCGGCGCGGATAGTCACATGGGCTTGCGGCTATGGCTGCGCATGCTGACCACGACCAACCTCGTGCAAGCCGAATTGCGCAAGCGTCTGCGCAACGAATTCGATACCACGTTGCCGCGTTTCGATCTGATGGCCCAATTAGAGCGACATCCTGAAGGCCTGAAAATGACCGAACTGTCGCGCCGTTTGATGGTGACGGGCGGCAACATCACCGGCATTACGGATCAGCTTGAAAAAGAAGGACTGGTCTTGCGCGACAACGATCCGAACGACCGCCGCTCGATCAGCGTGTGTCTGACACCGGCGGGTCGCAAGGCGTTCGACAAGATGGCGGTCGCGCACGAGCAATGGGTAGTCGAACTGTTCGGCGGTTTGAGCCTCGATGAAAAATCGCGCACCCATCAACGCCTCGGCAAACTCAAGCAACATCTGCTCGACAGTCTGAAAGACTGATCGGCATCGAAACGAGCGGACATAGGAGACATTCATGACACGATCCAACGCCGATGCCCTGCTGGCCGGCAATCGCCTCACGCTAGCCGGCTACGAAGCGCGGCACTTCGGCTGGTCGGTCGCCGACAAGGTCGCGACGATCACGCTGAACCGCCCGGAGCGCAAGAATCCGCTGACTTTCGAGTCGTATGCCGAGTTGCGCGATCTGTTCCGGCAATTGACCTATGCGACCGACGTCAAGGCAGTGGTGATTCACGGCGCCGGCGACAACTTCTGTTCCGGCGGCGACGTGCACGACATCATAGCGCCGCTGATTGATCTGCCGATGCCGGAACTGCTGCTCTTCACGCGCATGACCGGCGATCTGGTCAAAGCCATGCGCCATTGCCCACAACCGGTGATTGCGGCCGTCGACGGCGTCTGCGCCGGCGCCGGTGCGATTCTCGCGATGTCGTCCGACATGCGGCTCGGCACCGCGCGCAGCAAGCTCGCTTTCCTGTTCTCACGCGTCGGTCTCGCGGGCTGCGATATGGGCGCTTGCGCGATTCTGCCGCGCATCATCGGCCAGGGGCGCGCCGCCGAATTGCTCTTCACCGGACGCTCGGCAAGCGGCGACGAAGGCCACGCATGGGGCTTCTACAACCGGCTGTGCGAACCCGCAGCGCTCCTTGAAGAAGCGCACAAGCTCGCCGCCGACCTCGTCGCCGGTCCGACTTTCGCGCACGGCATCACGAAGAAGATGCTGCATCAGGAATGGAGCATGAGCATCGACGAAGCGATCGAGTCCGAGGCGCAAGCCCAAGCGATCTGCATGAGCACACGCGATTTCGAGCGCGCCTACAGTGCGTTTGCCGCGAAGTCGCGTCCGGTGTTCGAAGGAGACTGAGTTGAGCGCCAACACCGAACTGGATCTGCATAGCGCGCTGGCGTGGCCGTTCTTCGAGCCGCGTCATCGCGAACTGGCCGCGGGCATCGAAGCATGGTGCCGCGAGAACCTCTCGCACGAAGACCACAAGGACGTGGATGCGACCTGCCGTCATCTGGTGCGTGAACTCGGCGCCGCGGGCTGGCTGAAGTACGGCGTGGGCGGCGTTGCGTACGGCGGCCACGGCGATACGATCGATACGCGCGCCGTTTGCCTGCTGCGCGAAACGCTGGCCAAACACTCGGGACTCGCGGACTTCGCTTTGGCGATGCAGGGGCTTGGTTCGGGCGCCATCTCGCTCGGCGGCACGCACGAACAGAAGACACGTTACCTGCCGCGCGTCGCCAACGGCACGGTCATCGCAGCGTTCGCGCTGTCCGAGCCTGAGGCGGGCTCAGACGTTGCCGCCATGGCGCTTTCCGCCCGCGAAGACGGCGACGCCTACGTGCTCGACGGCGACAAGACGTGGATCTCCAATGGCGGCATCGCCGATTTCTACGTGGTGTTCGCGAGAACCGGCGAAGCGCCGGGTGCGCGCGGCATTAGCGCATTTATTGTCGATGCGGAAACGCCGGGCCTGGAGATCGCCGAACGCATCGACGTGATCGCGCCGCATCCGCTCGCGCGCCTGCACTTTGCCGGCGCTCGCGTGCCGCGCAGCCAGATGCTCGGCGCGCCCGGTGAAGGGTTCAAGCTCGCCATGCGGACGCTGGATATTTTCCGCACTTCCGTGGCGGCCGCGTCGCTCGGGTTCGCGCGTCATGCAATGGCAGAAGGTCTCGCGCGTGCCGCGTCGCGCAAGATGTTCGGGCAGACGCTCGGCGATTTTCAACTGACGCAGGCCAAACTCGCGCAGATGGCCTTGACCATCGATAGCAGCGCGTTGCTGGTTTATCGCGCCGCGTGGTTGCGCGATCAAGGCGAAAACGTCACGCGTGAAGCCGCAATGGCGAAGTGGCACGCAAGCGAAGGCGCACAACAGGTGATCGACGCCGCGGTGCAACTCTACGGCGGCATGGGCGTGCAAAGCGGTACGGCCGTCGAGATGTTGTATCGCGAGATTCGCGCGCTGCGCATTTACGAAGGCGCGACCGAAGTGCAGCAATTGATTGTTGGACGCGATCTGTTGAAAGCGCATGCTGCCGCGACTGCCGGAGCGAACCTCAAATGAGCGCGTCTTTCGAACGGCCCGTACGCATCCGCTTCTCGCACTGCGATCCGGCGGGCATCGTGTTCTTTCCGCAATATCTGGTGATGACCAACGCGCTGGTCGAAGACTGGTTCAACGAAGGCCTGCATATCGATTACGCGCACATGATCTCGCAACGCCGCCTCGGCTTGCCGATCGTCAAACTCGACTGCGAGTTTTCGCGGCCGAGCCAGATGGGCGAAACGATCACGCTGACACTTAATGTTGCGGCGATCGGGCGGCGCTCGATCAGCATCGAGATCGTCGGCCATTGCAACGGCGAAACCCGTTTCCGCGCGAAACAGGTGCTCGTCACGACGTCGCTCGAACGCGGCACATCCATCGACATTCCCGCCGACATCGCGAGCGCGCTCGCGGCGTTCGCTCCAAAGCCCGACTCCATTGAGGCGCATCGCTCATGAAAAAAGCTCTTCTTCCCGCCGGCTGGGTCAAGCCGCGTGGCTACGCGAACGGCGTCGCGGCAAACGGTACGCAAGTGTTCATTGCCGGCCAGATCGGCTGGGACGAACAGGCGCGTTTCCAGACGACCGACTTCGCCGCGCAAGCCATCCAGGCGCTCAAGAATGTGCTCGCCGTATTGCACGAAGCGGGCGGCAAGCCCGAGCACCTGGTGCGATTGACGTGGTACGTCACCGACAAACGCGAGTACCTCGCTTCGTTGAAAGACATCGGCCGCGCGTTTCGCGAGCTGATCGGCGACTACGACATCGCGATGAGCGCGGTGCAGGTCGTCGCGCTGATTGAAGACGAAGCGAAAGTCGAAATCGAAGGAACCGCTGTGGTCCCGCAGTAACGCACACGCGAAAAAGTCCACGAAACCACCAAGCCAACCGAAGCGCATTTAGCCGGCTCAACGCCCGGGAGACCATGATGGAACCGTCAGCACACGTCGATACCTTCGCGCGCGACAATCTTCCGCCGCAGGATCAATGGCCCGTCTTTCTGCTCGACAACCCCGACGTCGCGTACCCGGCGCGCTTGAACTGCGCGACGGAATTGCTCGATAGAACCATCGATGCAGGCCACCGCGATCATCCCGCGATCTGGTCCGATGTCGACGGCACACCACGCGCCACCACTTACGGTGAACTGCTGGCGCTCGTGAATCGCAGCGCGCACGTGCTGGTCGACGAAATGGGACTGCAGCCCGGCAACCGCGTTTTACTACGCGGTCCGAACACGCTGCACATGGCCGTGACCGCGCTCGCGGCGCTGAAAGTCGGACTCGTCGTGGTGCCGACCATGCCGCTACTGCGAGCCAAGGAACTGAAGCAGATCATCGAAAAAGCGCAGGTCGGCGCGGCGTTGTGCGACGCTCGCCTGACCGCCGAACTGGCACGCTGCACCGATCCAGAAGACGAGTTCTATTGCGCGGGTCTGAAGCAAACGCGACTCTTCCACGACGACGCCGCCGATTCGCTCGATACGCTCGCGATCAACAAGCCCGACCACTTCACCGCGTGCGACACCGCCGCCGACGACGTTTGCCTGATCGCCTTCACCAGCGGCACGACCGGCGCGCCGAAAGGCTGCATGCACTTTCATCGCGATGTCGTGGCCATGTGCGATCTGTTCCCGCGCCACGTGCTCAAGCCCACATCGAGCGATATTTTTTGCGGCACGCCGCCGCTCGCGTTCACGTTCGGGCTCGGCGGCCTGCTGTGTTTTCCGTTGCGATTTGGCGCCTCCACGGTGTTGATCGAGAAGCTCACGCCCGAGACGTTGCTGCAGACCGTCGAGCGTTTTCACGCGACTGTCATGTTCACCGCGCCGACTTTCTATCGGCAAATGGCGCCGCTGGTTGCGCACCACGACGTCTCTTCGCTGAAGAAAACCGTGTCGGCGGGTGAAGCATTGCCGGATTCGACGCGGCGTCTGTGGCGCGACGCGACCGGCATCGACATGATCGACGGCATCGGCGGCACCGAGTTGATCCACATCTTCATTTCGGCGCAAGGCGACGAGATTCGCCCGAACGCCATCGGCCGCGCGGTGCCGGGTTACGTCGTGCAGGCCGTGGATGACGACATGCGACCGGTCGCGCCCGGCACGATCGGCAAACTCGCGGTGCGCGGCCCGACCGGCTGCCGCTATCTCGCCGACGAGCGGCAGAAGAAGTTCGTGCGCGACGGCTGGAACCTGCCCGGGGATTCCGTCTATCTCGACGAAGACGGCTACGTGTTCTACCAGGCACGCGCCGACGACATGATCGTCTCCGCCGGCTACAACATCTCCGGCCCCGAAGTGGAGAGCGTCCTGCTGCAACACGACGCGGTGTCCGAATGCGGCGTGATAGGTGTGCCGGACGAAACCCGCGGACAGATCGTCAAAGCGTTCGTCGTGGTCAATCCCGGTCACGAGCGCGACGACAAATTGGTCGCGCAACTGCAGGATTTCGTGAAAAATAGCGTGGCGCCGTACAAATATCCACGCGTCATCGTTTTCGTCGATTCACTGCCGCGCACCGAAACCGGCAAGCTCAAACGCTTCGAGTTGCGTACGATGGCCTAGCCCACATTTGTCGATCAACGATCGACACAGGAGACACACCGCATGGCCGCCTCTTTCATCGAAGTCGTCGCCCAGGATGGCGGCCGTTTCAATGCGTACGTCGCGCGCCCCGCGCAAGGGTCGGGGCCGGGACTCGTGCTCCTGCAGGAAATTTTCGGCATCAACGACACCATGAAGGCGACGGCGGACCGCTTCGCTGAGGAAGGTTATGTGGTGCTGGTGCCGGATCTGTTCTGGCGGATCAAACCGGGCATCGTGCTCGGATATGGCGAAGCCGACATGAAACAGGCGCTCGCCTATCTCGGCCAGTTCGACACGGACCTCGCGATCGACGATATCGCGGCCACCGTCGCCGCATTGCGCGCCATGCCCGAACAGGCCGGCAAGGTGGGCACAGTGGGTTACTGCCTCGGCGGCAAGCTCGCATTCCTGAGCGGCGCGCGAACCGATGTCGATTGCGCAGTCAGCTACTACGGCGTGGGCCTCGAAGCGTATCTGGACGAAGTGCCCGCGATTCGCTGCCCGATGGTGTTCCACTTCCCCGAAAACGACTCGCATTGTCCGCCGGAAACCCGCGAACGGATCAGCGCAGCGTTGCGCACGCGGCCGCAGATCGAGCAACACGTGTACCCCGGTTGCGATCATGCGTTTGCCGCGCCGTCGCGTCCGCAATACGACAAACCCGCCGCGATGATGGCGTATTCGCGCACGCTCGCGCTGCTGCGCAAGGTGCTGGGTCCGGTCTACGATCTCAACGCGCTGTGGGAAGCGCATTGCTACCACGAGTTCGCCACGCGTGACGTGGATGCGGTCATGCCGACCATGGTCGCGCAACCCTACGTCAATCACGTTCCGACCATGACCGGCGGAGTCGGTCATGACAACCTCAAGCGTTTCTATACGCATCACTTCGTCAACTCGAATCCTGTCGATACGAAGCTGATTCCGATTTCGCGCACCATCGGCGCGGATCGCATCGTCGACGAATTCATTTTCAGCTGCACGCATAGCTGCGAGATCGACTGGTTGCTGCCCGGCGTCGCGCCGACCGGTAAGTATTTCGAGGTGCCGATGCTCGCGGTCGTGTGTTTCCGCGGCGACAAGCTTTATAACGAGCACATCTATTGGGATCAGGCATCCGTGCTGGTGCAGGTGGGCTTGCTGAACCCAGAGGGGCTGCCTGTGGCCGGTATCGAAAGCGCGCGCAAGCTGCTCGACGAAACGCTGCCGTCGAATCAATTGATGGGCGGCAAATCACGCGTGTGAGGTGCGACTAGAGGCCCGCCTCTGCACAACAACCTTATGATGTGACACTCCATTGGCCACCGTCCCTCGACCCATGCTGACCGTCCATCATCTGAACAACTCGCGCTCGCAACGTGTGCTGTGGCTCCTCGAAGAACTCGGCGTTCCTTACGAGATCAAGCGTTACCAGCGCGATCCGAACACGATGCTCGCGCCGCCCGAGTTGCGCGCGGTGCATCCGCTCGGCAAGTCGCCCGTGATTACCGATGACGGCCAGACTGTCGCGGAGTCGGGCGCGATCATTGAGTATCTGATCGGCAAATACGGGCAGGGACGGTTTGCACCGGCGTCGGGCACGCCGGAGCGGCTGCGTTACACGTACTGGCTGCATTACGCGGAAGGTTCCGCGATGCCGCCGCTGCTGCTCAAGCTCGTGGCGCTGCGCATTGCCAGCGCGCCGATGCCGTTCTTCGCCAAGCCGATCGCGCGCAAGATTGCCGGCACGTTGCAGTCGAGCTTCATCGATCCGCAGTTGAAGCTGCACCTCGGCTACATCAACAAGGAACTGAGCGCGACCGGCTGGTTCGTCGGTGACGATTTCACGGCGGCTGACGTGCAGATGAGCTTCCCGCTCGAAGCCGCCACGGCGCGCGGCGGCATGGAAGGCCAGATTCCGGCGGTGGTCGATTTCCTCAAGCGTATTCACGCGAGGCCGGCTTATCAGCGAGCGCTGGAGCGCGGCGGCAAGTACGAATTGCTCGGCGGCGATTGAGGTTTGCGCGGCCCTGGAAATCGTAGTTGTGGGTCCAAACCCGCGGGTGCTAGACTGAAAAATCCCATTGTCGTCAACGAGTTGACAACCGGTTGGACGGTGTTGCGGCCGGTTGCGTTTCTTTCGGCGCAGCGCCTGTTTCAGCGGCGGCGCGTCCGGCATCCGATAGACCGTGCCTAAGGAGCCGCCTGCATGACCCATTCCATCCACGGCAACAAACGCTGGCTCGCACTGATCGTGCTGTGCCTCGGCGTGCTCATGATCGTGCTCGATACGACGATCGTGAACGTTGCGCTGCCGTCCATTGCGGCGGATCTCGGTTTTACCGAGACATCGCTCGTGTGGGTGGTCAATGCGTATATGCTCACCTTCGGCGGTTGCCTGCTGCTTGGCGGGCGGCTCGGCGACCTGTATGGGCATCGCAAGCTGTTTCTTATCGGCATCACGTTGTTTACTCTGGCGTCGCTTGCTTGCGGCATTTCGAACTCGCAAGGGTTGCTGGTGTGCGCGCGGGCCGTTCAGGGCGTGGCGGGTGCCATCGTCTCGGCGGTTTCGTTGTCCCTCATCATGAATCTGTTCACAGAGCCCGGCGAGCGTGCCAAAGCGATGGGCGTGTATGGTTTCGTGTGCGCGGGTGGCGGCAGCATCGGCGTGTTGCTCGGCGGGCTGCTGACCAATCTGCTGAGCTGGCATTGGATCTTTCTCGTCAATCTGCCGATCGGTATTGCCGTGTACGCGCTGTGTGTCGCACTGTTGCCGTCCGCGCGCGGGCATGCGCACGGCGAGCGGCTCGATGTGGCCGGCGCGGTGTCTGTCACTGTTTCGCTGATGCTGGCGGTCTATGCGGTGGTGAATGGCAATGAGGCTGGCTGGACTTCGGCGCAGACGCTCGGTTTGCTGTTTGCCGCGTTGGCGCTGCTTGTCGTGTTCCTTGTGATCGAAGCGCGCGTTCAGCATCCATTGATGCCGCTTGGTCTGTTCCGCTTGCGCAATGTGGCGACGGCGAATGTGGTCGGCGTGTTGTGGGCGGCGGCGATGTTTGCCTGGTTCTTCATCTCTGCGCTGTATTTGCAGCGTGTGCTTGGCTATCGACCGTTGCAGGTCGGGCTTGCATTCCTGCCCGCCAATCTGATCATGGGGTTCTTTTCGCTCGGGCTGTCGGCGCGGGTGGTGATGCGCTTTGGTCTGCGGCTTCCGCTGGCCGTCGGTCTGCTGGTCGCGGCGTGCGGTCTTGCTTTGTTCGCTCGCGCGCCGGTGGGCGGCAGCTTTGTGCTCGATGTCATGCCCGGCATGATTCTGCTCGGCTTCGGCGCCGGTATCGCCTTCAATCCGATGCTGCTCGCCGCCATGAGCGATGTCGATCCGAGTGATTCGGGGCTCGCGTCGGGTATCGTCAATACGTCGTTCATGATGGGTGGCGCGCTTGGGCTTGCGGTGCTGGCGAGTCTTGCCGCGGCGCGGAGTGAGGCGATGCAGGCGTCTGGTGATGCGGTCGCGGCGCTGAACAGTGGGTATCACGTCGCGTTTTTGTTTGGGGCGATCTTTGCGGCAGTGGCGGGGGTGCTTGGGGGGCTGTTGTTGCGGCCGGGGCACGCGGTTGCGGCTGGGGCGCAGGAAGGGGCTCACGGTCACAACGTGACGGCAGCGGATGGACACTCCCCCGCCACGGGCAACAAAGCCGCGACCGAAAACTACTAAACGCCGCCCCCCCAAAACCGCAATCCCGATCAAACGCCCCGGATCGGCGCTCGCTAAGCTGGTTCCATGCTGACATGAGAGCCCATATGAACCCGGTTGGAAAAGCGCTGTGGTTTATCGAAAGCCACTTTGCCCACGAGTTGACGCTCGACGACATCGCCAACTGCGGATGCGTGTCGCGCTTTCACCTGGCGCGCGCCTTCGAAGCGGCCACGGGGTTTTCGGTGATGCGCTATGTGCGCGGGCGGCGCTTGAGCGAGGCGGCACGCCGTCTAGCGAGTGGTGCACCGGACATCCTCGCGGTCGCCATCGACGCCGGCTACGGTTCTCACGAGGCATTCACGCGCGCGTTTCGCGAGCAATTTGGGCTCACGCCCGACGCGCTGCGCGCGCGTGGCCATCTCGACAATCTCGCCCTCGTGGAGCCAATCAAAATGGACGAAACCCTGCTTACCCATCTCGAACCGCCGCGCTTTGAAGACGGCAAAGCGTTTCTTGTTGCGGGCTTGAGCGAGCGCTATACCAGCGAAACCTGCGCTGCAATTCCGTCGCAGTGGCAGCGCTTTGGTGACTACTTCGGCAAAGTGCCTGGGCAGATCGGCAATGTGGCGTATGGCGTCTGCTATAACGCTGACGATGCTGGCAACATTGACTATCTGTGCGGTGTCGAAGTCAGTGACTTTTCAGCATTGCCTGCTGAGTTGAGCCGCTTGCGGATTTCGCCGCAGCGGTATGCGGTGTTTAGCCATCGCGAACATATTTCGACTATCCGGCGTACCTGGAACACGACCTGGAATCAGTGGCTGCCGGCATCGGGACATATTCCTGCTGATGCGCCGAATTTTGAGCGGTATGACCAGAAGTTTGATCCTGTCAGTGGGATGGGCGGGCTTGAGATATGGTTGCCGTTGAAGAGCTGAGGAGCCTCCATTCTCGGTGCGGCGATGCGTGTGGCGGGTGCGTTTCCGGTGACATTGAATAATCACCTGCACAAACGCACGAAGCGCCAGATCTTCGCCATGTGCATTCTTGAATGAGAATGCACACATATCAATCGCGAGATTACCTTGCTCGCGCTGAACGTCTTGATCGAGGCGGCTCATCGCCTTCAACACACGCGTACCGTAGCCGCAGAAGCACCGGCCCCGCGCCTCCTATTGGCCATGCGTCACGGAAGTCCAGGTAGGCTTCGCTACGTCCTTTGGTTTGACCGAGTAACAACGAACCATGTGATCGCAGTAGTCGCACACCGTGTGAACGACAAGCGCACCACTCTCAAGTTTCTCGTTATCACGCGATTCGCCACGTCCCGGATGTCGTCAGGCAATCTGTCGTACTCGTTGCGCTTGAAATCAGGCGGTGGGGCAGCCTGAAAACCGGTCGCAAAATGCATCTCCGGTTGGACAGCGTCGACCGCCAAACCAAAGTTATCGGCTATTCCTGCCCGAGCGCGCTCTCGTACAGTTTTATCGGTCATGAAAATGCAATACACGTCCGATATGGTCGCGAATTCTTCAACCTTTCAAATACTTACCGTACCGTGAAAATAAAACTTTTAATTTCTGCGATTCTCGCAGCCGGTCTTAGTGCATGTGGCGGGGGCGATAATAGCAGCAGCACTGCTGGTGACAATGGCGGCAATGTAGCGCCTGTAGTAGATAGCAAAATTCCTACGCTTGCATTTGCCAATCCGCAAAGCACCTATGATTTGAATAGCTACACGCAGACAGCAATGTTTCCTCTGCAGTTCGCTACGACCGGCACCAATCTGCTGAATGCAGAGGCGTCCGGCGTGACCTATGACAAGGATACCGATTCGCTGTTTGTCATTGGCGACGGTGCGACCTCAGTGGTGCAGGTTGCAAAGAGCGATGGTCACGTTATCGATTCCATGACGCTCAATGCCGGCGACTTCGAGGACACTGAAGGCATCACCTATGTCGGTGGCGGCAAGTTCGTATTGGTGGAAGAGCGTCTCCGTCAAGTCGATCTGTTCACTTACGTTCCTGGTGGAATACTGCACAGAGCAGACGTACAGTCCGTCAAACTGGGGACGACGGTTGCCAACGTCGGTATTGAGGGTGTTACTTTCGATACCAAAACAGGTGGCTACATTGCCGTGCGCCAGTCGCAACCCACCATCATCTTCCAGGCCGCAATCAATTTTGCGAGCGGGTCGGCGACAGCATCGAACGGTACGCCCATCTTGCCGACGACAGACAATCCGCCGGTGCTGTTCGATGCGGCCGTGACGGGCCTTTCTGCGTTCAATGACGTTTTCTCGTTGTCGAATATCGTACCGAGCAGCGCTCCGGATTACGGCAACATCATCATCATCGGCGCGCCGGATGGCAAGATCGTCGAGATGGATCGTACCGGCAAGTTGCTGAGCAGCTTGTATATGAGTGCCACTGCTCAGAACGAGGGTGTGACGATGGGCCCGGACGGGACCATTTATGCGGTTGGTGAACAGGCCGCGGGGCCGAGCCTGCCAGGCCTGACCATCTTCAAGCCAACCACCAGCACAAACAATGTCGGCATTGGCAGCAACCTCTACCTGACGTTCGATCAATCGGTGAAGGCGGGTGCGGGTAATATCGTTCTCAGTAACGGCGCTGACGATACGCGGTCGATTCCCGTAACCGACGCATCGCAAGTGACGTTCAGCGGTAATGTGATGAAGATTCATCCGAAGTTCTACATGGTTGCCGGCACCACCTACCACATCACGTATCCAACGGGGGCGATCAAGACGGCAGCGGGGAACGACACCTCTGCCGTGTCCGACTTATCGACGTTCTCGTTCAAGGCGATTGGTACCGTTGACCACACAGCCCCGACATTGACCAGCACTGCGCCGGTCGATGGCGCGACAGGCATCATCGGCAACCACATGACACTGTCGTTCAGCGAAGTCGTGCAGGCCGGCACAGGTAACATTGTTATCAGCAACGGCTCTGATACGCGTAATGTGTCCGTTGACGACACGACCCAGGTCAAATTCAACGGCGGTCGGGTGAGCATCACCTTGACGACACCATTGCAGGATAGTTCTCGCTACACCGTGCAATTGGCCGGTGGCGTTATCACTGACCTGTATGGCAATGCGTATGCAGGCACGACGCAGAGCTTCACGACTGCAGCAGCAGGTGCGCCAGCGCCGACCGTGCTGATCTCGGAGGTGAACTCGAACGCAGACGGCGGTCAGGATTTCTTTGAAATCTATAACTATGGCAGCACGGCAATTGATCTGACCGGCTGGAAGTGGGGCGACAATCATGCTGACGTCAACGATGCCAACAATAGCGCGGCATTTGTGGCCGGTACGATGCTTGCACCGGGTGAACATCTGGTCGTTGTGCCGGGTGTGCCCGGAACGGACGAAAATACGTTCCGCACAACCTGGGGCCTCGCTGGCACGGTTCCGGTCGTTGCGATGTTGAACGTCAATAACGATGCAGCGAATCCGATCGGTTTGGGTAAAGGCGATGCGGTGGTCGTCTATGATGCGAACGGTAATGTCGCGGCTGCAATGAACTACGGCACACCGATCAATGCAGCGCAGGGAGACGGCACGACGAAAGCGATTCCAACGGCCTCGGGTGCAGATGCCAGCCTCGTTGCCGCCGGAAATCATGCTGGTGCCGTCTTCGCCGGTGGCAATGCGAAGGTTTCCGCAGTATGGGATACGGTTTCGACAACGACGCCAAACTATGTTGAGGCAGTGATTGGCGTGCACGGCGGCATAGCCGAACCGCTCAAACCTGCGTCGATTGGTTCGCCTGGACAGTAATTTCACGTCGCTTTGCGGCATGAGTATGGCGAAGAACCGTCCGACTATGTCGGGCGGTTTTTTTATGGTCTACGAGCCCGAACTCGCACCGAATGTCGGCTGCGGGGTGAATTGAATCACGCCCACGGAGGTCCGCTCGTGGGCGACCTGAGCCGAACGACGATGGGCGCAGTTCGACCCACAAGGGACAGTCACCTTTCCGGATAGCGGCCGCTCAGCTCGGCCGTGAAAACGCTGCGACGTAGATGGGAGTCCTCGGGTGGCAGTTGTAGAGTGCATTACGAGGTCACAACCGTATGCGATGGTCAATGCTTGTAGAGTCGTCGGGTGCTATCGCCTGCCGTCCGCCAGAGGCTTCGGGCGTGAAGCCGATGTCCTCGACTTTGAACTTGAATATTATTTGAAACCCGCGCCACAATACAACCGACCTCGAACAACGCCTTCTCGAAGACATCTTCAGCAGTGCGTTTATTCAAGTGACGAACTCTCTACGGAGCGCACCAGCATCCGTCGTCTTCACCTTATTGGTCTGCCATGATCTTTATCTGTCAAAAAAAACTGATCGCGTCGTTGTTAATGCTCGGTATAAATGCGGCAGTAATGGCACAAACCACACCGAACCCGCTACCAGCCCTCAAGGCCGCCAGATGGCATGAAGCGACACGCGAGATCCTGTTGGAGGCGCGCGAAAATGACCCGAACGAGCCCATGCTCCCGAAGGAGATGGCGTTTGACGGCTTCACGTCGGATGCCCTGGATAGCGCACGGATGCTATGTCGCGCGTGCCAATCCGCTGCCCTTGTCACTGTAGTTTCCGCGCCCTCCAGCATGTCGGTCGAAGAGAAGGAGCATATTCTCAATGAAGCACTTGCAATCTTGCGCAGTGGCTCGCGAGAACCCGTGTGGAGCACCGACACTCTCACCAATGCCGCCTTAATATACTCAGATTTGGGCCTTAAAGCGCAGGCACATTCCATATTTGACGAAGCAATTACCTCGGCAACTTCTGACCCAGCGTCACCTTCCGATTTTGACCGTGCCGCCTTTGCGCTCGCCAACGCGGCTCCCGGCGGCGTTCCGGATTGGATGGTCTCATCGCTTGAAGAGGCTACCCGCAGATGGCCGCCTTCTGCCGACACCGCGTTGGCGTACCGGGATCTGGCGATAATCCGTTTCCAAAAGTCACAGCCGACAGCCGCGCTGGACCTCATGGACAAAGCTTTAGGCGCCTGCAGTTCGATTGCCAACAAAGGTCAAGCGCAGGCGATTCGGGCATCGGTCGGGAGACTTGCACTTGACTCGAATCAGCTCGACTTTGCTCGACATCGGATTCCTGCACCGTTGATAATCGATGCGTATGCGAGTTTTGAAGCGCGTAACGGAAATAAAGATGCGGCTCTAGATTTCCTTCAAGAGTTGCCGGGACCTACGCTTTACGTTGATGTTCGAGATGAGACGTTGAGCCAAATAATCCGTGACGCATCGAATCGCGGAGACTTCTCAACCGCCAAGTTCTTCGCCGGAAAGATAGATCCTCAGAAGACCCATATGCAGATTGAGTTGTGGACATACATCGCTCGGGAGGAACATCTGAAGGGCGACTTGAAGGCGTCTGAGGAGGATTTTCGAAGAATATTGAACATCGTTGATGTTATGCCGATTGAGCAACGTCAGTCATTGATCAGCGAGAAAGGTGTATTGGCTGAGGCGATGGCAAAGTCGGAGATGAGCGCAGAAAGTCTGCGCCTTTCGCGCAGCAACAAGACCTCGGCTCTGATGCTTTCTGAAAGACAGAAAGCAATGAATCTTGATGGCTTGCTCTCGCTCGCCAAGGCGTTTCACGTTGCCGGCGATGAAAGTGAAGCGAAGGAAACTTTAACTATGGCGTATCAAATCGCACATGACTATCAACCGCCCAATCAATATGCAACGACGAAGTCTCAGTTGTTAATGAAGGTCGCATCGACCGCGGCGGCCTTCCAGTAACAGACCGCACTCAGTTGACGTACCGGATAGTTGGAAAAGAAACGAACAGTTGCCTAAATTTGTGTCTATAAGCACGGATATCGATGCAACGTCACGCGCAATATAGAATGCACTGTCCCTAGCCGATCATAGAAACCATGATCTTCGGTGAACGAACAGGCTCAATCTCATCTTGCGTTAAACGATGTCTCCGCTCCCACGCTTCGACCTTTGACGCCAGCCGGTTAGATCCTACTCGAGCACAGTGACACGGAAGTTGATTGTCGACGATTCGCGGCACTTCGCCGAGTGTCCCTTAGTGGCCGCGCGCAGCCCGAGAGCGACCAGGCCGATCGTAACGCTGGAAACCCTTAGCGCTCGAGCAGCGCTCCGAATTTCTCTAGCGGGAAGCAGCGGTCGCTAACGTCCACTCGATGGAAGGGTTAGGCGCCATGCCCAAGCTCTTGAGCGAGCCCGATGAGGATTCCTTCGGGGCCCCGGTTGTAGCAGAGCCGATACGTGTTTTCGTACTGAGCCACTTTGCCGACGAGTTCCGCGCCGCGTTTACCGAGACGGGCGAGCGTATCGTCGATGTCCTCCACGGTAAACATGACGCGTAGGTAACCAAGGGCGTTCACCAGGTGCGACGGTGATCGGCGACCACAGGTGGCGCAAGGAAGCGGGACAGCTCGAGCCGGCTGTGACCGTCCGGCGTACGCATCATGGCAATTTCGACGCGCATGCCGCGCAATCCAGTGACGCCATCTGCCCAGTCTCCTTCGATTGGGGCGCGCCCCTCGAGCTCAAGGCCAAGTTCGGCAAAAAACTCAATGGCGGCATCCATGTCTTCAACCACAATGCCGACGTTGTCCATACGCTTCACCGTCATGATGTCTCCTTGGCGCCTGGCTGAAGCGCCGATCGTAACGCTGCCGACCTGAGCTACCGCTCAAGCCCAGGGGTATCCGCGCGAGTAGCTGCGCGAGAGATTCAGACCACACCAGGCGCACAGGATAGCTGCCATCCGCGATCGTCCGCCCCTATCCGGACCCGATATGACGTCGCACCGGCGTAGTGCTCCGCCGTTGACCGGTCTCCGGAGGGAGGGGCGGTATCCATTCCATCTCGACCCGTTGCAGTCAATTGACCCGCTCGAAACTCGTCACTCAGCGAAACAAGCCCCGCGGCGGATTCCTGAAAGCGAAAACGCGCAGATTTATCTGCGCGTCTCTACGTTATTCCCTCAACAGACCAAGGACGTCTTGGCACCACTCAATCAACGACACAAGGCTGCAATCAATGCGGTCAATTTATGCGCCGCCGAAAAACACGGGCTTCATTCCATCATTCGGGTCCGGGCGAATAGAGCCTTGGATTTTATGTCCCAAGTGGGCGACGGCGGTGCCGAACGAACGCAGTTGATGATGGCTACCCGACGCTGAAGTCCCGTCAGCGACGCCGCCCAAATCGGTCGCAGCGCCACTTCCTGGATTCACGCTAGTTTGTGCGGCCTGAACATTGGTCGGAGCGACCGCTTCGTTCGATTGAGCAAAAGATGAGGCAGCCGGAATTGCAAGAGCAGCTACGACGATGAGCGATTGAACGAGTTTCATGATGCTTACCTCCAGACTTCGTTTGTCCGCAAACGCCCGTTTGCGTTTCAGTACTTGCAGTCTAGGCTGTGGCCTGCTCGCAATTAAGTACTTGCAGAACAAAACAATGTTGAAGAAATAAGTACAAACCCTTGGAACCAAACGCCATGCACGCAGCATCGAAACGGTGCCAAAAAAAGCAGCCCTTGAGATACCACAATGTGACCGCGCACCCGCAGTTCAAGCTTTCCCTTTCCCACCCACCTTCGCGAGATCGAAGGGCGTCTCTCTCAACCGTCGCCCAGCAAGCCTAAACACCGCATTAGCAATCGCCGGCGCCACCGAAGGACTAGACAACTCCCCCACCCCACCAGGCTTCGACGTATCCCCCTGCACAATCAAAATATCAATCTCCGGCATATCACTCATCCGCATCACCCGATACGTATCAAAGTTCTTCTGTTCGACCTGCCCATGCCGAATATCGATGCGATCCGCCGTCGCATGCCCTAACCCCCACATCAACCCGCCATAAAGCTGCTCCTCGACCCCACCCGGCGAAACAGCCAACCCACAATCCGCGACACAGGTCAGCTTCTCGATTACAACACCATCGCCTTTCCGAGCAACACGCGCCACAACAGCAACATAACTGCTATAAGCCTGATTAGTCGCCACGCCCAAAGCAGTCCCAGCAGGCAACGCCTTCCCCCACCCAGCCCGTTTCGCCGCCTCCCGCAAAACAGCCTGATGCCGCGGATCCTTCATATGCGCGAGCCGAAACTCAACCGGATCCCGACGTCCCGCATGCGCGGCCTCATCCATAAACGACTCAACAGCAAACACATTCGGTATATAACTCACCGCCCGATACCACCCAGTCGGCACACCGGTCTCATGCCGAACCCAACCAATATCCACATGCGGCGCCCCATAAGCGAACTCATACTTACTGATCGCTTCAGTCGTGCTGTAGTCCATCCGGTCCGGCCGATCGAAGTACCCGGGCTCCCACTGTTCCGGCGAAGCAGGCATCACCGCCCGCAACTGCAACGTCGCCAGATTCCCGCGCTTATCGAGCCCAGCCTTCGCCCGATGAAAACTCGCCGAGTGGTAATAAAGCGCCCGCATTTCATCTTGACGGCTATTCATCAACTTAACCGGCTTCCCAACTTTCAACGCCAGCCAGGTCACTTCAAAAAGCCAGTACTTCGACTCACGCGACCCAAAGCTGCCACCTGAAACAAGCTCATGCAGCACCACACGATTCGCCGGGATACCGCCGATCACCTCAGCCGCCTCCTGCACCGTTGAAGGCACTTGCAGCCCACCCCAATACTCAATTGCACCGTCCTTCTTAGCCCACGCAGTCACGTTAATCGGCTCAAGCGGACACTGCGCCTTATAAGGCATTGAATAAGAAGCCTCAATCACCCGCGCCCCGTGCGCAAACGCAGTCTTCAAATCCCCACTCTGAACAGTCGGCACCACCCGCGCCGCAGGATCATCGAGCCACGCCGCCTGACGCGCGACCAGCGTGCTGCTATCAAACGTCTCCAGCGGACTGTCTTCCCACTCCACATGCAACTCTGCCTGTCCCTTATGCGCCGACCAATAGTCATCGGCCAACACAGCCACGCCGGCCTGATTGCCACCGAGAATGTCGGGCCGCCCAGGAATCTGCAAAACCTGCCGCACGCCCGGCACGGCCAACGCCGCTTTAGCATCCACGCTGCGCACGCGCGCATCGATCACCGGCGCGCGCGTGACGACAGCGACCAACATGTCCGGCAACGACACGTCGATGCTGTACGGAAACGCGCCTCGCGCCTTCTCCGCAGCGCCGCGTTTCTTCCGTAATTTGCCGATGTATTTGAACTGCGACGGATCTTTCAACGCGACATCTTTCGGCGCGGGCATTTGCGCCGCGACCTGCGCAAGCGATCCATAGTTCGCACGCTTACCGCTAGCCTGATTGACCACGAAGCCGTTCTCCGTTGAACACGTCGCCGGCGCCACATTCCATTGTTTCGCCGCAGCGGCGATCAACATCGCGCGCGCCGTCGCGCCCGCACGTCGCAAGCGCTCGTATTCCAGCGACACGCTCGTACTCCCGCCCGTCGAAAACACCTTCCACAATGGATGAATGTAATCGCCGTAGAACGGATTCTCCGGCGTGATCACATCGACGCGAAACAGATCGACGTCCAGTTCTTCCGCGACCATCGCAGCGAGCGCGGTACGCGTGCCCGTGCCGGAGTCATGTTTGTGGACGACCAGCTTGATCGTATCGTCCGGCAGCACGCGCACCCACGCATTCGGTTCGAACTCACCGGCCTGCGGTTTGGGATCACCGCTTTTGTTGTCGCCCTTGCCGAAGGCATCGGGCAACTGGAAGCCGATCGCGAGACCCGAGGCCAACAGCGCCGAACTCTGCTTGATGAAGCGACGGCGAGCAGCGCCGCGAACGCTGGTCAGCGCTTCTTTGTCGTTGCGCATTCAAGCCTCCTCGTTCGTAACGTGAGACGAGCAGGCGGACGCGCAAGCAGGCATCTCCACAGCCGCCAGCGCAGGATCACCCGACGCCGCCCGCTTGATCGCCTTGCGAATCCGCGAGTACGTGCCGCATCGACAGATGTTGCCGGACATCGCCGTCGTGATGGTTTCGTCGTTGACGGTCGGCTTGTCCTGGAGAAACGCGGCCGCCTGCATCAACTGACCGGACTGGCAGTAGCCGCATTGCGGCACATCCTCGGCGACCCACGCGAGTTGCAGTGGATGCCGGCCGTCCTTCGACAACCCTTCGATCGTCGTGATGCGTTTGCCGGCAACGGCCACAGCAGGCAGCAAACAGGAGCGCACTGCCTCACCTTCCAGATGTACCGTGCACGCGCCGCAAAAGCCGCCGCCGCAGCCAAATTTCGTGCCGGTCAATTTGAGCCGGTCGCGCAATACCCACAACAGGGGCATGTCTTCCGGTACATTGTCGAGCGAGTGCCGCGTGTCGTTGACCACGATCTCGATCATGCGCTGTCTCCTGAATATCGTTGTGCAGCGCGGCGCATTGCAGGAGTGGATACGTGACAAGGGCCGCGTGCTTGCGGTCATTATTGAAAGCCGTTAAGCACAACGCCAGCGACCATTTCTTCTATCATCCGTAAGTCCGGCTAACACCATGTTGAAGCGCTATCCGTCTATCCAGTCGATGCAGGCCTTCCTGCAAGCAGCGCGCGTCGGCAGTTTTTCGAGCGCCGCACGGCAGTTGTCGCTCACGCATAGCGCGATCAGCCAGCAGATCCGCACGCTCGAAGAGTTCGTCGGCCAGCCGCTCTTCGTGCGCGAAAGCGGCCGCGTGGTATTGACCGATGCGGGCGTGCTGTTCGCGAATCAGTTGGCGGATGGCTTCGAGCAAATCGATCGCGCGTTGTCGTCGGTAAAAGAGCGCACGGTCAAGCAGTCCATCACGCTCGACGTCGATCCCGAACTCGCGCAGAGCTGGCTGGTGGCGCGTTTGCCGGCCTTGCTCGGCGCGTTGAGCGGGACATCGCTCACGGTGCTGTCCACACCGCGTCGTGACCGCAGCGCGTTCGAGCGCGTGGATATTGCGTTGCGATATGGGTATGGAGAATGGGACGGCTTCGAAAACGCGCTGATTTGCGGCGACCGTTTGACTGCTGTGGGCGCGCCCTCGCTGTTGCAGGCACGCGGGCTCAGCGTGCCGCTCACGCCCGAGCAGCTACTGGAGCTGCCATTGCTCGGCTATACGAAGCGTTCGTGGATTCCCTGGCTCGCCGCTGCGGGGCTGCCCGAGGTCGAGCCCGACGCCGTCGCGGTTTTCGACAACGCCGCGGGCTTGATCGCCGCCGCCAGCGCAGGCGTGGGGGCGGGTTTGGCGCGTGGCCTGCTCGCCGCCGACGCCCAACGCAACGGCAATCTGGTCGAACTCACGCAAGTGGAAATTCCGACGCACTACAACCTCTACGCCGTATGGCCGCGCGAGAAAGCGGGGCGTGTGGCGCCGCTGATCCAAGTGATCCGCGACCTTGTCGCGCAAACGGTCAGCTCACACTAGCCGCCACTTCCCGCACGGTTTCGAGAAACAGCGACAACACCGGCGAAGGCGTCTCGGCACGATAGCGCGCGTGCAGCGACACTTCGGGGCGCGGCGCAGCCACCGGCACGAACGCGACACCACCCGTCGACAACTGCCGCGCGGACGAAGGCAGCAACGCCACGCCCAATCCTTCGCGCACGAGACACAACAACGTATGCACCTCGACGACTTCCTGTTCGATCCGCGGTGTAAACCCTGCCTCAACACAACAGTCCTGTAGAAAGCGCGCCAATTGCGACTGCCGCAAACCGAACGAGACGAAGCGTTCGGTCTCCAACTCACGCAACGCAATCTCTCCGCGCGACGCCAGCGCGTGCCCCAACGGCAACGCGACCACCGCCGGCTCACGCATCACCACTTCGCTGCGAATCTCCGGGTCTTCATGCGAGACGCGGAAGAAACAGACATCGAGCCGGCGCTCTTTCAACGCGAGAATCTGCGCGGCCGGCGTCATCTCATGCAGCGTCCACCGCACTTGCGGATGCTTCTCCGCGAATACCCGTAGCGCGCGCGGAATGGGCTCGACCATCGCCGAACTGATGATGCCAATCTCGAGGCTCCCTACTTCGCCACGCCCCGCGCAACGCGTCAGATCGATCGCGCGTTCGAACTGCGCGAAGATCAACGGCACCTGTTCTTTAAGTGTTTTCCCTGCCTCGGTGAGTTCGACACGGTGTTGCGAGCGCATGAACAGTGCCGTGCCCATCTCCTCTTCGAGGATGCGAATCTGCTGACTCAGCGGCGGCTGGGAAATGTGCAGCCGCGCGGCTGCCCGGCCGAAATGCAGTTCGTCGGCAAGCACCGCGAAGTAACGCAACAGCCGGATGTCCATATCGCAAACGTATCAAGATCGTGGTTAAAAAATATTGTACAGAGCGTTTTTATCTTGTGAGACTGCATCGCAAGCAGCAGTGCACATCAGTGTGACACTCGATGCCGGCGAGGGGAAGGCGCACGAACACTGCGCCTTGCAAAGGGCCGCATGGGCAAGCCCAACGGGCTGAGTTCCATCGATGCGCCTGCCCGCGATCCGGCAACTGGATACACCAGTTCCTCTCAAGGAGATCGAGTACATGATCATCGACACTAGCTGTTATCCGACCAACCTGGTCGACCTCGCGTGGCGCCATGATGGCGAGCCATTTTCCGGCGAGCGTCTGATCGAGGTGATGGACGGCCCCTACATCATCAACGGCAAGCCTCGCCGCATCGACAAGGCCTTCATTCAGCCGCCGCAAGGCAACACCATCTATACGTGGACCGACGGCGAACGCTCCGGCCGCGAGTCGATCGACGACTACATGGCGTACACCGTGGAATGCGTTCAGAAATACCCGGACCGTCTGCTCGGCTGTTTCGTCTACAACCCGCGTTGCGGTCCGGAGAACGGTGCTGAAGCCATCGAGTTTTACGCGAAGGAACACGGCTTCAAGATGGTCCAGTTGCAGGCCAACATGCATGCATACCGTCCCGACCGCGCGCTCGACTGGCTGCGCCCCGCGTTGCGCAAATGCGCGGACCTCGGTTTGCTCGTGAAGCTGCATACCGGCGACGGCCCGTACAGCATTCCGAGCGAGTGGTATCCGCTGATTCGTGAATTCCCGTCGGTGAATTTCATCATGGCGCACTTCGGCGTGCAGACGGGAGGCGTGTATTGCTTCGAGCCGTATCAAATGGCGCTCGACACACCGAACGTGTATTGCGAATCGAGTTGGTGTCTGCAATCGCGAATCGTCGAATTCGCGAAGGTGCTGCCCACGCACAAGATTCTCTACGGTTCCGACACGCCGCCGAACGAGCCGGGCATGTGGCTGCGTTTGCTCGAAGTGTTGTGTCACGAGCCGCCGCAAGGCCTGAATCTCGACGAAGACACGCTCGAAGACTATCTCGGCAACAACCTCGCCCGCATGATCGGCATCGAGCCGAGCGCGCCGCCGAGAAGCGTCGAAGAAGCGCAAGCCTATTTGAAACACCATGCCGGCACCGCGAAGAAACACGCGGGCCAGGCCGACTACGCAGGAGCCCGCTGATGATCATCGATACCCATCTGCACCCCACCAATCTCGTCGACGAAGCGTGGCGCCATACCGGCGAGCCGTTCACCGGCGAACGCCTGCTGAAGATGATGGACGGTCCGTACATCATCAACGGCAAGCCGCGCCGTATCGACATGGGTTTCATTCAGCCGCCCCCGGGCAACACGGGCTATCGCGATGGCAACCGGCGCGGCCGTGAAGGCATTCGCGATTACATGTCGTATATCGCCGAACTGACGCAGAAGTACCCGGATCGCTTTATCGGCAACTTCACGTACAACCCGCGTTGGGGCCCGGAGAACGGCGCGGCCGAGCTCGAATTCCACGTAAAGGAGTACGGCTTCAAGATGCTCAAGCTGCACGCGAATATGCACGGCTACCGTCCGGATCGCGCGCTCGACTGGTTGCGTCCCGCGATGAAAAAGTGCGCCGAGCTCGGCGTGGTCGTGCTGATTCACACCGGCGACGGACCGTACACGATTCCGACGCAGTTCTATCCGATCATCCGCGAATTCCCGATGGTGAATTTCATCATCGGTCACTTCGGGATTCAGACGGGCGGCAACTACTCGTTCGAAGCCTTCTGGATGGCGATGGATACGCCGAACGTGTACTGCGAATCGGGTTGGTGCTATCAGTCGCGCATCGTCGAATTCGCTCGCGAACTACCGCGCAACAAGATCGTGTTCGGCACGGATTCGCCGCCGAACGAGCCGGGCATGTGGCTGCGCGAACTCGAAATGCTGTGTGGTCCCGCGCCGCAAGGCATGAATCTGGATGAAGATGGCCTCGAAGACTACATGGGCAACAACATCGCCCGTCTGGTCGGAATCGAGCCGACCAAGCCGCCGAAGGATCTCGCCGAAGCGGAGAAGCGTTTGAAGGCGACTTATGTGAATGACGTCACGCAGCCGGCTTAACGCTGACTGGCTGATGTTTTAAAGCAAGCGCGGTCAGTGCCGCGCTTGCCTTGGTTGTCTCACACGGAGTTCACTATGGCGGATAACCTTTTCCGCGCCACGCAAGATTTTCATCGCTTTGCGCATGCGTATCGCGAGCACTATCCCGATGATGTATTGACGCTCTCGCAGCCGCTGTCCGCCGATCAGGACGTCACGGCCGTCGTCGCCGAACTCGCGACGCGCGGGCAGCATCCCATGCTGATCTGCGACAAGGTCGATGGGATCGCAACGCCTCTCGTCACCAATTTCTTTGCTTCACGTACACGCATTGGGCGCCTGTTCGATGTCGATGCGTCCGGCTTATTCGATGCCTATCAACAACGCGCCAACGCGCCTATCGCGCCGGTGTTCTTGGCAAACGGTCACGTGCTGGATCAGGTAATCGAAGGCGATGCCGTCGATCTCGCGCAACTGCCGATGATCCGCCACTTCGAAACCGACCGCGGCCCGTACATTACGAACGCGGTGATCGTCGCCGAAAATCCGGTCACGGGCGTGGCGAACCTCAGCTATCACCGCTCGATGCGACACGCGAAGGACGCTTTGGCCACCAGCCTGCATTCGCGCGGCCACCTCTGGCGCATGTTGCAAGCCGCCCAGGCACGCGGCGACACATTGAAAATCGCGATGGTGATCGGCGCGCATCCGCTGTTCATGTTGGCCGCCGCCGCGCGCGTCCCGTTCGGCACCGACGAACGCGCGATTGCAGGCGGTCTGTTCGGCGCGCCGCTGGAGCTGGTGCGCACACCGCGTTATGGCATCGGCGTGCCCGCTTCCGCCGAGTTCGTGCTGGAAGGCACGATCGATCCTTCAGCTCACGCCGAAGAAGGCCCGTTCGGCGAATTCACCGGTTATTCATCGGACCGCTCGACCAACAACGTGTTGCGCGTCGACACGATGATGCGCCGTAACGATGCATGGCTCGTCGATGTAGTCGGCGGTCCTTACGCAGAACATTTGACTTTAGCCCGTTTGCCGCGCGAAGCGGAGATGAGCGAGAAGCTGAAGGCGCGCTTCCCATCGGTCACCGCGTTGCACTACCCCAACTCCGGTACGCATTTTCACTGCTACGTCGCGTTGAATCAGACGCGCGACGGCGAAGCACGCCAGATCATGCTGGCGCTGCTCGGCTGGGATCCGTACCTCAAGAACGTCGTCGCTGTGGATAGCGACATCGACATCACCAACGACTCGCAGGTGCTGTGGGCTATCGCCACGCATTTTCAGCCGCATCAGGACATGTTTATCGTCGATGGCTTGCCGGGCAGTCCGCTCGACCCTTCGTCGTCCGCAGCAGGCACCACGTCGCGTATGGGTATCGACGCGACACGCGGCTCGCATTTCGACGGCATCCGCGCTCGCATTAGCGAACGCGCTGCACAACAGGCCCGCGACATTCTGGCCCACGCCGCCGGAGTACAGCGATGAGCGCGCGGCGACTCGTAATCGGCATCAGCGGCGCATCCGGCTTTACCTATGGCGTGCGCCTGCTGCAACTGTTGCGTCAACTCGATATCGAAACGCATCTGACCGTTTCACGCAGCGCGCTGCTCACGATGACGCACGAGACCGACTACAAGTTCGCCGACGTCAGCGCGCTCGCCAGCGCCACCTACCGTTGCGACGACATGGCCGCAGCCATCTCCAGCGGCTCGTTTCGTTCGCTAGGCATGATCGTCGCACCCTGCTCCATGAAGACGCTCGCAGAAATTGCCAGCGGCATGTCGTCGAGTCTGATTTCACGCGCCGCCGATGTCACGTTGAAAGAGCGCCGCCCGCTAGTGCTGCTGGCGCGCGAAACGCCGTACACGCTGGCGCATCTGCGCAACATGATTGCAGTAACCGAAATGGGCGCGATCGTCGCGCCACCCGTGCCGGCGTTTTACGCGCGCCCCGCTTCACTCGACCAGATGATCGATCACACGCTAGGCCGCGTGCTCGATCTGTTCGGTCTCGAAGCGGGCACCGTCAAACGCTGGCGAGAAGTCGAAACACAAGAACCGAATATCGCCTGATAGCCGAACCGTAGTACGAACGAAGAAACGGAGACGAGCCATGAATCACATTCACACCACCCACAACGAAGTCGAGAAAATCCCCGTCACGGTGCTGACCGGCTTTCTCGGCGCCGGCAAAACGACGCTGCTCAACTACATCCTGCGCGAGAAGCACGGGCGCAAGATCGCGGTGATCGAAAACGAGTTCGGTGAGATCGGCATCGACGGTGGCCTCGTGCTCGAATCGACCGAAGAGATCTACGAAATGACGAACGGTTGCGTGTGCTGTGTCGGCGCGGTGCGCGAAGATCTGGTGCGAATCGTGCGCATGCTGGTGGAGCGGCCGGACCGGCTCGATCACATCATCGTCGAAACGAGCGGGCTCGCCGATCCGTATCCGGTTGCGCAGACTTTCTTTCTCGATGATCCAATCGCCAAACAAGTGAGCCTCGACGCCGTCGTCACGATGGTGGATGCGAAGCATATCGCCGCGCATCTGGACGATCTGGTGCTCGACGGCAGTGACAACCAGGCCGTCGATCAGATTGTGTGCGCGGACCGTATCGTGATCAACAAGGTCGATCTGGTGGGACCGGACGATATTGCTTCGCTCACGCAACGCATTCGCGGACTCAACGCCACGGCGGAAATCGTCGAGTCGAGCTATGCGCAGATCGATCTCGGCAAGATTCTCGGCGTGGGCGCGAACGAGTTCTCGCAGATTCTCGTCGAGACCGATGGCTTACATGAAGAAGAACACGTGCATGGCCACGAAGAACATGAACATGAGCACGAACATGCCGATCACGACGACGATCACGCCGGTCACCAGCACGATGAAAGCGTGTCCTCTGTCGGTATCGAAGTCGATGCGGATATCGACCTCGACGCGCTGCAAGCGTGGCTCGCCGAGTTGCGCGACTCGGATACCGCGAACCTGTTCCGTATGAAGGGCATTCTCGCCGTGCAAGGCCAGTCCCATCGTTACGTGCTGCAAGGCGTGCACAACGTCATCGAACTGCGCGCGGCGCAAGCGTGGGGCAGTGAGCCGCGTTCGTGCCGAATCGTATTCATCGGACGCGATCTCGATCGCGCCGCGCTGACCGACCGCTTCCATGCCTGTCTTGCCGTGCCGGTTGCGGCCTGACGGGAGATCCGGTCGGCGCGCGAAGTGATGCCGCACGGCGAGATTCGTGCGGCGCGCTCCGATCGAAAACAATAGTCTGGAGACATGTCATGAACACCGCCATACACCCCGTCGATCGGATTCCGCCGAAGCGCCAGATGATCACGCTCGGTTTGCAGCACATGCTAGTGGCTTACATCGGCGCCATTGCGGTGCCGCTGATCGTCGCGTCGGCACTGAAGATGTCGCCGGCCGACACCACCGTGCTCATCAGCACGGCGCTGTTTTGCTCGGGCATCTCGACGATTCTGCAAACCGTCGGCGTCTGGAAGTTCGGTGTGCGCCTGCCGATTCTGCAAGGCGTCGCATTCAGCAGCGTCGGGCCGGTGATCGCGATCGGGACGAGTCCGGGCGTCGGCTTTGCCGGCGTGTGCGGCGCGGTGATTGGCGCGGGTCTGTTCACCATGTTCGCCGCGCCGCTCGTCGGGCGCTTACGAAGGTTCTTTCCACCTGTGGTGACGGGCTGCATCGTGACCGTGATCGGCTTGCAGTTGTTTCCCGTCGCGTATCAATGGGCCGGTGGTGGCGAGGCCGCGCAACAGCAGTTCGGTGCACTGCCTTTCCTGAGCGTCACGCTGTTCGTCGCGTTGGTGATTCTCGCGATCAACCGATTCGCCAATGCGTTCCTGCGCAATCTGTCGGTGCTGATCGGTTTGATTGCGGGTGGCATTCTGGCGTGTTCGCTCGGCATGGGCAACTTCACGAGCGTGGCGCAAGCGCCGTGGTTCACCATGCCGCTGCCTTTCCACTTCGGCACGCCCGTGTTCTCGCTGGTTCCGGTGCTGACGATGATCGTCGTCATGGTGGTGCAGATGGTCGAATCGATGGGCCTGTTCGTCGCGATCGGCGACATCGTCGATAAAGAAGTGAGCGAGGAGGACGTGGTGCGCGGCATGCGTGCCAACGGTCTCGCGAGCGCGATTGCGGGCATGTTCGCGGCTTTTCCGTTCATCGCGTTCATGGAGAACGTCGGGCTCGTCATCCTGACTGGCGTGCGCAGCCGCTGGGTAGTGGCGATCAGCGGCGTGCTGATGTGCGTGGTGGCGCTGGTACCGAAGATCGGCGCGGTGGTTGCCTCGACGCCTTCCGCTGCACTCGGCGGGGCAGGTATCGCCATGTTCGGTGTAGTGGTCGCGGCTGGTGTGCAGACGTTGGCGAAAGTGGACTTCGAGCGCAATCGTTACAACGTGCTGATCGTCGGCTTTACGATCGCCACCGCGCTGATTCCGGTCATGGCTCCGCAGGTCTTCAAGCACATGCCTGACTGGACGCAACCGTTCCTGCATAGCGGCGTAGTGCTGGCATGCCTCGTTTCCGTTGTGTTGAACGCGGTGCTCAACGGCGCGCATGAAGAGGACGTGGTGCCGGCGCACAACATGGTCCGCGAATAAGCGGATGTTGCATGACGGGCGCGGCCGTCTTTGCAGAGGCGGCCGCTTCGCAGTAACTGAAAGGATATCGAATCGTGAGCATGCAAACTGAAGCGTTGCTGATCAAAAACCCTGTCGCGGTGATGAGCGGAATGAGCGGCGAGCGCGCAAGGCTCGGTCAGGTCGATCTGCGGATTCGCCAAGGACGTATCGCAACCATCGCGCCGAATCTCGAACCTCGTGCCGATGAACGCGTGATCGACGCGCGTTCCTGTGTGGTCTATCCGGGTTGGGTGAATACGCATCATCATCTGTTTCAGAACCTCTTGAAGGCCGTGCCGTCCGGTATCAATGCGGATTTGCAGGAATGGCTGGCCGCCGTGCCGTATCCGCGTCTCGCGCGCTTTACGCCGGATCTGGCGCGCGTTGCCGCTCGCCTGGGTCTTGCCGAGCTGCTCCTCTCCGGCGTGACGACCTGCGCCGATCATCACTATCTCTATCACGCGGACGGCAGCACCGAAACCGGCGATCTGCTATTCGACGAAGCGGCTTCGTTCGGCATGCGCTTCGTGTTGTGCCGTGGCGGCGCATTGCAGGCGGCGGGCGATCATCCGGGTTTTTCCAAGGTCGCGCTCAAGCCCGAGACGCTCGATCAGATGCTCGCCGACATCGAACGTTTGAAGTCGCGCTATCACGATGCCGGCGATGCTTCGATGCGTCGCGTTGTAGTCGCGCCGACCACGCCGACGTTCTCCTTGCCGCCCGAGCTACTGCCTGAAGTCGCACGCGCGGCTCGTCGGATGGGTTTGCGCTTGCATACGCATCTGTCCGAGACGACCCGTTATGTCGATTTTTGCAAGGAGCGCTTCAACAAACTGCCGGTCGAATTCGTCGCCGATCACGAATGGCTCGGACCGGATGTGTGGTTCGCGCACCTCGTGCATCTGCAAGCGAGCGAGATCGCGATGCTCGCCGAAACCGGCAGTGGTTGCTCGCATTGCCCTGTCAGTAACGCGCGATTAGGCAGCGGCATCGCACCTGCGCCTCAGATGGCGGCCGCAGGCGTGCCGATGTCGCTGGCCGTGGATGGCGTGGCGTCGAACGAATCGGGCAGCATGACCAACGAAGCGCATTTCGCGTGGCTCGTGCATCGCGCGGCGCAGGGCGCGTCGGCGACCACGGTGGAGGAGACGATCCATTGGGGCAGTGCGGGCGGCGCGGGCGTGCTCGGTCTCGACGCGGTCGGCACACTCGAAGTCGGCATGGCGGCGGACTTCGTGCTCTACGACATCAGCGATCTGCGCTTCAACGGCTTTCACGATGTCGCGGTGGCGCCGGTGACGGCGGGCGAGCCGGCGCGCGTTCGCTACAACGTGGTGAATGGCCGCGTGGTGGTGGATAACGGCGTGATTCCGGGTCTCGATCTCGACGCGCTTCGTTTTGAAGCCGCCGAGGGCGTGAAGTTGCTGCTGGCCGATTAAGCTAAGAGTCAAGGACGCGCTGCGATGCAAAGCAAACGAATCCGGCTCGGTATTCTGACGCCATCGTCGAATACGGCGCTCGAGCCGATTACCGCGGCGATGCTGAGCGAACTGCCGCACGTCAGCGCGCACTTTGCTCGCTTCACGGTGACGGAGATCGCGTTGTCCGAGCAGGCGCTCGGCCAGTTCGACGCGAGTCGGATTCTGACGGCCGCGCGTCAACTGGCCGATGCGCGGGTGGACGTGATCGGCTGGAGCGGCACGTCGGCGGGTTGGCTGGGGTTCGAGCGCGATCAGGCGCTGTGCCGGCAGATTACGGAGGCGACAGGCATTCCTGCGACGACTTCTGTGCTGGCGCTCAACGAGATCTTCGAGAAGACCGGCGTGCGACGATTCGGTCTGGTGTCGCCTTATACCGATGATGTTCAGCAGCGAATCGTCCGGAACTACGAGAAGCTTGGCATTGAATGCGTGGCGGAGCGGCATTTGGGGCTGCAGGATAATTTCAGCTTTGCTGAAGTGCCCGACACCCAGCTCGCGATCATGATGCGCGAGGCCGCGTTCGCGAGACCGGATGCGGTGACGACGTTCTGTACGAATCTGCATGCAGCGCATTTGGTGCGCGCGTTTGAGATGGCTACGGATATTCCTGCGTATGACACGGTGGCGACGGTGGTTTGGAAGGCGTTGAGGATGGCGGGGGTGGATACGGAGCCGCTGGCGCGGTGGGGGCGGTTATTTGCGGAGGTGCGGTAATCACTATGTTCGAATGGTGACGTATCGTGCCCAAGCGCTCCGTTGCGTTAAAGCGCCCGGAGGCGCAGCTCGATGCACCGTCGGAAGCTATGCGAAAGAAACTTTATTCCATCTGCCCACGGGGATCCCGACCGAAAAGCCCTGCAGCACGACACTGACTCCTTTCTCGGAGTCGCTACTTATTGAGGCGCATAGGGCACTCTTTTTACGACATCTGATTCGCATCACCATTGCTGATGATGCCGCTGATTTCGCGCGTTCCCCGTCCGACATTTGAGCTACCTGAACGACCAGCGGCACCCGCCACAAAAGCACCCATTCCGTCCAACTGGATCGTCACCGTCACCTCTTGTCCGATCAGATCGAGCAGGTTAAGGTTGGCCGATTCATCGGCCGTGAGGTTCGCGTCGGGCGACGTGCGCACATTCAGTACATAGCGGAAGATTCTCGACGGATCTTCCTCGCCGCTGATGCTACTCAGAAGCAACAGGGGCTCGCCGTCCGGTCCCGCCGGCAGAGCTGGATACGCGAGCCGCACTCACCACATCAGAGCCTCGACACCATCGCAGGCGTCGGCGCCATCAACATCAACCGTTCCACACCTTCCACAAATGAAACCGTCGCGTGCCGCCCATCCCGCATGCGAATACTGATCGTCCGATCCCGCTCGTCGCGCGAGCCCACCACGACCAGAAGCGGCACCTGCTTCTCGCGCGCATCGAAGATCTTCTTCTCCAGCCGCTCGGGCCGGCTATCGAGCACCGCCCTGACACCCGCGTCGTCAAGCGCCTGCATAACCTCCTGCGCGTAGCCGATATTTGCGTCGCTGATCGTCGCCACGACGACCTGTTCAGGAGCCAGCCACACCGGCAACCATCCCTCATGATGCTCAAGCAGCATCGCGATAAACCGCTCCATACTGCCGAGCACCGCGTGATGAATCATCACGGGCTGCTCACGCTCATTACGCTCGTTGACGAACTCCGCGTCGAGCCGCTCAGGTAGCACGAAGTCGAGCTGAATCGTGCCGCATTGCCAACTCCGCGCGCGGCTGTCCGTCAGATGAAACTCGAGTTTCGGCCCGTAAAAAGCGCCCTCTCCTTCGAGCACATCGAACTCAAGACCAGCGGCACGCGCAGCCTTCGCCAAGGCATCTTCCGCGCGATCCCACGTTTGATCGCTGCCCGCGCGCATGGCCGGCCGCGTCGCTAGCGCGACCTTGAACCCGGGAAAACCAAGGTCCGCATAGACCGTACGCAACAGCGCACAGAAGCGGCCGACTTCCGCTTCGATATGCGCAGGCATACAGAACACATGCGCGTCGTCCTGCACGAAAGCACGCGTGCGCTTCAGTCCTTCGAGCGAACCCGACGGCTCGTCGCGATGACAAGCGCCGAACTCGCTATAACGGACCGGCAACTCTCGATACGACCGCACGCGCTGGTTGAACACCTGCACATGACACGGGCAACTCATCGGCTTCAGACAGAGCGCGCGGCCTTCTTCCGCATCGGCCAACGAATACATGGCGGCGCCGAACTTCTCCCAATGCCCGCTCTTTTCCCACAGCGAACGCGCCAGCAATTGCGGCGTGCGAATCTCGCGAAATCCTGCGCGACGCATGCGCGCACGCACATAATCTTCGAGTACGCGATACAGTTCCCAGCCCCGCGGGTGCCAGAAAACCATGCCCGCGCCTTCTTCCTGTTGATGAAAGAGGTCGAGTTTATTGCCTAATACACGATGGTCGAGGTCGTTCACAGTCTTGCTCCATTTGATCGGTTGCCGCGAATGGATGCCGCAAACGGAGGTCCAGAAACGCCAAAGGCCCCGTCCGTTTCCGGCGGGGCCTTTGGTGGTTTGCCACAGCTTCGTGCTTCTAGCGCGCGCAACCTCCAGACGACCCGCCTGTGAAGGTGGTCGTCGTGGTGGTGACGGCAGCGAAGGGAATCGAGTGGAAGTCCATGGATCGACAGTAAACGATTTTGTGACGAGGCGTCAATCGCATTCTCGTCGCGCTCTGGTCAGAACAGCACGTTAAACGCTACGATGTATGTCTGATCCGAAGCTGACGCGTCCGCGCGAAACTTCGCTCTGCAACTCAACCGATCGATCGAGCATCCAACCTTGACTATCCATATCCGTCCCGCTCACGCCGCCGACTCGGCGCTGATTCTTCGCTTCATCACCGAACTCGCAGTGTACGAAAAGGCGGAGCACGAAGTCGTCGCGACCGTCGGCGACATCGAAGCAAGCCTGTTTTCCGCCGGCTCCAGCGCGAAGGCGCTGATCTGCGAGATGAACGGCGAGCCCATCGGCTTTTGCGTCTACTTTTTTTCGTATTCCACCTGGCTCGGCAAACAGGGGCTTTATCTGGAAGACCTGTACGTGTCGCCGTCATCGCGCGGCAGCGGCGCAGGCAAACAGATGCTGCGCCACCTCGCGCGCATTGCCCGCGATACCGGTTGCGGCCGCTTCGAATGGAGTGTGCTCGACTGGAACGAGCCGGCCATCGGCTTCTATGAATCGATCGGCGCGAGCGCGCAAAGCGAATGGGTGCGGTATCGGTTGGCGGGAGATGCGCTGAAGAAGTTTGCCGAGGGCGACGAGTGAGTGGTGCGACATTCCCGACGACTACGCATTCATGCAGCCGGAAATCGTCGCGCTACTGGAATTGAAGGCGGGCAAATTCCTTCGATGCAAATAGCCGCGCGCGCTGAGCCTCACTCACTCGCCGCGCCATTCGCCACGGCGTCCACCTCGAACGCATCGCCCGTGGCAAAGAACGTCCCGCCAGCCACGTAGTGGCAGGTGCGCAGATCGGGATCGTCGCCGAAATGCCAGCGGTTGTTCGAGTACACGCGGCTATCCGCATACGCCGCGACCACTTCCCCGATGATCAGATCGTGACGCTGGCTATCGTCTGGAATGACTTTGCACTCCATCCACGTGATGCAACCCGCGAGCATGGGCACGTCGATCTGTTGCGCCGGGAACGTCTCCAGGTCGAAGGCGGCAAACTTGTCGAGTTCGGTGCCCGCGTTCGAGCCCACCGCCAGCGTTTGCGCAGCGAATCCCCGGCTCGGCAGTTGCAGTCCGAACACGCCACTCGCCTCGATCAGTTGTCGCGTGAGCGTGCGGCTATCCACCACCACGACCACCTTCGGCGGATTGAAGTCGAGCGGCATCGCCCACGACGCCGCCATCACGTTCGAGCGGCCACCGTGCGCGCTGGTGATGATCGTAACCGGTCCATGATTCAGTAGCTGCGTGGCCCGCGGCAAGGCTACGGGTTCTCGGGTGACTTTCATACGTAGGTTCCGCGTCAGATGAATGAGAGTGATTGTAGCGGCGGGGCTCGATGCGCGCTGCGCGCGCCACTGCGTGTCGATTTAGGCGAGAATGAAAAACCGTCGAACTCATTGGAGAGACCGTGCGCATCGCCTGCCTGCATACCCCTGACAGCAACATCGCCCTGCTCGCGAACTGAAGCTCAAATGTTCACCGAGTACATCGTCAAATGGGATCTGCAGCAGGATGGCGAGCCGATTCGCACGCACAGCAGCCGGCTCCTGCCCGTGCGCCGATACAGCATTCCCGCGATGCTAAAAGTCGCGCAGGAACCCGAAGAGAAATTCGGCGCGCGGCTGATGGTGTGGTGGGACGGCGAAGGCGCGGCCCGCGTACTCGCCCACGATGCCGACGCTCTCCTGCTGGAGCGTGCGCAAAGCAGCCACACGCTAGCGGACCTGGCGCGCACCGGCAACAGCGACGCCGACGACCGCGCCATCGACATTCTCTGCGCCACCGCCGCGCGGCTCCACGCGCCGCGAAACAAACCGCTTCCCGAATTGATCGATTTGCCACGCTGGTTCGCAAGCCTCTGGCCGGCCGCGCGAAAATACGGTGGCTGGTTGCAGAACAGCGCCACGGTCGCGCAAGCCTTGCTCGCCGCGCCGCAAGAACTGGTGGTATTGCACGGTGACATCCACCACGGCAACGTGCTGGATTTCGGCCCGCGCGGCTGGCTGGCCATCGACCCGAAAGGCCTCTTCGGCGAACGCGGATTCGACTACGCGAACATTTTCTGCAATCCGGACGCGGAGTCGGCGTTGCGACTGGGATGGTTCGAGCGTCGCGTCGAAAGAGTGGCGCAACATGCCGGGCTCGATCGGCGCCGTTTGCTGCAATGGATACTGGCGTGGTCCGGTTTGTCCGCGGCGTGGATTCTCGAGACGGGCGAGACGCCCGACATCGATACGGAGATCGGCAAGCTGGCTGCCGAAGCGCTCGAGCGCGGGTAAGGTCAGACAGATCGGGGCGGCAACTCGCGAGCCGCCGCCCGGGCGTACATCAGTGCGGCGCTTTGCCGTTGGGCACGGCGTCCAGTGGCTTGTGCTGTTCCTCGCCGAGTCCCGGGAAGAACGCGTTCCACGCGGCGCGCACGCCTTGGGCCGCGGTGGCCTCGGCGGCAATCGATTCGGTCTCGCCTTCGCCGGCTTTTGATGGATCGGAGGACAAGCCACGCCAGTGTGTAAATACCAGCAACGGTTTCTCGGTCCATACGCCGTCGCCAAACTTCGCAAAAGCCGTGTCCCCGCTCGTCAACTGCACCTCGTACCAGCCTTCACGGACGGGCGTGTGGGCCTCAAGCTCAAACCACGGGGTCGGTTCGATTTCCTTCATGTCGTCTCCGGTCGATAGATCGTCATAGATAACCACAACAAAGGCATTCTTCATGCCCGAGCCAACAGCGACCCGGCGAGCGCTTGCGGCACCGCATATCACGCGATGTTGCAGTGCGGCGCGTGCGGCATGAGCTGCGGGCGATCCGTCGATGACGCACACTCCGAAATCGCCGCGCATAAGCGACACGATAGCGCGACATGGGCCACGCGGACAAACGCAAAAAGTTACACGCGCATCTTCGTGACCGATTGCCTGGCCGGCTGACGCTTCGGCTTGCCGTCCAACTCGGCCACCAGCCCGGCCAGCACACGGATTGCGGGCGCCAGCCGCTCAGCCGGCGTACTGCCGTAGCCGATCACGAGCCCATTCGTCTCCGCGCACGGCTGTAACGCGAAACCGGACAGCGCGCGCGGATTGAGCCCGTGAGCGAGCGCGCGTTCGGCGAGGGTCTGATCGTCGATGCGCGGCGGCAAGCGCAGCGTCAGATGCATGCCGCAATTGCCGCCGAGAATCTGCGACGGCGCGAAATGCGCGCTCAGCGCATCGCGCAACGCCTGCTGGCGCTCGCGATACAGACGCCGCATACGCCCGAGATGGCGCCCGAACTCGCCGCTCTCGATGAACTGCGCCAGCGCCAGTTGCTCCAGCCGATGCCCGCCGCGCAGCATCTCCTGCACAGCGACAGCGGTGTGCGCGGCGATCGGACGCGGCAGCACCACGAAGCCGATGCGCAGCGCGGGAAACATCGTTTTGCTGAACGAGCCGACGTACAACACCGGCGCGTCCTCGACCAGCCCTTGCATGCTGGCGATCGGCTCGCCGGTGTGGCGGAACTCGCCGTCGTAATCGTCCTCGATCAGCCACGCGCCGCTGCGCCTCGCCTGCGCGATCAGCTCCAGACGGCGCGCCACCGACAGCACCGAGCCCGTCGGATACTGATGCGCGGGCGACGTGTAGATCAGCGTGGGTGGCTGCGTGCGCCACGCGTCGGATGGCACCGCCATGCCTTCGGTGTCGACGGGGATCGGCAGCGTGGTCAGGTCGCCCAGATTGAACGCGGCTTTCGCGCCGCGATAGCCGGGGTCCTCGACCCATGCGACGTCGCCGGGATTGGTGAAGAGGCGCACGCACAGGTTCAGCGCCTCCTGCGCGCCCTCGGTGATCACCACTTGCGAGCCTTCGCAGCGCACGCCGCGCGCCATTCGCAAGTGCGCGGCGATGGCGTCGCACAAAGCCGGCTCGCCGGCCGGCGTGCCGTAGCCGAGCGCGAGGGGCAGCGCACGCTCCATCGAGCGTTCAAGTGCGCGCCGCCACGCCGTCACCGGGAAACGGTCCAAGGCGGGCGTGCCGGGCGTCAGAGGCAAAGTGTTGTCGGCGTGGGTGCGCGTGGCCGCGAACTGGCCGACGCGCGCAGCGTAGGCCACCTCCGGCGCGGCAGGGTGCGAGCGCGGCTCGCCGCAGGCGGATGGGCTGGAGAGTGGGCTCACGCGCGTGCCTTTCTTGTCGGCGACCACATAACCGACCGCGGCCAGATGCTCGTACGCGATCACCACCGTGTTGCGCGACACGCCCATTTCCGCAGCCAGCAGGCGCGACGACGGCAGCAGCGATCCCGCCGGCAAACGCCCAGCGAGAATCGCCTGCTGCAAGCGCTCGATTAGTTGTTTTTGCAGCGGCTCGGGCTTTGCGCCGCTGCCGGCGGCCGTCGATGCAGCCGGGCTGGCAAGCGGGCCAATGATCTCGATCATCGCGGCTGGACCTATCAAATGACGTTGACATGGATCTTTTGAACATACCACGTTTGCCGTATCGTTCTCCATCATCGACGATCATTCGTAACCGCCAGGAGAACAGACATGGAACCCAGACGTAACGCGTTCGAGCAGCCGATCGGCGCCCCCGTGCCGGGCTGGAACGGCGCTCAGGCGCCGGGCGGCGAGCCGCTGGTGGGCCGCTATTGCCGGATCGAACCCGTGCAAGTGGAGCGTCACGCCGAGGATCTATACGACGCGTACAGCTCGGCCGCCGATGGCCGCGACTGGACCTACCTGGCAGTCGGTCCGTTCGAAAGTCTCGCCGCCTATCGCGAGCATCTGACGCGCGCCGCCGCGTCCGCCGATCCGCTGCACTACGCGGTGATCGATCTGACGACCGGCAAGGCGGTCGGCACGCTGGCGCTGATACGGATCGACCGCGCGAACGGTGTGATCGAAGTCGGCCACGTCACCTATTCGCCGCGTCTGAAGCGCACGCGCATCGCCACCGAAGCGATGTTTCTGTTGATGACGCAGGTGTTCGACAAACTCGGCTATCGGCGCTTCGAATGGAAGTGCGATTCGTTGAACGGACCGTCGCGCACGGCGGCGCTGCGCTACGGCTTCACGTTCGAGGGGATCTTCCGTCAGGCGATCGTGTATCGCGAACGCAATCGCGACACCGCGTGGTTTTCGATCATCGATAGCGAATGGCCTGCGCTCCGTCCGAGCTATGCGCGTTGGCTCGATGCCGGCAACTTCGATGCGCAAGGGCAACAGGTCGAACGGCTGGTGGATCTGATCGCACAGCAGCGGGCAGTAGCGAGCGGCGACGCGCGGTGAGGTGATTGTCGAGCCGGACGGCGCGCACGGATCGCTCGATGTAACGGGCAACAACGGCGCTCGCCGCGCGTTGGCTCAAACCGCATGTGCCCGCCGACGCAGCACGATGGTCGGCTTGCCTTTATACGTGGTCCGAAGTTGCTCACGATAACCGCATTTATGAGCGACGCGCAGCGACGGCAGATTCTCCGGCGCGACGATGCAGGCCGTTTCCCCATCCGGCCACTGCCGGTCGGCCCACTCCAGCGCGGCACGCACGGCCTCGGTTGCGTAGCCACGGCCATGCACGGCCGGATCCAGCGCCCAGCCGACTTCGGGCGCCAACAAGGACGGCTCGATCTCGCGATGGTAGTCGGCAAAGCCGACTTCACCGAGAAACCGGCCGCTCTCCTTTTCCCGCACGACCCAATAGCCATAGCCCAGCATCGCCCAATGACCGGCGTAACGCAGCAGACGCGCCCAGACTTCTTCGCGCGTGAAGGGCTTGCCGCCGATATAGCGGATCACCTCGGGATCGGACCACATCGCGTAACTCTCGAGGAAATCGTCGCGCGTGTGGGGACGCAGGGTGAGGCGGGAGGTGGTGAGGAGCGGGGGAGCAATCGACATTGCGTAAGAGCAGATAGTGGATGAAATGGCTCGGCAATCAGTGCGCTCGATCATCGCAGATTTTCTGCGCGCCATGTGCGTTGCCAATATCCTGGCCGCCCGCGCCGCAAGCTATGGCATGCGAAGAGACTTCGCCCTACACTCGCCGGATACGTCCGCGCATCGTTGCCACGCTCACCACCGCTCCGTCGATGAAACTTCGCCTGCGCTACCTCACCGCGCTGATCGTGAACGTCGCCTTGCCCTGGCTCGCCTACCGGCTCGCGTTCCCGCACTGGGGCCAGCTCGGCGCGCTGGCCGCGTCGGCGCTGCCGCTGATTGCGTGGATGAGCTGGGACCTGCTGCGCTATCGCCATTTCGACGCGCTCAGCGCGCTCGTGCTGGTCGGCATCGTGCTCTCGCTGCTGGCACTCAGCGTCGGCTTCGGCGGCAACACGCGACTGCGCGAGATCGAAGACCCGATGGTCTCCGGCATGATCGGCGTATCGTTCCTGGTGTCGCTCGCGCTGCCAAAACCGCTAGTGTTTTATCTCGCGCGCTCGACCATGTCACGCGAGGATCATCGCAGCGTCGAGAGCTTCGAAAAGCATTGGCGCGAGCGTCCCTCGCTCGTCGCGTATATCCGCTTGATGACGCTCGTGTGGGGCATCGGCATGACGGGCGAGAACATCTTGCGCAGTCTGATCGTCTGGCAATGGCCCGACGATCCGCGCTCGGCCATCGCGTCCACCGTGCTGAGGTACGGCGTCTATGCCGGCCTGACGGCCTGGACCTTCTGGTGCCGCCGGCTCATCAAGCGAGATGCGCTGCGCTATCCCGACGACACCGTGGAGCAGACAAACCGCCTCGCCGGTTCATAAACGCTGCCCTCACGCCAACTCGAGAAAGCGCGCCAGACACGGATTGCGATTCACCGGCGACCACGCCAGCACCTGTTCGATCAGCGGTGCATCGACCAGCGGCCGGAACACCACGCCCGCGAGTTGCGCTTTGCGCATGGAAGCCGGCACCAGCGCCACGCCCACCCCTTCGTCGACGAGACTCAGCACCGTCTGCTGCAACTGCACTTCGAAACGTATGTCGGGTTCGAAGCCGCCGGAGCGGCAATGCTCGAGGATCGTCGCGCGCAAAGTGGGCGCCACGTCCTCGGATGCAAGCACGAACGGTTCGCCGGCCAGTTGCGCAATTTTCAGACGCCGCGCGCGGGCCCGCGGATGACTGCGCGACAGCGCAACGCACAAGGGCTCGCTGAGAATCGTGCGCGTGGCGAGCCCCTTGTCCGGCACGGTCGGGAACATGATGGCCGCGTCGATCTGACCGACGAGCACCTGCGCGGCGAGATCGTTGGAGACGACCTCACGCAGGTTCAACGCGACTTCGGGATAGGCCGCGCCGAAAGCCCGCGCATAGCCGGGCACGACGTTGTACGCCGCGCACATCGTGAAGCCGATGGCGAGCTTGCCGGCGTCGCCATGCGCGGCGGCTTGCGCGTTGCTGACCGCTTGCTCCACGGAGGCGAGAATCGCTTTCGCATCGGCATAGAAGCGCTCGCCCGCGGCGGTCAAGGTCACGCTGCGCGGGCTACGCTCGACCAGCGTCACGCCTACGCTCGCCTCCAGCGCCGCCAGTTGCCGGCTCAACGGCGGCTGCGACAGATTCAGACGCACCGCCGCCCGGCCGAAATGGCGCGTCTCGGCAAGCGTCACGAAGTAGCGCAGCGGCTTGATATCGATCACGACGGCCTCATGGGAAATGACTCATGGGAAATGACAATGCAAAAAAGGTATTGTTGAGCACAAAAAACAGTATTGGATTGTATCGCCGCTAGCCACTACGCTGGCGGATCGCCATTTCTCCCCACATTTTTGCGCCGATGTTAGCCACCCTCGAAATCCTGCTCCCCGTCTTCGGTCTGATTTTCGCGGGTTTCGCCTGCCGCCGGCGCAATGTGCTCGGGGCGAACTCGGCTTCGGAACTGAACCGTTTCGTGGTCTGGCTGGCGCTGCCGGCGTTGCTGTTCGACATCATGGCCCACGCCACCTGGCAGCAGCTCTATCAGCCGGCGTTCGTCGCCACATTTTCGATTGCGTGTGTCAGCGTGTTCGTCCTGATTCTGGCGATGCGCTTGATGAGCGGCCGGCATCTCGCCGATGCGAGCGTCGATGCGATTGCGGCCTCGTATCCGAACACCGGCTATATCGGTTTCCCGCTGGGCATGATCGCGTTCGGCTCGGCCAGTCTGACGCCGACCACGATCGCCACGATCCTCGTTGCCTGCGTGCTGTTCGCGGTTGCGATCGTACTGATCGAAGTGGGTCTGCAGACCGAGCGCACGCCGCATAAGCTGGGTTTGAAAGTGCTGCGCTCGCTGGCGCGCAATCCGCTGATCGTGTCGCCGATCGTGGGCGTGCTGTTCGCCAGCCTCCATGTCGCGTTGCCGCCCAGCGCGGAAACCTTTCTGAAACTGCTGGGCGGCGCGGCGAGTCCGTGCGCGCTGGTGAGCCTCGGCTTGTTCCTCGCGGAGAAGCGCCCATCCGAGGCCGGGGCGCGAGGCATTTCCTGGCTGCTGACCGGCGTCAAGCTGCTCGTACAGCCCGCGCTGACATGGTGGCTTGCGGCGCGCGTGTTTGGGCTCTCGTCCACGCTGGTCGAAATGGCGGTCATCCTCGCCGCGTTGCCCACCGGCACCGGCCCCTTCATGCTCGCCGAGTTCTACGAACGTGAAGCCCACATCACCTCGCGGACGATCCTGCTGTCGACCGTGGGCTCGATTGTGACCCTCTCGTTGCTGCTGCTGTTGATGGGCCATCGCACGTAAGCGCACCTAAGCGCCTCCAAGCGCATCTGAGCGCGCCGACCGGCGCGCAACATGCACGGGCCCGCGCCTCGCGCTATGCTTCGCAAACGGATCGACACGGTCCGCGATCTTCATCCGCCATGCGCGAAGCCTGAACCGAGCCGCCGTGCCCAAAGCCCGCCCCCCCGAACTCCACGACGACGCCGACGCCCGTTCGCTCGCCCGGCACTATCCGCGCGGGCTGCGTATCGATCCGCACTCGCACTCGTGGGCGCAGGTGCTGTATGCGGTATCAGGCGTGATGTGGGTCGAGGTCGGCCGCGAAGCGCTGGTGGTGCCGCCGCAACGCGCGGTCTGGCTGCCGGCCGGCACGCTGCACTCCATCCACATGATGAGCGAGGTGGAGATGCGCAATCTCTATCTCCACGCGCGCAATGTCGGTCATCTGAGCCGGCGCAGCGACGTGTTCGAGGTGAACGGCCTGCTGCGCGAACTGATCACCTCGATCGCGGAGCATGAAAGCAGAGACTCGCGCGATCAGACCTATCTCGACGCCGCGTACCGTCTCGCCATGCTGGAACTGGGACATGCGCCGCGCTCGTCGCTGCGCATCGCGCTGCCCGATGCCTCGGACCGGCGGCTCGAGGCGTTATGCCGCGCGGTGATCGACAATCCGTCGATCGCGATCAGCTTCGAGCAGCATGCGGCGTCGGTCGGGGCGAGCGTGCGGACGCTGGCGCGCCTCTTCACACGCGAACTGGGCGTCGGCTTTGCCGAATGGCGCCGCCAGGTGCAACTGGCGGTCGCCGTCTCCTGGCTCGCCGAAGGACGGCCGGTGAGCAGCGTCGCGCGCTCGCTCGGTTTTCAGCCGAGCAGCTTCAGCGACATGTTCCGGCGCGAACTGGGCGCGCCGCCGACCGGCTTCGATCCGAGCGGCACGTTGAGCGAGCCGGCGTCCACTGTCGCGCCCGAACCCGCAAAGAGCCAGCAAAGTTGATCCGCTTCGCAGCGCCACGGGCGTGGGTCGCCAACTGCTTGTCCGAATTTCGAAAGTCTTTGTCTCAACACCTGAGTGCCGGTCACCTAGACTAACGTTCAATCTACTGCGCAACGCAGCCCGGAATCCAATTGGAGCGACACACGATGAAAGCCATCCAGTTCAAATCCTTCGGCAGCCCCGAGGTGCTCGACCACATCGATCTGCCGACGCCGCAAGCCGACGCCGACAATGTCGTCGTGCAGGTCAAGGCGGCCTCGGTGAATCCGAGCGACGTCAAGAACGTCTCCGGGCATTTCGGACATACGGTGCTGCCGCGCACGCCGGGGCGTGACTTTAGCGGCGTGGTGGTGGACGGCCCGCAAACCTGGCTCGGCGCCGAAGTGTGGGGCACCGGCGGCGACATCGGCTTCACGCGCGACGGCACGCATGCCGAGTTCATCAAGGTGCCGCTCGCGGCACTGTCGCGCAAACCCAAAACGCTGAGCCATGCCGAAGCCTCCGCGATCGGCGTGAACTTCGTGGTCGCCTGGCTCGGCACGGTCGAGTACGCGCAACTGCAAGCGGATGAAACCATCGCCGTGATCGGCGCGGGTGGCGGCGTGGGCGGTGCGGTGGTGCAGATCGCCAAGGCGCGCGGCGCCCGTGTGATCGCCGTGGACCGTCATCCGCTCGACGCGGATACGCCGGCGGGCCGCCTGATCGACGAGTACGTGCCGTTCGATGAAAACACCACGGACCGTTTGAGGGCGCTGACCGACGGCGCGGGTGCGGACGTGGTGTACGACACGGTCGGCGGCGTGGCGTTCGAGATGGCATTGAGCCTCGTCAAACGCCGTGGCCGCGTGCTCGAAATCAGCGGCACGGGCAAGCGCCGCGTCGAATTCGATCTGATCGACTTCTATCACAACGAGACGCAGTTGCTCGGTGTGGATAGCGCGAAGCTAGGCGTCGCGGAATCGGCGCCGTTGATGACGGCGCTAGTCGAGGGCTTCGAAACCGGCAAGCTGACCGGACCCGCCATCGCGCAGACATTCCCGCTCGAACGCGCTCGCGAAGCCTACGAGGCCGTGGCCGCCGGCACACGCGGCCGGGTCGTCATCACGATGTAATCGCCATTGCGACCGGCGGGCGTGGCAGCCCGTCTCTCATCTGGATAGAACAGTCATGAAAGCGTATTTGATCTCGCTGGCCGCAGGTGTCGTGGTCGGCCTCCTCTACAGCGTGATGGAAGTGAAATCGCCCGCGCCGCCGACCATCGCGCTGGTCGGGCTGCTCGGCATGCTTGGCGGCGAACATATGATTCCGTTGGTGCGGACCTGGCTGGCGTCAGGCATTCATTGACTCGCATCTTGCCGCTGCACTTCGCTCGCGTTGAGTTCCGCGTAGCCGTCGAATAAACGCCCACGCGGCCGCATCTCCAAGAGGCACCTTTTCCGTCACCCTGCGTCACACGCTAAGATTGAGCCCGACGGGCTCGTGCGCCGCCCGCATACGACAAGAAAAGCTTTGCCTCGGAGAATCAGATGCCTGAAGAATATGAAGTGCATGGTCCGCACGACCATGCCGTGGAACACGCCGGTCATCACGACGCGGATCCGTTTGCGAGCCGCATGGCCGTGATCACGGCGATCCTCGCGACGATCGGCGCGCTGTGCGCGTACCAGAGCGGCAACAGTGAAAATCTTGCGCTGTACTACAAGAACGAAGCCGCCATCAAAAAGACCGAAGCGTCGAACCAGTGGAACTACTACCAGGCGAAGGGCGAGAAGCAAAATCTCGCCGAACTCGGCGCGGCGCTGTCCACCGGCAACACGGACGCGCATGCGAAATTCCTCGCCGACGTCGACAAATACAAGCAGCAGAAAGAGCCGATCCGCGCGAAAGCCGAAGCGATCGAAAAGGAAGTCGTCGATAACGACGCCCGCAGCGAAGCGTTGCTACACGGGCATCATCGTTGGGCGCAGGCCACCACGCTGATTCAGGTGGCGATCGCCTTGTGCGCGATCACGTTGCTGACACGCAAGAAGTGGTTGCGCAATCTCTCGTTCGTGGTGGCGGGAGCGGGCGTGATCACCGGCGCGTTGGCGTTTTTCTCGGCTTGATGAGTGAAGCGCCGCGCGGCGCGAAAGAAGGAGTGCAGTGTGATTGATGGGTCCGCGGTTCGTCGCGTTGGGCGTGCGTCAGTTGATCCGGTAGCGGTTACAACGCTAAGACTCAAGGCTCAATGCGCGATGCCGTGCGCGCGTTCGAGCAACAACTCGCGCTCGCGTGCATTGCGCGTCATCCCCGCGGCACGTTCGAACTCGGCGCGCGCTTCTTCCACGCGTCCGAGCTTCGCCAGCAGATCGCCGCGCACGCTCGGCAGCCAGTGGTAGTTCGCCAGCGCGGCATCGCTTGCCAGCGCATCGACGATCTCCAGGCCGGCCGCCGGACCGAACGCCATGCCGACCGCCACCGCGCGATTCAACTCGACCACCGGCGATGGCGCCACTTGCGCCAGCGCGTCATACAACGCGACGATCTGCGTCCAGTCGGTATCGCTCGCGCGACGCGCACGAGCGTGACAGGCGGCGAGCGCTGCCTGCAACGCGTACGGGCCGCTGGCGCCGCCCAGCGCATGCGCGCTGTTGAGCGCGGCCAGCCCGCGACGGATCAGAAGCGGATCCCAGCGGCTTCGATCCTGATCGAGCAGCAGCACCGGACGGCCCTGCGCATCCGTGCGCGCATGCGTGCGCGAGGCCTGGATCTCCATCAGCGCGACGAGGCCGTGCACTTCGCTCTCGTCGGGCACGAGACCGCTCAGCACGCGGCCGAGCCGCAGCGCTTCCTCGCAGAGCGCAGGACGCATCCAGTCGTCGCCGGCCGTGGCCGAATAGCCTTCGTTGAAAATCAGATAGATGACCTGCAGCACCGAGGCAAGCCGCGGCGCGCGTGCGTCCGCCTGCGGCACCTCGAACGGTACCTTGGCCGCCGACAGCGTGCGCTTGGCCCGCACGATCCGCTGGGCGACAGTCGGCTCCGGCACGAGAAACGCGCGCGCGATTTCGTCCGTGGTGAGGCCGCCGAGCAGGCGCAGCGTGAGCGCGACGCGCGCATCGGTCGACAACACCGGGTGGCACGCGGTGAACACGAGCCGCAGCAGGTCGTCGCCGATATCGTCGGCGCGGGCGGCATCGAGGGAATCGACGAAATCGGGCACGAGGTGAGCCTCCATCGCGTCGAGATCGTGACCCAGCTCCAGGCGCTTACGGGCGTGCAGCGCTTCCTGCCGCAAGCGGTCGAGGGCACGGTTCTTTGCGGTCGCCATCAGCCATGCTCCCGGGTTGTCGGGCACGCCGGCGTCGGGCCAATGTTCGAGCGCGGCCACCAGCGCGTCTTGCGCCAGTTCTTCGGCGAGCCCGACGTCGCGCACGATCCGCGCGACGTGGGCGATGACCTTGGCGGATTCGATCCGCCAGACTGCCTCGATGGCACGGTGGGTGGCTGCCGTGGTCACAGCCTCAGCCCGCCGTCTTGGCGTTCGGGTCCATGTGGATGAGCTCCCAGATGTGGCCGTCGATATCCTCGAAGCCGTGCCCATACATGAAACCATAATCCTGCGGCGCGCGCGGCACGGTGCCGCCGGCGGCGAGCGCTTTGGCGACCAGCGCATCGACCTCCGCCCGGCTTTCGCACGACAGCCCCACCAGCGCTTCCGTGCTCTCCTTCGGATCGCACAGCGACTTGCGGGTGAACGACTTGAACAGGTCCTTGACCAGCAGCATCGCGTAGATGTTCTCGCCGACGATCAGACAGGCCGCCTGTTCGTTCGTGAATTGCGGTTCGAAGCTCAAACCGATCGCGCTGAAGAAGGCTTTCGATCGTTCGAGGTTGTCAACCGCGAGATTGACGTAGATCTGCTTATGCATGGTGGAGTCCAGTGATCGGGTTGTGGTTCGGACGGCTTGGGCGCTTCGCGCTCAGTGCGAGCGTTGCGCCGCTCCGGCCGCCATGCGCCGTGTTCAGCTCGCTTCGGCGAGCGTTTTCAGATTGTTCAGGCCGTCTTCGAAATCCTTGCCGACCATTTTGTCCATGTTGAAGAACACCTGAACCAGCTTCGACATGAACGGCGTGGGTCCGTGCATGGCCCAGGTCACTTCCGTCGCGCCCGCTTCAGGCTTCAACGTGAATTCGGCCATGTTGTGCGCTTCGAACGGCTTCAGAAAATCGAGGTTGAACGTCACGCTCGAGGGCACCGCCGTATCGACGATCTCCATTTGCCCCACGCCGACCTTTTCGCTTTGCCACGCATAACGCGCGCCCTTGCCGTTCGGCGTGCCGCTATAGGTGCCTTGGGCCGCGGGGTCTTTGCGCAGAAACGGATTCCACAAGTTGAATTGGTGGAGATTGTCGATCAGCGCATAAATCCGCTCGGGCGGCGCCTGAATGCGCACGCTGCGTTCAATGCGAAAGGTGTCGGGCCGAGTCGCCGCGTAGACCAACAGCAGGCCCACGGCCGCGACCACGGTAATCAGTATGGTCTTGAGCATGATGAATCCTTCGATAAAGCGGAGCGGGCTTCGCGTTCCCGCCTCAGCGCTTGCCCGCGTCCAGTTCACGGAACCGGTCCAACTCGGGGCTCGGTTCGAAGTCGTCGAGTTCGAACAATTGACGCACTTCGATTTCGCCATCCGCTTGCTCGCCGAACGGCGCCGGAAAGCGCCGCGCCCATTCCATGGCTTCTTCACGCGAGCGCACCTGGATCAGCGTGTAGCCGGCAATCAGTTCCTTGGTTTCCGGAAACGGACCGTCGACCACGGAGCGCTTGCCGCCGCTGTAGCGAACCCGCCAGCCTTTCGAACTCGGTTGCAGGCCGGTCGCGTCGAGCAGCACGCCGGCCTTGGCGAGCTCTTCGTGGTACGCGCCCATCGCGGCCATCAGGGACGCTTCCGGCATCTCGCCGGCTTCGCTGGCAGCGGTCGCTTTTACGAGGATCATGAATCGCATCGCCGTTACTCCTTTGTCGTTCTGAGAGGGAGCGCCGCGCCCGTGGGCCGGCTTCTTACTCTCACGACGAGCAACGCACAGCCGGATCGACACACTCGCCGATCCGCCAGGGAAAACCCCGAGAACACATGCTGCCGATGCGCGAATCGGCTAGAGGAAACAAGGTCCGAGCTTGCGGACTTCGACCGTGCACCACGTTGCCGCCGGGCAGGTCTGCGCTATCGCCACGGCTTCTTCACGGGTTTCGCAATTGAGGAGAAAGAACCCGCCGACCATTTCCTTGGCTTCGGCGAACGGGCCATCGAGCAGTTTCGGCTGGCCGTCGCGCACCTGAACGCGCACGGCGTCGTTCAGCGAAGTGAGCGATTCGACCGCGACCAGTTTGCCGCGCTCTTTCAGGTCGGCGGCGAAACGGACCATCTGGTCATAGACTTCGCGGCCCGCAGCTTCACCGCGTTCAATGCGTTGATCCGGGGGTTCGACGATGAGCAGCATATAAGACATGGCGTCTCCGATTTTGATCGCGCCGCAGACGTGAACGCCCTGGAGGCGTATGAAGGCAAAAACGCGCTTGCGGTGAGTTTGCGAGAGGCAGTCTAACAAGCATGAAAGCCTCCGGCAAACCTGACCCGGCGCTGGCGCGGCGGCCAATCGGACGTCTTACGGAGACTCGTAATATCCAAACGGCAGGGGGATTGTTTTTTTGCCGTGCGACACGATATCGCCGCATTGAAATATTCCCGCAATGCGCTGAAGACCGCGGCGAAATTGCCGCTCGTTTTACTGCGTTGACACCGCGAATAATCGGCCTTCAATCTAACGACAATGCACGGTCCAGATTGTGCGTAATCGGCAGCAAAATCCGCCCGCAAAAAGATGCCCGCTTCACAAGCAATCGAATGATCAGAGCAGCGGGGAAAATCATGCATCGATCGTTAGTGCGCACCGGCATTGCCGCCTTCGTGGCCTTGGCCATTTTCCAGTTCAGCGGGTGCGGCGGTGGTGGCTCCAGTTCCAGCTCGGGTCCCGGATCGGGCTCGTCGAGCACGCCGACGGCCCTGGCGACCGTCCTGACCGGCTTCGGGAGGTTCACGGCTGGTGCAATTGAACGGCGGGCAGGACGGGTTCGCCTTCTACGATTTGACGGCGTACAACGATTAGCACTGTTCCTTAGCACGCGCATGCGGCCGAATAAAAAAAACGCCCCACTGGGGCGTTTCATCTGCACGTATGAGAAAGAAGAAACCCGTGCGTGCGGTTCAGACCGCCGCTTCCGCAATCGCCTGGACCTGCGCGGACCGCATCAATCCTTCGATCATTCTCGCTTCCGCACTAGCAATCTCGCTCAACGATGCCACGGAGAGTTGGCCGTCGAGAATCGCTAACGCCGTGCACAGGCGGGCGTATTCGCCGTCTTGCAGGGCCCACGCGCCTTCGTCGTGTTCGCGCGCGTCGAGCTGAACCATCGCCGCATGCGCGCTTTCGATGTCGGACAACACGTCCTCGCCGAGTCCGAGGCGCGCAAGTTCTTGCGACACCAGCAAATGCCGGCTCAAGGTCATATGCAGATTCCGCGAGCCGTGGCCGTGCCGGAATGCATCGAGGGCGGCGTAGCACTGCAGAAGCATCGCCGACGTAACCGGCTCATGGGCAGTGCGGCTATAGGTCAACGCGCGCAACAACGGGGACATGGCCGACTGGTTGTGCTTGCGGACTCGCGATTTACTCGACATATCGGTTCAACCTCCTTCTCTAACTCTCGGCTTCGCCACCGAATTCTTCTGCTCTCCGGTGGCAAACGCCGCCGATACGCCGGCGGCTTGACAGGCCCTGATGTGAGTCTGTGCAGCCATCATCGCAAGCAACTATTAAGACAGACTTAAACGACTTCAAGTCCGGTTTGTATGAAGCATCTCATACTACGCGGCCGGCCGGCTGTTCGATGCCGCCCAAAAGCGCACCGCGTAGCGCAACGGTGGCATATCGGTTCGAACTTGCCAATTGCAAGTCGCGTCGCGTGTCACGACGAAAAAAAACCCTGTTCCCGCGAGGGAACAGGGTCTGACAGGATGGAACAGTCGTACTCGCGCGTGGATGCTTGCCGACCTATACCCACCGCAAACTAAAAAGCTGTTAGTACTTGAACTACATCTGCTAAAGCTGTGTTGCTTGAACTACCACCGCAAATAAAACCGTGCTGCCCATATTGCTGCTGCAAAAAACATTCGTTACGGAACTGCTCACTGCAATCACAGCCGGGTCCTTTGCCTTCAACATCGCCTGGCTGCAACCCCCTGCTGATTCACGCGCAAATTACATGGATCGCGCGCCGTTTGCATTGCTTCGACTACCTACTGCTTTACTGCCCTGCCGCGTTCGACAACCGCGGCAAACTGCCATCAACGGTACGGTTCAAAACAACGCGGGGGGAAGACCGCGTCGATGGGGCTCGGTGATTTGTCGCTCCATGGAAAACAGTGTATTGCGGCACCTGCGAATGCAATTGGGCGAAGCGAAGGGATTTGACAGGCCAGTTTGGCGAATCGGCGTAACAGGCCGATTTCCTCAGAGGTGAGCGGCGCGCAGCCTGCGCCGCCACGGCGATACGCGCGGTTATTTACCGCGCCGATACGTAGTCGGCGTCCTCAGCTGGGCGGCCCAAAAGCGCCGATCGGATCGGCAACGACGCGAGCGACGGCCCCGTCACCGTCGCTCGCTGAACTTTGAGCATATGCGCTTGCAAGACGAGCAGCCTAACTCATCAACCCCGGGCGGCGAAATCGCTGATCGTCAGCAGCACTTTTTCGCCGGGACGCGCCAGCATTTTTCTTTCCGCCACAGCGGTAATGCGTTTGCGCCCGTCCGCGAACGTCTTCAGTACGCGTTCCTCGCCGGCGTCGCGTTGCAACCAGAAATGCTGTTCCAAGGCCTCACGCGTGACGGCGCACTCGAGGTCCCGTCCTCGCGTCGAAAGCTGGAAAATCACCGCGCGTCCGTCTGCCGAGACGCTTGGTTCAAGCTCGATAATCTCCATGGCCCACCTCGCAAAGTTCGTTAAGCCGCTCGCCGTCTTGAACGAACGACACCGAAAAAAACTGAATACAAACGCGAAACCGCGCGTCGAGTTCTTTTGACTGACCAATACACGCTATCGCGCCACAGCCATGCTCACTGTGCGCTAGACCACCGTCGAGTGGGCCGGAGCATGCGCGCTCAACCAGCGCGGACGTTTCGCGCGGAACTCATGCAGCAGTGCGTTCAATCCTTCCGTCATGGCTTGCGTGCCGCGCCGCGCGCCTCGCGACGCGGACGAAAGCGCGAACCAGGAATGCGGCGGCCGAAGCTCGTGGCACGTGCCGCGCGCATCGACAAAGCGCAGACAACCGGTATCGGGATAAAAGACGAGCGTCATCGCGTCGCCGTCGACCCCGTGCGTGACCGTATGTGGTTTCGTATTCAGCATTTTCGTTGTTATGCCAGGTTGGCGTCGTTCCTCGGCGGCTCGACGTTCGAACCCGCACGCGCCAGCAATTCGCGGATAAGGCAAAAGCAAAGCGCATGCCAATGAGCACCAAACACGCCGCGCGAAACGTCGCGAGCGCACCGCAAACCGACGACACGATGCCTCCGGCACGCCGCAAACGCCGACCGCGTCTGAAGCGGCGCGCGCGGCAGCGCGCGAATCCGTCATCGCGCGGACCATCGGCCGGCGGCATCGGCACGACCGGCGAACAGCAAAGTCGAGAGGCGCAAACATAACCGCGTGGTAAAAAAGCGCTGCTGGCGCGACAATTCACGGCCATTCTTACTAGCCGCCGGCACGCCGGAAACGTTACCAACATGTCCGTTCAAGAACCTGTCTTCACCCTGCGTCCGGCGCTGGACACGGACGAGGCCTTTCTATTCGAGCTGCGCAAGGCGACCATGACGGAGCACCTGGCACGCGTCGGCGAACCGTCGGACGATACCGAGCATCGCGCGCGTCTGCTGCACCGTTATGACACGGCGCGGCGCGCCGGCCGGTTTGCTCAAAGCGCATCGCACCGGCGCCGCGTGGGTCGTCGTGCAATTGCAGATCACGCCGGCGCTTCAAGGGCGCGGCATCGGCGAACGCGCGCTGCATACGGTGTTGCGCGCCGCGCAGGCCGACGCATTGCCGGTCACCCTCAAGGTGCTCAAAGGCAATCCCGCGAGGCGCCTATACGAGCGCCTCGGCTTCGAGATCGTCGGCGAAGATGAGAGACAGTTTCACATGAGGCGCGCGCCGCGCGCGCCGGCGGAAATTGAAGCAGAATGAATGTCGGATAAAGACTGATACACAACGGACCTGTTATGACCTTTCGCGACACCTCCGCCATCGCAAGCTGGCACGCCCACGTGTATTTCGATGCGAGCAGCCGCGACGCCGCGTGGACTTTCCGCGAGCAGATCGACGCGCACTGGGGCGACAAATTGCAACTGGGCCGCTTTCACGAGCGCCCGGTGGGACCGCATCCCATGTGGTCGTATCAACTCGCGTTCACGCAGGCGCAATTCGCCGAGCTGGTCGGCTGGCTCACGCTGAATCACGGCACACTGGATATCTTCGTGCACCCCAATACCGGCGACGCGCTACGCGATCACCGCGACGCGGCTGTATGGATCGGCCGATCGCATGAATTGGTGCTGAGCGCGTTGAACTAGGCGCCGCTCGAAGCTCGATCGGCGCCTCTCGCGGTTCACATATTCGAGTACGAACTGCACCAGCCAGGCGCCGCGACCTGCTTGTCGCCGAACAGCGTGCACCCGCCGTATGCGTCGTTGGCTTTGCCCTGGAACAGCGAGCAGTTGGCGCAGGTTTGTCCGGAGGCGTAGCCGGGGAATTTCGCTTTGTCGACCTTGGACGCGTCCTCCTTATAGCCGACGGCTTGCGCCTTTGGATCGGTTTCGCTGAGTTTGTTCGCCGTATCGGCGAAGGCCGCACGGGTGAGCATGAGCGCCGAGCCCGCGCTCATGCTCAGCAGCAGAAAATGGCGACGCGATGTTTTCATATGGGTCCGATGGAAGGTGGGGGAATTTGCCTCGATCGCGATCAAGCGCCGTCAATCGAGAAATCGCGTGAACCGTTCGACTGGTTCGCGCTCAGTGCGTAACGTGTTGACCAATGCGTTTTCGTCGGCGAAACCGAGCGACATGCCGCACACCAGTTGCTCTTGCGACGGCAAGCCGAGATGCTCGGCAATTACCCGATGAAACGGCGTAAACGCGGCCTGCGGACACGTATCGAGACCCCGTCCGCGCGCGGCCGTCATGATCGCCTGCAGGAACATGCCGTAGTCGAGCCAGCTGCCGCGCTCCATCACCCGGTCGATGGTGAAGAACAAACCCACCGGTGCGCCGAAGAAGCGGTAGTTCTGCGCATGCTGCTCATGCATGCGCGCCTTGTCGCCCTTCTCGATGCCAAGCAGGCCATACAGATCCCAGCCGATTTTGCGGCGCCGATCGATATACGGCGACACCCATCGATGCGGATAGTACGGATACTCTTCCTGATACAGCGCGTCGCGTTGCGGGTCGTCGTAAGCGGCAAGCAAGGCTTGCGAGAGACGCGCCAGCGACTCGCCCCTCACCACGTAGACTTTCCACGGCTGCGTATTGGTACCCGAAGGCGCGCGGCTGGCGGCTTCAAGAATGGCTTCGATGTCGGCGCGCGACACCGGCGTGGGCAGAAAGGCGCGAATCGAACGCCGCGTGACGAGCGCGGCGTCGACATCGTTGGCGGGTGTGGTCATCGGCAAATTCCGGCGGAGCCAGCAGTTGTGGCGGTCTGCGAGAATTCTAGCGCGAGCGCCCACTTTCCCGCTGGCGGGCCGGCAACGCCGGCCGCGCGCAGCGGTTTTAGCGCAGCGGCGTTTTCAGTGCATCGATGAGATCGAGCGGATCGTAGGGCTTGCGCAACAGGATCGCGTGCGGCAAGACCGCGCGCTGCTCCGGCGTCAGCACGAGGTCGTAGCCGGTCAGAAAGATCACGCGCAAATCGGGCCGCTCCCGGCACACATCGAGCGCCAGGTCGATGCCCGACTTGCCCGCCAGCCCCACGTCGGTCAACATCACGCTGATCGCGTGTTCGCTGAGAATCTGCTTGGCGTCATGCTCGCCTTCGGCTTCCAGAATGTCGAAGTCAAACGTGCGCAACAATTCGGCGGTGCTCACGCGAATCAGCTCGTCGTCTTCCACCAGCAGAATCCGCAGCCGCGTCTGAGCGACGAAACTATCGGCGCTGTCCGGCATTACGGGCGGATCGATCTCGAGAAGATGCTGTTCGGCCTCGGCGATTTCGGCCGCTTGCGGATTCTGCGCTTGCAGCACGTAGCGGACTTTGCGCGCCAACGCTTCGTGCGTGTACGGCTTGCTGAGCAATTCGATGCCTTCATCGAGTCGCCCCGAATGCACGATCGCGTTGTCCGTATAGCCCGACGTGAACAGCACCGCGATTGCCGGCAACCGTTCGCGCGCCTTGCGGGCGAGTTCGGTGCTGCGCAGCGGACCGGGCATCACCACATCGGTAAACAGCATGTCGATCGGCACGCCGCTTTCGACGATCGCCAGCGCGCTTTGCGCGTCTTTCGCCTTCAGTACGCGGTAGCCGAGATCGGAGAGCATTTCGACCACGGTCGTGCGTACTTCTTCGTCGTCCTCGACCGCCAGAATGGTTTCCGTGCCGCCCTTGGCAGGACCGGCGTCGATGTTCGTTTCGAGGTCTTCTTCCTGGCGCACCCGCGGCAGATAAATGCGGATCGTCGTGCCGTGGCCTTCCTCGCTATAGATCTTCACATGGCCGCCGGATTGCTTGACGAAGCCATACACCATGCTCAGGCCGAGGCCCGTGCCCTGACCTTCAGGCTTGGTCGTGAAGAAAGGCTCGAACACGCGCTCGCGCACTTCCGGCGGCATGCCGGAGCCCGTGTCGGTGACCGCCAGCATCACGTACTGGCCCGGCGTGACGTCTGCGTTGCGCTTGGCGTAGGCGTCATCGAGCGCGGCGTTGCCGGCTTCGATCGTGAGCTTGCCGTGGCCGTTCATCGCGTCGCGCGCGTTGATCGCCAGATTCAGCAGCGCGTTCTCGACCTGGAACGGATCGACCAGCGTATTCCACAAGCCGCCCGACACGATCGTTTCGATTTCGACGCCGTCGCCGAGCGCGCGCCTGAGCATGTCGTCGAGGCCGCGCACGAAGCGGCCGAGATTGACGACCTTCGGCGCGAGCGGCTGACGCCGCCCGAACGCGAGCAGTTGCGAGGCGAGGTTCGCGCCGCGCGCCACGCCCGCCAGCGCATTGCGCACGCGCTGCTCGGGCTTCTCCGAACCGGCCACGTCTTTCGCCAGCAATTGCAGATTGCCGCCGATCACTTGCAGCAGGTTGTTGAAGTCGTGTGCGACGCCGCCCGTGAGCTTGCCGATCGCTTCCATTTTCTGCGCCATCCGGAGCGCTTCTTCGGCGTGCCGCAGCGCCTCGGTGGTTTCCTTGTCGGCGGTGACGTCGCGGCCTACGCCGTGAATGCGCGCCGAGTCGGGATCGAGCGCGAGCGTCCACGCGACCCAGCGCCATGTGCCGTCGATCCGCTTGAAGCGGTTTTCATAACGCACCGGCACGCCCGTTCTGCGCAATTCGGCCAGATGCGTGCGGACAGTCTCTACGTCATCCGGATGAACCAGATCGACATACGAACGCGACATCAGCCAATGCACGTTATGACCGAGCGCCGTGCTCCACGAAGGACTCACACGCTGCAAGCGGCCTTCGATATCGGCCACCACCAGCAGATCCTCGCTCAACTCCCACAGACGGTCGCGGTCCGCCACCGTCTCGATCACGCGGCGCTCCAACGTTTCGTTCAGATCGCGCAACGCGCTTTGCGCCTTGGTGCGCTCGGCGATTTCGCTTTGCGCCGCCTGATACAAGCGCGCGTTGTCGATGGCAATCGCCGCCTGCGCGGCGATGCCGGCCACGATCCGCTCGGCACGCTCGGTGAACACGCCGGGCTCCGGGTGGCCGAAGAACAAGCCGCCGACCACTTCGCCGCTGCGCGACTGCACCGGCGCGGCCAGATAGCTGCGCACCTTCAGATGGCCCTCCGGCATGCCGCGATGCGGCGCGTTGTGGCCATAGCGCGGATCCTGCGTGATGTCGTCGACGCGGACGATGCCTTCGCCCTGGAACGTGGGCGCGAACACCGCAGTGTTGCGCGGCATAGGAAATCGTTCGAACGCTTCCTTCGGCACGCCGGACAGCGTGTACAGCATGTAGCTGCCGCCCTTCTGGTCGAGCACGTTATAGAAGAACGAGCCGAATGCCGCGCCGGTCAGTTCCGTGGCCGCGTCGGTCACGATCTGCACCGCGCGGTTCAGATCGAGTTCGGCCGCCACGGTCGAGCCGACGCGATTGAGAATCTCCAGCGTGCGCGATTCCTCGCGCAGCTTCATCTCCGTCTCGCGGCGCAAGCGCGCGAGTTGCAGGTTGCCCGATACGCGGGCCAGCAGTTCGCGCGCAGAGAAGGGTTTGGTCAGATAGTCGTCGGCGCCATGCTCGATGCCGTCGACGCGCGCTTCCTCTCCCGCACGCGCGGACAGGATCAGCACCGGCGTGTCGCGCAAGTCCGGATCGGCGCGCAGTGCGCGTAGCAGGCCAAAGCCGTCGAGGCGCGGCATCATCACGTCGGAGAGCACCAGATCGGGCGGTTCCGCGCGCGCGGCTTCCAGCGCGGCCTGGCCGTCGGTGGCGAGCCGCACGTCGTGGCCCGCCGCTCGCAAGATGCGGCTCATGTACTCGCGCAAGTCCGCATTGTCGTCGACGACCAGCAGCCGCGCGGCGGCGACCGGCGCAGCCTCGGGCGACACCTCGTTCGCCGGCGTTGCGCCGATCGACGCGTCGGCGAGAATTTCGTTCTCCGGACTCCAGCGCAACGCGGCATCGACATAGGTGCGCGCGTGCTTGCTCATGGCGGCATGCACGATCGCATCCTCGGGCTGGGACAGCACGGTGCCGCGCGGCAGCGATACGGTAAAGCACGCGCCTTCGCCGAGCACACTGTCGACCCGCACCGTGCCGCCGTGCAGCTTCACCAGTTCCTGCACCATGGCGAGCCCGATGCCGCTGCCTTCGACGGAGCGACCGGGTGCGCCCGCCACGCGATGAAAGCGCTCGAAGAGGCGCGGCACTTCTTCTTCCGCAATGCCGATACCGCTATCGGTCACACTGACCTCGACGCCACCGCCTTCGTCAGCGCGAACCACGACGCGGATCGTGCCGAAGAACGTGAACTTGTATGCGTTCGACAGCAGGTTCATCACGACCTTTTCCCACATCTCGCGGTCGAGTTGCACGACCACGGGCGTGGCCGGAATCTCCACTTCGAGACGCAGGCCGGCCGCCTCGATCGCGGACTGGAACAGCGATGCGAGCTCGGCCGTGAAGGAGGCGATGTCGGTGGGTTCCGTGTGAATCTCGATGCGGCCCGCCTCGATCCGCGAGAAATCCAGCAGTGCGTTGACGAGCTTCAACAGACGCAAGCCGTTGCGATGCGTGATCTCGATCAGCGCGCGGTCGTCGATATCACTGCCCGTCTGTGCGCTGTCACCGCTCGCGGCCTGCTGCGGCTTGGCGAGCAGTTCTTCGAGCGGGCCGAGCATCAGCGTCAACGGCGTGCGGAATTCGTGGCTGATGTTGGAGAAGAACGTGGTTTTCGCGCGGTCGATTTCGGCCAGCGCTTCCGCGCGCCGCCGCTCTTCCTGATACGCCTGCGCGTAGCCGATCGCCGCGCCGATCTGGCCGGCGGCCAGGTTCAGGAAGCTGCGATAGGCGTCGTCAAAAATGCGGCAAGGGTTCAGGCCGGCGATTAGAACCACCGTCTGCGTCGACTCGCTGCCGGGCGACACCGGCAGGATGACCGCCTGCTCCGGCGCGAGATGCCACGGGCCGCTCGGCAACGCGGTGCCGAAGCGCTGCGTCAAGTCACGCACCAGTTGCGGCGCCTGGATCTTGAGCGCGTCGGCGACCGGCCAGAGCGAATCGCCAACACGCATTGTCTGCGGTGCGGCCGGATGGCCCGGCTCGATGCCGCACGCCCCGACCAGCGTGACCGTGTCGCTGCCGGATTCGGCTGCGTATAGCAAAGCGAAGGGCAGGTCTTGCGGATTCGACTGCAACGCGCGCGCGCTGAGTTCGCACGCCTCGCGCCAGTCGCGGCCGTCCGGACTGACCGCCGCCAGTTCCTTCAGCAGCGCCAGTTGCCGTTCGCCGACCACCTGCATGGTGTCGTCGCTGTTGGCGCAGATGATGCCGCCGGGTTCGCCGTTCTCGCCGGGAATGGGGCTGTACGAGAAGGTGTAATACGTCTCCTCGGGAAAGCCGTTGCGCTCCATGATCAACAGCTTCTGTTCGACGAAGATGCCCTCGGCGCCCGCCAGCGCGGTAGCCAGAAGCGGCTCGATGTCGGTCCAGATTTCTCGCCACACCACGTGAGTCGGTTGACCGAGCGCGACCGGATGCTTGCCGCCGATGATCGATTTGTACGGGTCGTTGTAGAAATAGAGCAACTCGTCGCCCCAGCCGATCCAGATCGGTTGACGCGACGTGAGCATGATGCGGATCGCGATCTTCAGACCTTGCGGCCAGGTATCGGGCGCGCCGAGCGCCGTTTGCGTCCAGTCGTAGGCGCGGATCAGCGCGCCCAGCTCGCCGCCGCCGGCAAGAAAGGACGGGGCGGCCAGGCCGGCGGGCGGTGCATCCGACATGAAGCGGTCCGGCTGTTTCAACGCGATCTCCTCGACGCGGCGGGTCATATTCGTGCGGACCGCTATTGCAAAAGCGGTGCCTGATACGACGGATGGCTAACGATCACCACGCAATTGATGTAGCGCGATTCTCGCACGTAGCGGTATGCCGGAGGAAGATGAGACGAGGCGCAAAAGCCCGGCACAGCGGGCTTTTCGCGGCGTGGGACTGCACGTTAAGCAGAGGATTGGGCGGGGTCGACGGGACACCGCGAAATGAAACGGAAATGCAGGTAAAACGTACCTTGATGCAGCGCCTTGGGACAGGCAAATTTCCCGATCGCAATGCCTTCCGCATGCGACCGGTTTTTCTCGCTCACACAATGCCCGCAGCGTCTTTACAACAAGCCCACACACACCGCGGCGACGATCGATCCCAGCACCAACACCGCGCCGATGGTCTTGCGTTTGTTCAACTCCGTCCAGAGCAGAACGCCGGTGAGCGACAGCAAAATGATGCTGCCTGCGAGCGTATCGATCAGCAGCACCCAGCCGACGCTCAGACCGACGCCCTTGTGCAGGTTCGTCATCATCGCGAGAAACGTGTTCTCGCTGCGCTTGACCGTCACATAGCCGTTGCCCACCCAGTACTCGGCGGACGTGTTCTCATGCGGCGAAGCGAAGTTGAGCTGCCAGTGCTCCGGCTGAACGACGCTGCGCTCGCCCCAGGCCACCGGATGTGCCGGCTCTTTCTGAACGCGTCCTGGCGTGCCCGTCAGTTTCAGTTCGTGCTTGAGCCATTTGCCCAACTCGCGCGGCGACTCCGGCGCGGGTTGCGGCAACGGCACCTGCAACACCGCCACTTGCGGCTCGCCGGTCGATACTTTGAGCGGGCCGCCGCGATGGTTCAGCAGGAACCCCGTGGTGCCGAACAACAGACCCAGCGCCGCGCCCCACAAGCCAACCCAGCCATGCACCTTGCGCAGCCATTTGACGAAGGTGGCGCGGCGCGAGCGCTGCTGCCGCGCTTTCAATTCGTCGTCATCCAGCCGCCGCGGCTCACGCGTCGCATGGTCGATGCCCACGGGCGATTGAATGTCGATTGCCTCGGGTACGCTCACGTCTCGCTCCAGGTCCGCAACAGATTGTGATAGATGCCGACGAGGCTGCGGCGCGCGGTATCGTCGGCGTTGGTGGCGTTCAGCCGTTGAATCGCCGTGTCCATGTCGAACAGCATCGCGCGCTGCGTATCGCTGCGCACGAGACTTTGCACCCAGAAGAAACTCGCGATCCGCGCGCCGCGCGTGACCGGCGTCACCTGGTGCAAACTCGTCGCCGGATAGACGATCATGTCGCCGGCCGGCAGTTTGACCTGCTGCACGCCGTACGTGTCTTCGATCACGAGCTCGCCGCCGTCGTAGTCGGCGGGGTCGGAAATGAACAGCGTCACCGAGACGTCGGTGCGCAGCTTCACGCCGTTGGGCAGCACGCGCACGGCACCGTCGACGTGACTGCCGAACTGCATGCCGCCTTCGTAACGATTGAACAGCGGCGGATACACCTGGTTCGGCAACACCGCGCTGATGAACAGCGGGTTGCGCTCGATCGACGCGAGAATCACGTCGCCGAGTTCGCGCGCAATCGGCGTGTGCTCGGCGATCTGCTGATTACGCTTGACCGGCGCGCCCTGATAGCCGGCGGTCGCGCGGCCGTCGACCCAGGCGTCGCCCGCCTGATCGAGCCGTTCGCGCACGAGCCGCAACTGCTCGGCACTCAGTACATTCGGAATGTGCAGCAACATGGTGTTTCCTTTGCGTCGGCTTACCGTGTTCGAAAACGGCAAGCCTAACGCATCCGTTCAACGCATATCAAAAGCGGTAGTCGAACGTCGCCAGCAAGGTACGTCCGATACCCGGCACGGAACGGCCGCCGTCCGACGGAATCAGCGCGTCGTAGTAGTACTTGTTGGTCAAGTTCAGCAGGTTCAGGCGGATGTCGTATTTCTTCGCGTGGTACGCAGCGGTCGCATCCCAGCGCGTGTAGCCCGGCACTTGCACGTAGTTCGTATTCGATGCGTAGCGCGGCGACATATAGGTCGGACCGCCGCCGATTTCCCAGTGCGGCGTGAGCGCGTAGGTGGTCCAGAACATCAGCGTGTTGCGCGGCGTGTTGGCCGGCACGTGCCCTTGCGTACCGTCGCGCGCCTTCAGGATGATGGCGTCCATGTAGGTGTAGCCGCCGAACACTTGCCACTTGTCGGTAATGTGGCCCGTCACGCCCGCCTGGAAACCGTCGACGCGGATGTCGCCGTCGAGTTCGTATTCGGTCGGCGAGACCTGCGTGCGCGCGTTGGTCTTTTCTTCGCGGAAGAATGACGACGTCACCGAGAGATTGCCGCCGAGCAGATCCCATTTGCCGCCGACTTCGTACGACTTGGTCGACTCGGGCGCAAGGTTCTGCGTGAGGTTGGTCACCGTCAGCGCTTCGAGCGAGGGATTGAACGACGTGCCGTACGACACGTAGTACGACTGCCAGTCGGTCGGCTGATAGATCACGCCGGCGCGCACGCTGGTGAAGAAGTTGGTCTGCGTCGCATAGCTCGGCAGGCTGATCGAGTTGTGGATCTGCGCCTGGAAGCGATCCCAGCGCAAACCGCCGACCACCTTCCACTGCTGGCCGATCGACACGGTGTCGTTCACGTACGCGCCAATTTCGTTCGCGCCGGAATCGGCGTAGTTGCCGACCGTGGTGGTCACACCGGCCGGGTTGGACAGATACGCCGGGTTCACCATCGTCACGACCGGCAAGTTGTTACGGGTGTAAGCCTGGTTCGAATAGCTGTCGTGACCGAGATCGACACCGGCGATCAGGTCGTGCTTGATCGGGCCAGTGACGAACTTGTATTGGAGCATCGTGTCGTTGTACAGCGAGTGGTTCTGGATCACACGGTCGTGGCTTTGCAACTTGATGAACAGTTGCGACGGCGACAGCGTCGTGAAATTGCCGTTGCTCAACGCGGGGCTGGTAGCGAGCGGGCCCGTCAATACCGCTTGCGGCGCGGTTTCGCGCGCGTCGGTCATCGAGTGCGAGAACTGCGTCTGGTTCGTCAGGATCAGGTTGTCCGAGAACTTGTGCTTGATCGCGGCAGTGACGGTCTGCACGTCCTGGATCGTGCGGTCGGTGGTCAGGCCGTAGAACGTGTTCTTAGGCACCGGCGACGGGCGGCCGTTCAACGCCTGCACACCGTAGTCCGGCATGTCGTAGTTGTGCTGGATCAGCGCGGAGATCGTCACTTCGGTCGGCGTGCCGATTCCGAAGCGCACTTCCGGCGCGATACCGTAGTCCTTGTTCTTCATCTCGTCGCGCGTCGAACCGAGGCTTTGGCCGAACGCGTTCAGGCGAATCGCCGAGGTATCCGTCAGCTTATGGTTCACGTCGACGGTGCTGCGATATTTGTCGTCGGTGCCGATCATGCCCGTGACTTCGGCCGAGTCATGCAGGTTCGCCTTCTTGCTGACCTGGTTGATCACGCCGCCCGTCGAGCCGCGGCCGAACAGCATCGACGACGGGCCGTACAGCACTTCGATTTCGTCGAGGTCGAACGTGTCGCGATAGTACTGGTTACGATCGCGGAAGCCGTCCAGATAGATGTCGTTCTGCGCGGTGAAGCCGCGCAGGTTGATGTTGTTGCCGATCTGGCCGCCTTCAGCCGCGCCGATCGTCACGCCCGGCGCATTGCGCAGCGCGTCCTGGAACGAAGTGGCGCCTTGCGATTGCAGCACGGCCTTGTTGATGACGGTGACGGTCTGCGGAATATCGCGCAGCGCCGTGGGCGTCTTTGCACCCACCGTCGAACGCTCCGCCTGGAAGTCCTGTTGTTCAGCCTGCGCCGCCACGCCGATGGTCGGCAAGGTGCCGCTGTCGGTCGCGGTGGTCGTCGTCGTCGCATTTGCATTCGCGGCCGGTGGCTGCGAAGTGGTTTGCGGAGCAGTCTGCGCGACCGCCGGAGTCGCAAAGGGAACGGCAAAAGCTAACGCTAACGCGGTCGCAAGCGGCGTGTGGTTGAACATGGGAATTCCCGTCGGAGATGCGCTTGCCGGATTCGCATACCTGAGATGGAATCGATGACAAAGTCGCAATTGGCTGGCTGCCGGTCTCGTGCGCAAGGCACAAACGACGGGATGGCTGGCTATTGGTTAAATGAGAATCGCTATCATTCCACACGCATAAAACCGCATCAATCGCGACACGCCTTACCCCTAGCAACAGAATTGTTTCTATTTTTTACGAATGTATGGCATTTGTAATTTTTCGCGCCTCTGCCAGGCCTATTTATTACATTTCTGTAATGTCTTATATGTTGAAACGAAAGGCTTTTGAGCTCGAAAGTAAAAAAGAAGCTGCCGGAAAGCTTTCAATTTAATAACGTCTGCCAGTGCCCGCTGCCGGCACTAAATCCCGACTCCGTTTATCCTTTTTGCAACACTGCCTATCGAACTGTTCCGTTCATTCCCGGAGTTGACCATGCAATACCGCAAATTCGGCCGCACCGGCCTGACCGTGTCACGCCTGTGTCTCGGCACGATGACCTTTGGCTTGCAGACCGAAGAAGATGTTTCCCATCGCATTCTCGATACGGCGGCGGATGCCGGCGTGAACTTCATCGACACGGCGAATGTGTATCCGCTCGGTGGCGGCGAGAACATTGCCGGCCGCACGGAGGAGATCGTCGGGCGCTGGCTGAAGGGCAAGCGCGAGCACTTCATTCTGGCGACGAAAGCGGTGGGCAAGATGGGGCCGTCGGCGTGGGACCAAGGCGCGTCGCGCAAACATCTGCTGAATGCAATCGACGCCTCGTTGCAACGTCTCGGCACGGATTACGTGGACCTCTACCAGCTCCACTCCGACGACGCGAATACGCCGCTCGACGAAACGCTCGAGGCGCTGGACGTGATCGTGCGATCAGGCAAGGCGCGCTATATCGGCGTGTCGAACTTTCTCGCTTACCGGCTGGCGCGCGCCTTGGGCCGCGCCGATGTGTTGCGCGCGGCGCGCTTCGTCTCCGTGCAACCTCGTTATAACTTGTTGTTCCGCCAGATCGAGCGCGAACTGTTGCCGCTCGCGGCCGAGGAGCAATTGGCCGTGATGCCGTACAACCCGCTCGCGGGCGGCCTGCTCACAGGCAAGCACCAACTGGATGCCGCGCCGACGTCCGGCCGTTTCACCGAAACCGTCGGCAAGGCCGGCGCGATGTATCAGCAACGGTATTGGCACAAGCGCGAGTTCGAGACGATCGAGCAATTGAAAGCGATCGTGGCGCCGACCGGCGAATCGCTGACGCGCGTTTCGCTCGCCTGGGTGCTGGCGAATCCGCTCGTCACGTCGGCGATTATCGGCGCGAGCCGCGCCGAGCAATTGAGCGACACGCTCGCTGCGTCCGAGCTCGTGCTCGATGAGCAGATCAAGACGCAGCTCGATGAAGCCAGCATTGAATACCGTTGGGGTGACGCGGCGCGATAAGCGTAGTCGTCTGTCGCAACGGCCGCCGCGTTCATCGCCCGTAACGCAGCACCGTACTCGTCGCCGCAATCACGTGGTCCTTGATTGCGGCGAACAACGCGTCCCGCGTCAAACCGGGCGGCAGCGCATCCGGCGGCAGATCGAGCGCATAGACCTGCGCGACGTAGTGATGCGGGTTGTCCCCCACTGGCGGGCATGGTCCGTAATATCCCGTGCCGCCCGTCCGATTCGTGCCGGCGACGCTGCCGGGCGGCTGGCTGCCGCCCGCGCCGAGCGAGGTCGTCGAGGGCGCGACGCCATATAGCACCCAGTGCACGATTCCCAGACCCTTTCCGCCGTCGGGATCGAACAGGGTCACCGCATAACTCTTCGTGCCGGCTGGCGCATTCCGCCATTGCAGAGCCGGTGACACATTACCGCCACCGCAATTGTTCGCGCTCGCCGCGTGGCTCGAATCCAGCGTGCCGCCGTCGGCCAAACCCGGTGACGTCACCACGAAGACTTCTGCCGCTCGGGCATGCACCGCGGCAAGCGCCAGCGCGGCAGACACGCCGACCGATAACAGGCGTCGTGCGACGCTGAAGCGACCGCTGCGAATCATCGTTTGTTACTCCGGCTAGGGTTCAGTGGTGGTCCAACCTCACTTGAAGCGGCCCGTCCGCTCATTCGCTTCCGGCAATTGCCGCGTCTCACGCACGGACCTCGGATGCCATAAACGCGCGCCGCCTTCGATACCGGCATCGTTCGAAACGGTGGCCGTGTTCGCTGGCAGATCGATCGTGAGGCGCGCCGCGTTGCCGCCGCCGATCCACAATTTGTCGTAGTTCACCAGCGCGTCCAGAATCCCGATCACCTTCTCAACGCGCCGGTTCCACCGTTTATTCCCGGCTTTTTCACGTGCCGCGTCGCCGATGTATTCGTCGTACGCCACGCCCTTCTTGCTGACCGGATGATGCGCGAGTTCCAGATGGGGCATCAGCTCGCCGTCGCGAAACATCGCCGTGCCCGCGCCCGTGCCGAGCGTCAGCACGAATTCGAGGCCGTGGCCTTCTATCGCGGCGAAGCCCTGCATTTCGGCGTCGTTGATCATGCGCACCGGCAAGCCGCCCAGGCGCTGCGCCAGCGAATCGGCGAGCGGAATGTCGTGCCAGCCTTCCACGCCGAAGTGCGGCGCGGTCAGGATGCGGTTGTTGCGCACCACGCCCGGAAAGCCGATCGACATCAGCGTAGGCGGCTCCTGTTCGACGAGCGGCGCAACCAGCTTCGCCAGCGCGTCGACGAGTTGATCCGGCGTGCACGGATGTGGCGTCGCCACCCGCAGGCGCTCGGTTTTCATCTTGCCGTCGGCGTCGATGATCGCGGCTTTCAAGCCGGTACCGCCGACGTCGATTGCCAGAATCCGCTCGGTGCTGGCGGTCACTTTCGTCTTACTTGACGTTTTGCGTGTCGTCCTGCTTGGCGTCTTGCCTGGTGCCTTGCGGGTCGTCTTGCTAGCCGTCTTGCCTGCCGTCTTAGGTGTCGTCTTGCGTGTCACCACGGTGTCCCCCGATTGTGTTGGTGCGACTCGTTGAATTACTTCTTCTGCACAGCATCCCTTTTCAACGGCCGCCATGCGTGACCGTCGCGCGCCAATAGCGCGTCTGCTTCCGCGGGGCCTTCGCTGCCGGCCGCATAACCATGCACCGGCATCGCGCCGCCGGCTTTCGGATGCAGCACGTCGTCCACCGCGCACCAGCTCGTTTCGATGCTGTCGGCGCGCTGGAACAGCGTCTCGTCGCCGAGCATGCAGTCGTAGAGCAACGTCTCATAGCCGACGTTGGCGCGTTCCGCGAAGAAGTCGGCATAGTCGAACGACGACTGCACCGCGCCGATCTGCATGACCGGCCCCGGCGTTTTAACGTTGAAGTCGAAGCTCGTGCCGTGAGCCGGATCGATGCGCAAGGTCAGCACGTTCGGCGTGAGCGCATCGACGGGTGTGTCGCGGAACAGGCGGAACGGCACCGGCTTCAGTTGCACCGAGATCTCCGTGCGACGCGCGGCCAACCGTTTGCCGGTGCGCAGATAGAACGGCACGCCGGCCCAGCGCCAGTTCTCGACGAACACGCGCGCCGCGGCGTACGTTTCCGTCGTGCTGTCCGGCGCGACGTCCGGTTCCTCGCGATAGCCGACACCGGCCGGACCCTTTTCGTATTGACCGAACACGACATCGTCCGGCGTCAGCGGCTTGATCGCGTCGGAGATTTCGGCCTTCTTGTCGCGCACGGCTTCGGCGTCGAACGAATTGGGCGGCTCCATGGCGACCATGCCGAGCAGCTGGAACAGATGGTTCGGCAGCATGTCGCGGAACGCGCCGGTCTGTTCGTAGAACTTGCCGCGCCCTTCCACGCCGATGGTTTCCGCCGCTGTGATCTGCACGCTGTCGATATATTCGCGCCGCCACATCGGTTCGAACAGCGCGTTGGCGAAGCGCACTGCGAGAATGCTCTGCACGGTGTCCTTACCGAGAAAGTGATCGATGCGATACACCTGCGTCTCTTTCGCGTACGACAGGATATGCGCGTTCAGATCGCGCGCCGAGGCGAGATCGGTGCCGAACGGTTTCTCGATCACGATGCGGCGGAAACCGCCGCCGCTGTCGCCCTCTTTCAGTAGACCGGCTTTGCCGAGATGCTCGACGATCGGTTTGAAAAAGCGCGCGCTGACCGCGAGATAGAAGATCACGTTGGCGCCGGGCGTCTGCTCGAGCTTTTGCTTGAGCTTCGTGAAGACATCGTCGGTTTCAAATTCGCCGGCCATGTATTCGAGGCGTCGCGCGACCCAGTCCCAAGCCTTGTCGTCGAGCTTGCCGGCGTGGAAAGTGCTGGCTTTGTCGGCGGCAAACTGTTCGAGCGACTTGTGCAGATCTTCGCGCCACACGCTCGTCTCGCGCTCGCCATGATTCACACCGATGATTTTCATGCCGTCGTCGAGCAGGCCATCCACCGCGAGGTTGTACATCGCCGGCATCAAAAGCCGCTTGGTCAGGTCGCCGCCGGCGCCGAAGATCACCAGCGTACACGGCGGCGCGGGCCGCTTGCCGGGCGGCGAGGCGGGCGCTTCCTGCGGGCTCGCGCTGACTTTGCAGCTCGGTTGTTGACTGGCGGCGGGGCGATCGGCTGCTGGGGTATTCGATGTAGTCGACATGGGATTCACTTTTGGAAACCAATGGAACGGACGTGGCGGTACATGAAAGACCACGCTTGAACCCACACAGTTCAAAAACAGCCACGCAACCTGTTCACTATGCGACGTTGCATGGCTTGTGCAACCTCACTCGCTTGCGCCGCCGCGCACTACTTCGCCGATGCGTGCGCCGGCTCGGGGACAGACGCGGGCTCCGCCGGGCGCGCAGGCGCTGTGGCCTGCGCCGAAGGTGAAGTCGGAATCGGCGCCTGATCCGGTTCACCCGCCAGCGGCACATTGCCCGACGCGCTCATCGCGCGCGGCTGCAACAGCAACGCGACCAGCCCGGTCCAGCCGGTCTGATGCGAAGCGCCCACGCCGCGTCCGCTATCGCCATGGAAATACTCATGGAACAGGATCAGATCGCGCGAACGCGGGTCGGCCTGCAACAGCGGATAAGCGCCCATGACCGGACGCTCGCCGTCCTTGTTCTTAAGAAACAGCGTAGTGCAGCGGCGCGCCAGTTCGTCGGCGATGTGGCTCAGCGAGAACTTCTCGCCCGAGCCGGTCGGATACTCGACTTTGAAGTCCTCACCGTAATAGCGGTGAAATTCGTATAGCGACTCGATCAACAGATAGTTCACCGGCATCCACACCGGACCGCGCCAGTTCGAATTGCCGCCGAACACACGCGTATCGGATTCGGCCGGCAAATACTTCACCGTGAAACTGTCGCCGTTGTGATTGAACACGAACGGATGATCGCGGTGGTACCGCGACAGTGCCCGCACGCCATGATCGGAAAGAAATTCGCTTTCATCGAGCGCGCGGCGCAACAACGCTTTCATGCGATGCCCGCGCAATAGCGAGAGCAGCAGCGCATTGCCCTTGCCCGGCTCGTTCCAGCGCGAAACCAGCTTCGCCAGATCGGGACGATGTTCGAGGAACCAGACAAGCCGTTCGCGCAAACACGGCAAGCCGCCATGCAGACGCTCTTCGAGCACGTGCACCGCAAATAGCGGAATCAGACCCACGATCGAGCGCAACCGCATAGGAATGCTGCTGCCGTCCGGCAGGTGCAGCTTGTCGTAGAAGAACTCGTCCTCGTTGTCCCACAGGCCCGTTTCGCAGCCGTCGTCGCAACTCACGGCCTCGGCGATATACAGAAAGTGCTCGAAGAACTTCACGCCGATGTCGACGAACACATGATTAGCGTACGCGAGTTCCAGCGCGATACGCATCAGGTCGAGCGCGTACGCGGCCATCCACGCTGTACCGTCGGACTGATCGATGTGGCCGCCGGTCGGCAGCGGCGACGAGCGGTCGAAGATCCCGACGTTATCTAGCCCGAGAAAACCGCCCTGGAAAATATTGTGGCCGTCGGCGTCTTTGCGGTTCACCCACCATGTGAAATTGAGCAACAGCTTATGGAACACGAGTTCCAGAAAATCGCGATCCGCCTTGCCGGTGAGCGCGCGGTCGATTTCATACACGCGCCACGCGGCCCACGCATGCACAGGCGGATTGGCGTCGCCGAGCGCCCATTCATAGGCGGGGATCTGACCGTTCGGATGCTGATAGCGGTCCTTTACCAGCAGTAGCAACTGCCGTTTCGCGAACGCCGGGTCGATCAGCGCGAATGCGGCCGCATGAAACGCCAGGTCCCACGACGCGTACCACGGGTATTCCCACTTATCGGGCATCGACACGATGTCCGCATTGCACAGATGCCGCCAGTCCATATTGCGGCCGCGTTTGCGGCCGGCGGGCGGGGTCGGCTGAAGCGGATCGCCGTCGAGCCAGCGCTGCACGTCGTATTGGTAGTACTGCTTCGACCACAGCATGCCGGCGAGTGCCTGGCGCTGCACGAGCCGCGCATCGGGGTCGGTGATCTCGTGTTGCAGCGCGCCATAAAATTCGTCAGCCTCGGCGATGCGGTGCGCGAAGATCGCGTCGGCATCGAGCTGCACGTCGTCAGGACTCGACTGCGGACGCCAGCGCATGTACACCACGGCGCGTCCATATGGTTCGAGCTCGATCGCCGCATGCGCGCCGGCCTTGGTGCCCGCGTCGCGGCGAATCGCCTGTTCATCGCCGTGCACGAGGTAATCGTTGAAGCCGTCTTTGAACGGGCCCGCGCCGTCCATGTTGAAGAGGCGCTTGACGTTGGTATCGTTCTCGCAGAAGAGCCACGTCAGCTGCGGTGCGTCTTTCGACCAGGCGGTAACGACAATCGGCTCATGGCCATGCTGATGCCCGACCACATGCACCTCGCCATTGTGGTCCGTGCCGGCGACGAGCGAGGGCTTGTCCTTGCTCTCCTTCCACGACCATGAATTGCGCGCCCAGATTTGCGGCAGCACATCCAGCGAGGCCGCCTGATCGCCGCGATTCTCGATGGTCACGCGCATGAGAATGTCGTCCGGCGCGTGTTTGGCGTATTCCACCTGCACGTCGAAGTAGCGCAAATCGTCGAACACGCCCGTGTCGAGAATTTCGTACTCCGGCATGTCGCCGCCACGGCGCCCGTTTTCCTGAACGAGGTCGTCGTACGGAAAGGCGGCTTGCGGATACTTGTAGAGCATGCGCATGTACGAATGCGTCGGCGTGCCGTCGACGTAGAAGTACAGCTCCTTCACGTCCTCGCCATGATTGCCCTGCGCATTCGTGACGCCGAACAGACGCTCCTTCAGGATCGCGTCCTTGCGGTTCCATAGCGCGAGCGAAACGCACCAGCTCAGCTTGTCGTCGCCGAAACCGGCAATGCCGTCCTCACCCCAGCGATACGCGCGGCTGCGCGCATGGTCGTGCGGAAAATAGTCCCAGGCGGTGCCGTCCGGGCTGTAATCCTCGCGCACGGTGCCCCATTGACGCTCGCTGAGATACGGCCCCCAGCGCTGCCAATGCGCACAGTCGGCCGAATGCAGCCGTGAACCTTCAATGGTGGCGAGCAGATTGGCAGCGCGCAGCGGTGGCATGACTACATCCTTGCATCGGGCTTGGCGGTGGGACACACATCGTAGCGCGGTTTAGGCACCCGCGGTCGCCAACCCGGCAAGCAGGTGTTCAATGCGCAGCAACTCTCCCAGCGACCACGCCTGAAACGGCGTGCCGGCGAGTGCGTGCGGCGCATCGCCGTCGGCGATTTCGGAGAGATGGTCGAGACCGGCGTGGTCGAGATGCGCGTAGAGCGGGTCGAGAAAACGCGTTTTCGCCTGCATACGGGCATCCGCCGCGCCGCCGTGGACTCGCAGCCACGCTTCGACGAACGGGCCGAGCAGCCACGGCCACACGGTTCCTTGATGATAGGCGCCATCGCGCTCGAGTGGAGACCCGTTGTAGTGTCCGCGATAGGCAGGATCGGACGGCGCGAGCGTCCGCAGTCCCAGCGGCGTGAGCAACTGCGCTTCCACCTGATCGAGCACCGCGCGCGCCGGTGCGCCCTCCAGCAATGAAAACGGCAGGCCGCCTACGGCAAAGATCTGGTTGGGCCGGATCGCACGATCTATCGCGCCTTTAACGTGGTCGACGTCCACGTTGTCGAAAAGCGCTTGCGTGGACGGATCGACGAAGCGTTCATGAAACGCTTGCAACGCTCGCTCAGCGGCCGGCTGCCACTGCGGATTCCACGTTGCTGCAATGCGCAATGCGTTGATCCAAAGTGCTTGCACCTCGACCGGCTTGCCGATGCGCGGCGTCACCACCCAGTCGCCGACTTTCGCATCCATCCACGTGAGTTGCACGCCGGGTACGCCGGCGCTCAGCAGGCCATCGTCGGCTGACGCCCGGATGTTGAAGCGCGTGCCTTTCGTGTAGCCCGTGAGGATGGATTCGCTGGCCTGCTGCAGCCGCTGCTGCGTTGCAGCGCTCGCGTGATGCGTCGCCAGATAGTCGTGGACGGCGACAATGAACCACAACGATGCGTCGACGGAGTTGTATTCCGGCGTGTCGCCATAGTCGGGGAAGCGATTCGGCAGCATGCCTTCCGACAACGTACTCGACCATTCAAGCAGGATCGCTTCGGCGTCGTCGAGCCGGCCCGATGCGATCAGCAAGCCACGCATCGCGATGAAGGTGTCGCGGCCCCAGTCGGTGAACCACGGAAAACCCGCGAGGATCGTGCGGCCTTCGTTGCGCGTCACGACGTAGGCGTCGGCGGAGCGCTGCAGGCGTGAGCCGAGCGCGTCGCGGCGTTGTTGTTCGATGCGCGCGAGTTCTGCTGCGTGGATGGCTGCCGCTCTTGCGTTCGCCGGTTGCGTTCCGCTCGTGGCGCCTGAAGCGCTGAGAATCATCACCGCTTCGCCATCGGCGAGATTGAAGCTGAACACGCCGGGCGTGGCGAGATCCTCGCTGAAGTCGAGGCCGCGTTCCCGCTCGCGAACGTAGCAGAAGTTGCGATACCAATCGGGCGCGTGCGCGTAGACGCCATTCGTCGCGGCGTGGATTACCGGCAGGTCGCCGTAGGGTTGCCAATTTACGCTGGCCTGGTCGTCGCTCGTCTGCGCGTTGAAGTTGAACGCGGCGTTTTCATGGTGCAGCGCATGATAGTCGCGGCCCGACAGCAGCGGCCTGACTTTCAATGTCAGCGTGCTCGCTTGAGAAGCGACTCCAGCACCACCGTCCAGGCGCCAGCGCAAAACAGTTTCGCGGGTCGTCTTGCTGACGAACACATCAGCGGTCACCACTAGTTGCGCAGCGATCTGAAAACGCCACGTTGGCCATGGCTTCGTATCGAACGCGGCAAGACTCGCTGTCAGGTCCGGATAAATCAAGTCGGGCACGTACCGCTGCATGCTCAATGGATAACGCTCGCCGTTCGCTTCGAGCCACGCCTCCACGCCGTTGACCAGCACCACGCGCCCGCCTGGCGCGCGCGTCGCGGTGAGCAGCAGCGCGTGATAGCGGCGCGTGCGCAGCGTACCCACCGTGCCCGACGCGAAACCGCCGAAGCCGTCCGCTTCCAGCCATTCGTCTTCGAGGCGCGTGATGTCGAAGGGTTGTTCGATGTGTGTCATGAACTTATCGGTTGAGCAAAGCCGTCCATTTTTCAGCGCGCCTGAATGTCAGGCATAAGGCGCCGCGGTGACCATTCTCCTACTTATCACTTTCCACTTTCTTTCGAAAAACCGACTTATCAACGCAAGTTTTACCACTCGCAAACGTTTCACAATTATTTCTTGAAAGGATTAGACACTGCATCCGCTTTCACGAAACCGGATGTAGACATGGGACAAAACAAACGCCTCGCGAGTGCCGTTTTGGTTGCACTTGCAACTTTAGCGTTGAGCGGTTGCGGTGCGGATGATTCCGCGCCGTCGGCAGCATCGACAACGCCGGCCGCTGCGAACAACGACGCCGCGCCGAATGCGGCGGCAGCGCCCGCGACGCCAATCCTCAACGCATCCTCAACGCTCGCAGCAGACCCGGCAGCGGCCTCCGATCCAATCACGCAGAACATGCAAGCCAGTCTCGCCGCGGACAACCAGCAAGTCGCGCCTGTCATGCATTACGCACCCGGCGACAGCGCCAGCAGCAACTGACCTAATTCCACCGGCGCGCGTGGCGCGCTATTCTTCCCCCCGCAGAAGGTGATATTCGATGACATCAACTAGCCGTCGCCGTTTCCTGCAGACCGTGGCTTCATCCGCCGGCGCTGCTGCCGCGCTGACCGCGCTGCCCGAGTCGATTCGCAATGCGCTCGCCGTTCCCGCGTTTTCGCGCACCGGCACGATCCGCGATGTCGAGCACATCGTCGTGTTCATGCAGGAGAACCGCTCGTTCGACCACTACTTCGGCCATATGCGCGGCGTGCGTGGCTACAACGACCGCTTCCCGATTCCGCTGCCGAACGGCAAGCCGGTGTGGTATCAGCCGTCGAAGGAAGATCCGACCCAGCCGGTTCTGCCGTTCCATCTGAACACGGCGACCACCAGCGCGCAATGCGTCGGCGATCTGGATCACTCCTGGTACAAGACTCACGCCGCGATCGACGGCGGCCGCTACGACCAGTGGCCCGCCAACAAGACCGACATGACGATGGGCTATCACCTGCGCAGCGACATTCCGTTCCACTACGCGCTGGCTGATGCGTTCACCATCTGCGACGCGTACTTCTGCTCGCTGCCGGGACCGACGCACCCGAACCGCTCGTATCTGATGACCGGCATGGTCGATCCGAGCGGCACGCTGGGTGGACCGCTGCTCGACAACAACGATTTCGTCGACGGCGACGGTCCGCCGAATTATCAGTTGCTCTCGTGGACCACGTACCCGGAGCGTCTGCAATCCGCGGGCATTTCGTGGCAGGTGTACCAGCAGGGGCTGACCGGCGCCGATCCGTTGAACGGCAACTACGGCACCAACATCCTGCAGAACTTCACGAATTTCATCAACGCGCAGCCGGGTTCGCCGTTGTATGAGCGCGCGCAAACCGTGCGCACCATCGACGACCTGAAGGCCGACGTGCTGGCCAACAAGCTGCCGCAAGTGTCGTGGTTGTGCCCGCCGGCCGCGTACTCGGAACACCCGAGCTATACGCCCGCATACGGCGCGGAGTACACCTCGCAGATTCTCGATGCGTTGACGTCGAATCCCGAAGTGTGGAGTAAGACCGTGTTGTTCATCATGTATGACGAGAACGACGGCTTCTTCGATCACCTCGTGCCGCCGCAACCGGCGACGACCGGCGCGCAAGGCAAGTCGACGGTCAGCACCGAAGGCGAAATTCACAACGTGGTGAATCCGCAGCGCGGCGGCAGCTACACCGCCGACGGCCTGCCGTACGGCCTCGGCCCGCGCGTGCCGATGACGATCGTGTCGCCTTGGAGCAAAGGAGGTTTTGTCTGCTCGCAGGTGTTCGATCACACGTCGGTGATTCGCTTCATCGAAGCGCGCTTTGGCGTGTATGAGCCGAACATTACGGCATGGCGCCGCGCGGTGTGCGGCGACCTGACCACGGCCTTCGACTTCCGCACGCCGGACTCGAAAGTGCCGCCGCTGCCGGACACGAGCAATTACAAGAGCATCGCCGACAATCAGTGCGCAACGCAGCCGAAGCCGACCGTGCCCGCGACGCCGGGCGCTATCGATCCGCAGGAAAGCGGTATTCGTTTCGCGCGCGCGTTGCCGTACGAGTTGCATGTGAATGGCCAGGCCAACGAGAAGAAGAACACGTTCGAGATCTCGATCGGCAACACCGGCGATCAAGGCGCGCACTTCTATATGTACGCGACGAATCGCACGGACGGTCCGTGGCGTTACACCGTCGAAGCGGGCAAGTCGATCAATGAGACGTTCGATCTGACGATGACCAACGGCGTGTACACCTTCGAAGTGTTCGGCCCGAATGGCTTCGTGCGCAAGTTTGCGGGCAACACGCAACAGTCGACGGCGCAGAACGCGCAGATCGCCGCCGGCCGCGGCAACAACAAACCGGCGGAACCGGAAGTGAAGGTGCAATACGACGCCGCGAACGGCAACGTGTTCCTGAAGTTCAGCAACAAGGGCAGCGGCATTGCGCGTCTGACGGTGACGGACAACGCGTACGGCGCGCGCCCGCGTCCGGTGCTGGTGCCGGCCGGCGCGCATATCGAAGAAGCGTGGGTGCTGGCGTCGAGCCATCACTGGTACGACTTGACGGTGACGAGTCATGACGACACCAGCTTCTCGCGCCGTCTTGCGGGTCACGTCGAGAATGGGCGGCCGAGCATTAGCGATCCGGCGGCGGTTGCGCCGGTGTTGGTGGTGAACTAAGGGCGGGTGAAGGTAAAGGGCTTCGGTCAGGCGGCCGCCTCGGCGGCGCGCTTGACCGTAGCTCAGCGCAGGTTGTGGTCGCGCAAGACGTCCTGCACGAAATGGCGGATAGCGTTACATTCATTCTTCGCCACTTCCTGCTGATGGGCACATCATGGACCGTAACGCATTCATCGAAAGCCTGACGAAAGAAGGCTTCCCTGACGCCGTGGTTGTCACGCGCGAGGCCAACGTCGAGATGGAAATTCACGAGCATCCATTCGAAGCCAAGGCCCTGATCCTGGAAGGCGAAATGAGCATACGCATGGACGACGAAGTGCGGGCGTATCGCGTCGGCGACGTCTTCAACTTGCCGGCGAACAAGCCGCATGCGGAGCGCTTTGGTCCGAATGGTGTGACGTATCTGGTGGGAAGGAAGCAGTCAGGCGCGGCCTGAATGACAGTACGCGCCTGTAGAAAGAAAAGCATCAGGCGCCCAGCAAAACCCCAGTCCTGAAGGGCCGCGTACCCGTCACACGCCCGAGCGGCGCGCCCGCCGTCACGAAACGAATCGCGCGCCGCATGTAAAGCACACCTTCGGTTTTGCTGGCGATCGTCGTGGTCTCGTCGGTCAGCGGATCGACGATATCGAACAGCGCCTGGCCGACGCGAATCGTATCGCCGATCTTCGCGCGATGAATCAGAATCCCGCTTACGGGCGCATAGAACTGCTCGCTGCCGGCGAGCGGCGTGGCAGGCGACAGTAGCTCCGGCAAGGGCTTGGCATCGAGCTTGATCGCCTTGCGCCACACCAGATAATCGACAAGCGCGTCGGCATCTTCCTGAGCGACTTCATAGGACACGTCGCGCTGCCCGCGGCATTCCACGGTCACGGCGATCGCACCGTTGGGCACCGGCTTATCGGCCGGCAACTCCTGCTGCAATTTCCACCACAACAGGCTGTGTGTTTCATCGAACGATTCGCCGCCTGAATTGGTGGCGAGTAACGACGCCTGTGCGCCGAGATAGCGCGACAACGGCTCGAACTCCGGCCACGCGGCCTCGCTGGTGTAGAGATGCATGGCCGCTTCGAGCGAACAGTGGAGATCGATAATCACATCCGCATCGAACGAGAGTTGCAGCAACGCCAGTTGCAGCGATTCGAACTCGGTCAACGGTTTCTGATCGGTCAATTCCTCGGCAATCAACGTTCGCACTAGCCGCACGTTCTCGGCTGCATTGGAACCCAGCGTTTCTTTAGCTCGCGCGACCAGCTTCGAGAACTGCAGGAAGTGGCGATTGAAGTTCTTCCCGCTGCCCAGATCGAAGCGGCCAAGAAACTGCCCGAGCACGTATTGCCCGAGCCCGACCGGATTCGCCACGGGCACCAGCACGATTTCCGCGTTCAGCGCGCCTTGCTTTTCCAGTTCGAGCAAACGACGTTTCAACAACACGGTTGTCAGCATCGCGGGCGTTTCATCGGCATGCAGCGACGACTGGATATAAATCTTCTGCCCGCTATTCGCCGGGCCGAAATGAAACGACACCAGTTCGCGGTGCGTGCCGATAGCCGACGAGAGAAGCGGAATCGATTGCCTGTTCATGAGCGGGAGTCTGTAGCAGAGAAGTCGGAGGTCGAAGAATCAATTGCCGTACGGATCGAAGTCGAAGTACTTCTTCGCGATCTGCGCGTACGTGCCGTCCTTGAGCATCGAGGCGATCGCCGCGTTGACGGAAGCCTGCACCGCGGTCTCGTCCTTGCGCAAGCCGATGCCCACGCCGCGATCGCCCATCGAAAGCGGTTCGCCGACGAACGCAAAGCCCTTGCCCGCCGGCGTACGCAAGAAACCGATGTCCGCTTCCACCGAACCGAGCAACGCGCCATCGAGTCGCCCGTTCTGCAAGTCGGCGAACACTTCGTCCTGACTCTTGTACGCCACCACATGCGCGCCGAGCGGCGCCCAGTTCTTCAGCGCATAGCCCTCGAACTGCGTGCCCGACTGCACGCCGATCTGCTTGCCCGCCAGCGCATTCGTGCCGCCCGCGAGCGCCGAACCTTGCCGCGCGATCAGCCGCGACTTGAACTGGAAGAGTTTCGACGAAAACAGAATCTGTTGCTCGCGCTTCTCCGTGATCGCCATCGACGAAAGGATCGCGTCGATCTTGCGCGCCTGCAGCGCCGGAATCATCCCCGAAAATTCGAGTTCAACCCACTGGCAGCGCGCGTGGATGCGCTTGCAGATTTCATTGCCGAGATCGACGTCGAAACCTTTGAAGCTGCCGTCGGGCGCCTTGGCGTCCATCGGCGGATAGCTCGGGTCGATACCGAGGCGCAGCGTGGTGGGCTCAGCGGCAGACGCGCCACTGCTGAAAGCCAGCGCGGCGCTCAAGATCATCAACGGAATTTTCATGGGAGCACGAAGTGTGGGTGGGCGAATGACGACCGAGCTATCCTATGCCGCGTCCGCGCCTCAAAGAAGTCCCATTCGGACTATCATGATCACTTTTACCGATCACCGGACGGCAGCCCTCATGGCGTTGACGATCTCCCAGCTCCGCGCGTTCACCGCCGTGGCCGAGCATGGCAGCATCCGCGCGGCCTCGCGGGCGCTCGGCATCGCGCAGAGCGGCATCACGCAGCAGCTGCAGAATCTCGAATCGATGCTCGGCGCGACCCTGTTCACCCGCACGAATCGTGGCATCGCGCTGACCGCGCTCGGCCAGCGGCTGTTGCAGCGCGCCGGCGCGATTATCGGCGAATGCGAACGCGCCGAGCAGGAAGTGCAGCAACTGCGCGGCGACTACGTCGGCGAGGTCACCTTCGGCATGACCACCGAACCGCTGATCGACGCGTTTGCGCCGGTGCTGATGGAATTTCGCACGCGCTTCGAGCGGGTCGCGGTGCATCTGCGAACCGGCACTTCGCGTATGATGATTTCGTGGATTCGCGAAGGCACGCTGGATTTCGCGGTTGCGCTGGTATCGAAGCACACGGATACCGCCGATCTCTCGGTGACGCCGCTGTATCCGTCCGATCCGGTGATCGTCTGCCGCCAAGGGCATCCGAAAGCTGGTGCGACCACGCTGGCCGAACTGGTCGATTGCACGTGGGTGGCCACGCGTTCGCCGAATCTCACGGACGATCCGCAAATCAACCGCCTGAACCATCTGTTCGAAAGCCACGGCCTGCCGCCGCCGAAAATCGTCGCGACAGTGGAAGGCCTGTACGAAACGCTGCATCTGGTGAGCGCGACGGATTGCCTGTCGCTGGAAGCGTCCATCGTGGTCAAGCGCGGACCGTTTGCGAGCACGCTCACCGCCATTCCAGTGCGCGAGCGCGCGGTCGAACAGAACGTCTGCCTGCTCCAGCGCGCGGCCATTCCGCTCACGCCCGCCGCGCAGGAACTCGCCACGATGATCGCTTCGTATACGCGCACGGTTCGGGCGCGTTGACGCGGCATTGAGGTGGCGCTGAAATCAGGCCGATGTTTCGAGCGCGAGCAACTCGTCGACCGTTTGCCGCCTGCGGATCAATCGCGGCTTGCCATGCTCGAGCAACACCTCGGGCACAAGCGGCCGGCTGTTGTAGTTCGAGGACATCGACGCGCCGTACGCGCCTGCATCGTGAAACACGATGAAGTCGCCCACTTCGGGCATCGGTATTGAGCGGTTCGTAATGACGCCGCCTGCGGCTTGTGTGAAGACATCGCCGGCTTCGCACAGCGGCCCGGCCACTGCGAACGAATCGACCGGCGCTTCGCTCGGCGAGCCGTCGCGCTTCAGCACCGTCATCTCATGATGACTCCCGTAAAACGATGGCCGTACGAGATCGTTGAATCCGGCATCGACCAAAGCAAACTGCTGCGCGGGGCGTCGATTCAACGCGTGAACTTCCGCGACGAGCACGCCCGATTGCGCGACGAGGAAGCGGCCCGGTTCGATCTCCAACCTCACGCGATGCGCGACATGCGCTTCGATCTGCCGGCGCGCCGCGTCCCAAAGCCGGAAGTAGTGCGCGACGTCGATATCGGGCTCGCCTTCGCGATACGGCACTGACAAACCACCGCCCGCGGAAATCGCTTCGATATCGTGGCCCAGGCCCTTCACGGCTTCGACCATCGCATCGCAAACGCGCGACAGATGCCCATAGTCGACGCCCGAACCGATATGCATGTGCAGCCCGACCAGCTTCAGGCGATAACGCCGGATCAGCTCGACCGCGTGCGGCACATCGTCGAGCCAGATGCCATGCTTGCTATGCTCGCCGCCCGTGTTGGTCTTGTTGCTGTGCCCGTGACCGAAGCCCGGATTGATTCGCAGCCACACGCGATGACCTTCGGGCGCATGCCGTCCTATCCGTTCGAGCATATCGAGCGAGCCCGCATTGACTGTAATGCGATGCTCGATCACGGTGGCGAGCGTCGCATGATCGATCAGGTCCGCCGTGAACACGACGCCTTCGGGATCGACATCAGGCGTGAAGCCTGCCGCGAGGCTGCGTTTGAGTTCACCCAACGAGACCGCGTCGACCATCGCCCCTTCCTCGCGCATCAGTTTGAGGATATGCAGGTTCGAACACGCTTTCTGCGCATAGCGGATCACATCGAAGCTGCGCAATTCGGCAATGCGTGTGCGGATTACGTCAGCGTCGTAGACCCACAGCGGCGTGCCGTGCTCGTGGGCGAGTCTGACGAGTTGTTGTGGATTGAATGGCGTCACGGTTCCCGTCTCTTGATGTCGAAGCGTTGGTGTGAGCGACATGATGCGGAAAACGCGTCATTCAGTAAAATACCAATTCTTGGCATGCCCATTCACTTCTGATATACCCACCATGGCGCTTACACATCGGCATATCGAAGTCTTCCGCGCGCTGATGACCGCGGGCAGCGTCACCAAAGCGGCCGAGATGCTGTTCACCTCGCAGCCCACGGTGAGCCGCGAACTCGCGCGCATGGAAGAGAGCATTGGCTTTGCATTGTTCGAGCGCACGAATGGCCGATTGCGTCCCACCTTGTCCGCGCTCACCTTGTTCGACGAGATCAAGCGCGCGTATGTCGGACTCGAACGTGTGGCGTCCACCGCTGCGAGCCTGCGCGAATTCCAGGGCGGCCAGCTTTCCGTCATCGCGTTGCCCGCGTTTTCGCATTCGATCCTGCCGGGCGCGGCGAAGCGCTTTCACGACGCGCAACCGGGCGCAAGTTTGTCGATCGCGACCCAGGAGTCGCCGTTTCTCGAGGAATGGCTGACCGCGCAGCGCTACGATCTCGGCCTGACCGAACACGGCGCGCCGCCGGCGGGCACGCGTCTGACGCCGTTGCTCGAAGTGGATGAAGTGTGCGTGCTGCCCGACGAGCATCCATTGCTCGGCAAGCGAGTAATCGCATTGAAGGATTTCGCCAATCAGCCGTTCATCAGCCTGTCGTCGAACGATCCGTACCGGATTCAGATCGACGAGGCCTTCGCGCAAGCGGGAATCGCGCGCCGCCAGATCGTCGAGACACCCACTGCCGTCTCCGTGTGCAGTTTCGTGCGGCAAGGGCTTGGCCTCGCGATCGTCAATCCGCTGACAGCCCTCGATTTCGTGGGTCGCCATCTGCATATCCGGCCGCTCGCCGTGTCGTTGCCGTTCCGCGTGAGCGTGATTCAGCCGGAGCATCGTCCGGGTCATCCGTTGGCCGGCGCGTTCGTTCGAGCGTTGCAAAGCGAAGCCGCCGCGCTGCGGCTACAATTGAAATCCCACACCGGACGCAAGCAGCAGTGAGCGCTTTGTTCGCGAATCAACGCGCGGGCAATCGCCGACCTCCACCGAAAGAATCCGGGCACGCTTCAAGCTAAACACAGCAGCACACCGATTGCGGACGCGAACGACGCACAGCGCCTTCGCGCCGCATGAGTTTTTATATGTCGTAGACCATCAACAGGAGTTTCCCAAATGATGAATCGAGACAATCCCGTCTGGCTGATCACAGGTTGTTCCACCGGCTTCGGCCGCGAGTTGGCGAAGCTGGTGCTGGAGCGCGGTTGGCGCGCGGTGGTGACCGCACGCGACGCGTCGAAAGTGAAAGATATCGCCGAAGCCCACGGCGATCGCGCACTGGTTCTGCCACTCGACGTGACCAACCCCATGCAGATCGACGAAGTCGTAACGCAAGCGAAGCAGCGTTTCGGCCGCATCGACGCGCTCGTCAACAACGCGGGTTACGGTTATCTGGCCGCGATCGAGGAAGGCGAGGACGACGAAGTCCGCGCCATGTTCGAAACCAACGTGTTCGGCCTCGTCGACATCACGAAGGCAGTCTTGCCGATCATGCGTGAGCAGCACAGCGGCTTGATCGTCAATGTGTCGTCGATCGGCGGTATCACGAGTTTCGCGGCGACCGGCTATTACCACGCCACCAAATATGCGGTGGAGGGTCTATCCGAATCGCTGGCGACGGAGGTGAAGCCGCTCGGCATCGACGTGTTGATCGTCGAACCGGGACCGTTCCGCACGAACTGGGCGGGTCCGTCGATCAAACAATCGGCCACGGTAATCGACGATTATGCTGCCACGGCCGGCGAGCGCCGCAAGCAGACCGAGGCGCGCAGCGGCAAACAGGCAGGCGACCCGGTGCGCGCCGCGCAGGCCATTATCGACGCCGCGCTGTCGGACACACCGCCGCTGCGGTTGCTGCTCGGCAAGACCGCGCTTGAACTGGCGCGCAAGAAGCTGGACTTCATGCGCGGCGATTTCGATGCGTGGGAAGCCACCACGCTGGGGGCGGATTTTCCGGAAGGAGCGGGCTGAGCTTAGGCGTATGTTGTCCGTTGGCCGGGCTTAAAACTCGACCAACGCGAAATCTTCCTTGCCCACGTCGCAAAGCGGGCAGCGCCAGTCGGCCGGCACGTCCGCCCAGCGCGTGCCCGGCGCGATGCCCTCCTCCGGCAAACCTGCGGCTTCGTCGTAGACCCAGCCGCAGATCACGCAGACCCACTGCTTGAAGTCGTCCGCCGAAGCGGCAGGCTCCGCCGCGTGCGGCGCATCAGCCGCGTACGAAGCCGGCGTGTCATCGAGGCTGACCACCAACGGCGCGGCCGTGCCCACGCCGGTTTCCGCGAGGCGCGCCTGCAACTTTTCCAGCAGCCTCTGCGCTTCAGCCTGCGTCAGATCGATCCAATAGGGATCGCCCGCGCCGTCGTTGAGCCGCTCAGGAGAAAACTGGATTTCTACGGCTACGCCCTTCTTGTACATGGCAAATCGGAATTTCGATGAAGCCGGCAGCGCGTCCCAGGAAGAACTTCCTTGGGGACGTGCCGGCATGGGTCGGAAGCGTCGCGCAGAGGCTTCGCGTGGAGATCAGACGAACTGGTTCAACACGATCGCGGCAATCAGGCCGGCGGCGCCGATGAGGCCCAGCAATTGCAGCAGAGTGAGGGATTTACGGGGTGCGGTAGGGATTTGTTGCGTAGTCACGGGCTATTCTTGAAGATCGGAAAAAGCGAAATGGTACACGCGTCCGCGGCCAGCGCATGTCGATTAGCGCAAACCGCCGTGCATTAGCTGCCATTATCGCCGCTCGATCGCCCGGTATTCCCTACCGTCGGGAGATGGATTAATTCCCCTTGAGGGGGAAAGTTTTCGTGCGGATTCCTGGTGCGGACATGCCGGGCAGATCGCCACTCACATCATGCGCCCGGCGTCAAAACGACCCGAGAATCAGCTCTTCGCCAACGGGTTGCCGTGACGAGAATCCCAGAAGCGAATCACAGCCGTGTCGCCCGTGCCGGCACCCACCACCTGATCCGGCGCGCCGTTCTCGCGCAGCAACGCGCGCAGATCGTTGATGACCGGAAACACCTCGTGATTCCAGTCCGCGCCCTGCGAATCGTGGGCGCGCTGTTCGGCTTCGACGATCTCCCGGTCTTCCTTGAAAATGCGCTCGGTGAACCACACCAGCAGCGGCCACGCGAGATTCAACACGCCAGGAACACCGGGTTTGCGAATCGACAGCAGCCCGAACGTGCGGTTGGTGCGCTGCTCGCGATCGAGCGGCACGTAGACGATCCACAGATCCATTACCAGCGTCTGCTCGGACGTGCGGATCTGCAGCGTCTGATACGGATACTCGGTGCGGATCGTCATCACGTCTTTGTCGTTGTCGCCGCCGGTTTTACGGCTCTGGCCGAACACGATCGCTTCGCCGATCGGCTGCTGGCCGGCCATGCGCGCAAATGTGTAATCGACTTCGACCCAGCCCTCGCCGCGCCGCCGGCCGAGCGAACGCGCCCGCATCTGCCCCATCTGCCTGCGGTGCAGAAACTGATGGTTCATGTCCATCAGGTTCTCGTGCATGAACGAGTAGTGGCAATTCACCGGACGGCCGAAGCGGCGCGTCTTGTACTTCTTGTCCGAGACCGAGCCGAACGCCGGCAGCGGCCGTTGCTCGGCCAGCGCCGCGTCGCCGGGGAAAACGAAAATCAGGCCTTCGATTTCGCGGCACGGGTAAGAGCGCACGCCGTTCGGCAAACGGTCGCGGCCCAGGTACGGCACGTCGATGCACTTGCCCGAGCAGTCGTAAGTCCAGCCGTGATAGCCGCAGCGGATCGATTCGCCATCCACCACGCCCTGATGCAACGGCACCTGACGATGCGCGCAGCGGTCCTCCAGCGCGAACGCCTTGCCGGACTCCGTGCGCGCCAGCACGATCGGCTCGCCCGCGAACGTCACACCATGCGTCTTGCCCCGCTTCACCTCGTGCGACCACGCCAGCGGATACCAGTAGTCAGGGTGAATACCGACGCGGCGCAGATCGCGCACCGGTGCGTCGTTGGCGGCCTGGCCCGGCATGTGAGCGGGTTTCTGCGATGCGGCCTGGGCAGGCGACGCATCGACGGTTACATCGACGGTGTCTCGTTCTAGCGGGGGAACAGCATGCATAGGTGGGTCTCCGTGCACGGGCGGATAGAAGGTTGCGCCCTGCAAATTGCGGGCGGCATCGTCGCCAGTCTACTAGAACCCGACGCCGTATGGGTTCGGGGACCGTGCAACCACCTACTGCGGCGCCTGCTCGCGCAAGCGCACCGTCCTGCTCCCACTACTCTCCTGAAGAGACGACGCGCCGCGTCAGCTCTCGTCGTGTGCCACCAGCCCCGAGCGGCGCTGCACGCCCCACGACCGTCCGCCGCGCAGGAAATGCAGCCAGCCGAGCGCGGCGCCCACGTGCCGCACCAGCTGAAACGTGAACGGCTCGGCAACCGCCGCCAGCATCGCCATCCACAAACTGGTGCCGGCCCGCTCGCCGGTCCAGCGCCGGTACAAATGGATACTCCACAAATAGAACGCGAGGTCGATCGCCGTTTTCAGGCCGATCACGCTGAAGATCGACACGACGATCGCGCCATGTCCACCGAACACGAAGGCGAGCAGCAGCGCGAACGCGGTCAGGCCGTAGATCGGCTGCATGGTGTCGATCGCCTTGACCGGCAGCATCAGCATGCCGAGCGTGCCATAGCGCGGATTGCCGGTCATGTCGCGGTTCCAGTACTGCGTCTGCAGGAAGCCCGCGAACCAGCGGCGCCGTTGACGCAGAAAACTGGCGAGATTGTCCGGCGCGTCGGTGCGGGCATGCGCCTCGCCGACCACGCGCACGTCCCAGTCGAGGCCGTGGTCGACCGAATAGCGGCGCAGCCGGTGAATCAGCTCGTAGTCTTCGACGAGACACTGCGGATCGAAGCCGCCCACGTCGACCAGCGCGTCGCGCTTGAAGGACGCGAAGGCGCCCGAAATCAGCAGCAGACTATCAGCACGCATCCACGCGAAACGGGCGATGAAGTTGCGCATGTACTCGTAGGTCTGGAACCACTGGAACACGCGCCCCGACACCGACTTGCCGCACACCGGCACCAGAATGCCGGCCGCGGCGACCAGCTTCGGTTCGCTCGCGAAAGCGGCGCGCATGGCGCAGGTGGCGCCGTCGTCGAGTAAGGTGTCGGCGTCGACGGTCATGACCGTTTCCGTGGTCATCACGGTGATCGCGGCATTCAGCGCGCGGGCCTTGCCGCCGTGCGGCACACGCAGCCAGAACAGATTCGGATACAGCGCGCTCGGCGCGCTCAGCACGCCGTCCGCAGCCGCGGTAAGGCCGAAGCGCCCGGTGAGCAACTCGCGGGTCGAGTCGGTGGAACCGTCGTCGGCAATGACGATTTGCGCCGGCCCGTGCGTTTGCCGCAGCAGCGCGGCGATCGTGACCGGCAGCACCGTCGCTTCGTTATGCGACGCGACGATCACGCCCATGCTCGGCAAGCTGCGCCGTTCGAACTCGGGCTCGAGCGGCGGCGCACGCCGCATCAACGGCAGCGTTTTCCACGTGACAAACGCAAGCAGCAAGGTGTCGTACACCACGTAGGCGATACCCGTCGACCACGCCAGCGCGCCCTGCAGAAAGAAGGCGCGCGCGAACAGCAGCAGCCACAAGACGACCACACTCAGATGAATCAGCGTGCTCAACGGTGTCGTGCGACGCGGCACAATGCGCGGCGAAGCGAGAGCGAGAGCCTGTTCCAGGGTTTTCTTCAAAATGACTGCCGGGTTTGTCAATGTTGCGGTTGATAGGTGAATGCGGCGCTCACGGCACCATGCGCTTCAGAACCGACTTGCGATCGATCCACTGGTGCTTCAACGCGCCGCCGATATGCATCGCGAGCAGCGCATAGAGTGCGTAGCCAAGCCACGTGTGCAAGGCGCCGAACCGGTCGTGCAAGGTTTCCTTCAGCGCAGGATCGAGATTCATCACATAGCCGATGCGCGGCCACGGAAACAGATTGAACAGATGCATGGGGTGCGTCGCCGCGTCTTTCCATGCGGAATCGTGCAGCCAGCCGGACAGCGGCAGCGCAATCATCAGCAGATACAGCAGAAAATGCGCGACGTGCGCGGCGATCTTTTCCCACGACGGAAACTCGCGCGGCAACGGCGGCGGCTTGTGCGACACACGCCACAAGATGCGCATGAGCGCGAGACCCAGCACCGTGATGCCGATCGACTTGTGGGTGTCGACCACCGGACGCACCCAGTCGTCCGGCAACGAATCCGCGCTCAGCCCGAGCACCACGTTGCCGATCATCAGCAGCGCGATCAGCCAGTGCAGAACCATGGCCGTACGTGTGTAGCGCGTTGGCACTGGCGTGCCGGTCGAATCGGTCAAAGAGTCGGCGTGTGTGTTCATGATTGTTCCGTCCGCAGCGGCATGGCTGCGAAAGCTGTTTGAAAATCCGGCGATGCCGTAGCACATCAAGGCAAGCCGATGTATAGGCAAACGCCCGAGTGTGCCGCTTTATTCCGCCGGGCGCTTAACTCTATGTTTTCGGATTATTTCGCTGCCGCCGGCTTAGAGAAGTCATTGCACCTTAACCGTGCGCCGCCTCGCGCCGCGCGATCAGCGCGGCCGACTCGATCCGTTCGTCGAGCCAGCCGTTGGTTGCATGCGCATCCAGTAGTTGCCGGGTGCGCGCCAGCAGTTCGTCCAGCCGCTCGCCGAGCCGGTCGCGCGACAGACTCGACATCGACAGCGGCCGCGTCACCAGCGATTCGACCGAGACCCGCCGCGTTTCGACGATCGACACGCGTTCGAGCATCGGGAACGGCGACTTCGCCAGCACCGCGTCGTGGCTTTCCCAGCCGTCCGCCTTGCGCTGCATGCGCGCCGGGTCGCCCTCCGAGTAAGCCTCGAGCAGCGCACGGTACGGCGCGAGCCAGGCCATCGGCGAGTCGGAGGCGAACGCGGTCGAAAACAGGGCGACCGCGCCTTCCGGTTCGATCAGCGCATCCAGACGCGCGAGCGTGTCGGGCCGGTCCATCCAGTGAAACGCCCGCCCGATGACGGCCAGCCGAAAGCGCCCCAAAGCCGGCGACAGATCGTAAGAACTCCCCTCGCGATACTCGATGTTCGGCGCAATCCCCGCGCCCAGGCTCGCGGCGACGCGCAGCATTTCCGGTTCGGGGTCGAGCGCGAGACCCGAGCCGACCCACGACGAAAACGCCAGTGACAGTTGCCCCGGCCCGCAGCCGAGGTCCAGAAGCCGGTGCGAGCCGCCGAGTTCGCAGGACTGCGCGACGCGGCGAATCAACTGCGGCGAATACGGTGGACGGCCCGCCAGGTAATGCGCGGCGGTGGTCCTGAAGCGGTCGGGGACGAAGGGGATTGGGGTGGTCATCGGCGATTCCATGCGGGTCGGTTGCGGCAATGGCAAACGACGAACGGAACGCCATTGTCGTTGCTGCGGTCCATTGGCGCCGCTGTTGCGAGGCAACTCGATCAGACAGGGCTTCCCTGCCTCGGGGTGCACCCAAGGTTTGATGCCCGGATGGCTGCGCAGTTTCCTGCCGATTAGATAAATCGCCGGGAGGCACTCGCGAGACGGTCGCTCGGCAGTAAGCCAAGCGTGAAAACACAATGAAAGCCAGCCGGCGTATCGCGTCACGCCTAGCACTTAAGCGGATCGGCCCACCGCGGTTCAACGCTTCACGAACCGATAATGCCCGACGCCCCACTCGTTTCCATTCGCGTAGCCGAACAGTTCAGCCACCGCCATATAGAACATGCGCCACCGTTGCAGCCACACTGCCGCATCGCGCGCGCCGTAGGTGTCGATCAGCATTGGCATGACCCGGTCACGCGCCGTATCGAGCGCGGCGAGCCAATGATTCGCCGTGCGCTCGTAGTGCGTGCCGCTCACCCACCACTGCCGCTCCATGCGCAGGTCGTCCTGGAAATTGAGCAGCAGCGCCTCCGACGGCATCGTGCCGCCGGTGAAAAAGTACTTCGACATCCAGTCGCTGCCGTCTTGCACCTGGAAGTGATAGGCCAGCGTGCGATGCGCGAAGAGATGCACGAACAGCTTCGCGTCGGCGCGCATCCAGCGCGCGATTTTCGCGAGCAGCAAGCCGTAGTTCTTCATATGCTCGAACATCTCGATCGACATCACGCGATCGAAGCCGCCGCCAAGTTGCGCCCCGTCGAATTCGAATTCGACGATGTTGCCCGTCACCGCCGAAAGGTTGTGCAAACCAGCCTGCGCCGCGCGCGCTTCGATGAACGCGTGCTGCCCATGCGAGTTCGATAGCGCGACGACGCGCGAATTCGGATACCGCGCCGCCAGCCATAACGACAGTGAACCCCAGCCGCAGCCGAGATCGAGAATCCGCTGACCGTCGGCGAGTTCCGCACGCTCGGCATAGCGTTCGAGCATGGCCGCTTCGGCTTGCGCAAGCGTCTCGTCACCGGTCGGATACAGGCAGCATGAATACTTCAGATGCGGTCCGAGATGCGCGTGGAAAAACGACGCCGGCACCTCGTAATGCTGCGTGTTGGCTGCCTGCGTTTCGATGGCGATCGGACTCTCGCGCAGATCGTCGAGCAGACGGTTGATCCGTTGCGCGCGCAACTCGCCGTTGTCGACCGCTTCATCGCGCAGGCGCTGACGCATCAACTGACGCATGCCGAAACGGATCACGCCGTCGGGTAGCCAGCCGCGCTCGCAACTTTGAATGAGCCAGCCATCGGCGGAGTCGGAGGACGACGGCGGCATCGTGCGGTCAGTGGTGGAAAGACTCATGAGGCTGACTCCTTGGCGTTTCTTTTGGATTCTTTCGAAGGCGCGCTTGCGCCCGCTTGCGTCTTCCATGCCGTCTTCAATGCCGCGGCGGCCACGGAATCAGCGCGCTGGTGGTGCGCATGTAGTCGGCGTAACCGGGACGCCGTTTTGCCATGCTTTCTTCGAGCAGCGGAATACCGGAGAGCTTCAGCAACAGAAACGCCATCAGCACCGGCGGCAACAGCGTGAACCAACCCCACGGCGTGCCGATCGACAACGCGATATACGCAAGCCAATGCACGCATTCGAAGAAGTAATTCGGATGCCGCGAGTATCGCCACAAGCCGACGCGGCACACGGCGTCGCGATTGGCCTGATCGGCCTTGAAGTTGCGCAACTGGCGGTCGGCCATCGCTTCGCCGGCCACGGAGACGATCCACACCACGACGGCTAGCAGCATCCAGCCGACGGCCGGCGCAGTGCCGCGGTACGACGGCACCAGAAACGCGATCGACAGCAACATCGAAATCACGACTTGCAACTGGAAAAACCAGAACATCCGGCTTGCCGCCTTGTCGCCCCATTCTGCGCGGAAGCGGTGATAGCGCGCGTCTTCCGGCTTGCCGGCGTTGCGTTTCCACAGATGCGTGCCGAGCCGCGCGCCCCAGACGAAACCGCCCAGCGCGGTCAGCGCACGCGTGAAGGGGTCGCCGGTGCCGAGCATCGCGTAGAGCGCCGCCACGAGGCCCAGCGAATACGCCCAGATGGGATCGACCATGCCGGCGTTTTCGCTCCTCAACTGCCACGCCCAGACGGCGCTGAAAAGCGCGATGAGTCCGATCAGGGCAATCACGGCGGCAGCAAGTGGTGGCATGGTTTCCTCATTCGACGGCAATGCGGGTTATACGCGGAGACGGTGGTATCGGATGCGTACGATTCGCCCGCTAATCCATGCCGCCCGGCGACGCAAAGCCCGGCTTGCCCACCTGATCCGGCCGCTGCGGCACGCGTCTGAATCGCGACGTGTCATAGCCCATCGCATCGAGCCGCGCAAGCAAGGCGCGATATGTGTTCTCGCCCATGTCCGGCTCGCGCGAAAAAATCCAGCCGAGGTTTTTGCCCGGATAGCCGAGGATCGTGTAGCGATAGTCCGGGTCGACGTAAAGCGTCAGTTGCGTCACGCGGATGGGCCAGAACAGCTGCACGCTCCACTCGCCGCCGTCCTTGCCGGGCACGGGCGTGTCGAGAAACTGATAGTGCTTTTCCTCGGCGTCGAAGCGCTTCTTGCGGGCGTAGTACGAATCGTCGATCTTGCCGTCCGCGCGCAGTGTCCATTCGGCGCGGCTCGCCACCATGTCGCGTTCGGCGAAATACGGAATGTTCGCGATGACGTACCAGCGGCCCATGTAGCGCGGCAAGTCGACGGGCACGGTGGCGAGCGGTTCGCTCGCGCGCGGGTTGGGATTGGGCGGATCGTTGGAGCAGGCCGTGAGTGATAGCAGCAGAACGCTTGCAGCGGCGGCAGCTGCAGCGGTGACGTAGGCAACTCGGCGCATGGCAAGGGCCTCGAACGTGGCGGCAATACACCTATTACGTTCGACGAGGCCGTCTGGATGCGTGCGCCGCTCTCCGCAAGAAGGCGCATACCGATAACAGAATGAAAGCGGCAAATGATGCTAAATTGGCCCGACTGCGGACTTCAATTCCTGAATCGACCGAATGGAAAACCTGAGCGGAATCGTCGCCTTCGTGCAAACGGCCGAAGCGTCCAGCTTCGTCGGCGCGTCGCAGCGGCTCGGCCTGTCGCCCTCCGCCGTCGGCAAAAGCGTCGCGCGGCTCGAACAACACCTCGGCGTGCGGCTGTTGCAGCGAAGCACACGGCGCGTCAGCCTGACCGACGACGGCGAGCGCTTCTACGAACGCTGCCGGCAGATTCTCGACGCGCTGAGCGAAGCCGAAGCGATGATGCTGCAAGCCAACGCCGCGCCACGCGGGCGTCTGCGCGTGACTTTGCCGACCATCGGCTATCGCTTCCTGCTGCCGATCCTTCCCGAATTCGCCGAGCGCTATCCCGAGATCGACCTCGAACTGGATTTCAACGACCGCATCGTCGACGTGATCGAAGGCGGCTTCGACGCCGCGGTCCGCAGCGGCGATCTGCCCGATTCGCAGTTGATGGCCAAGCGGCTCGGCCCGTTCCGCTTCGTACTGTGCGCGTCGCCGGGTTATCTGCAACGGCACGGCGTGCCGCTCGCGCCGGCCGATCTCGCGCGGCACGCATGTTTGCGCTTCCGCTTCCCGACCTCGGGCAAACTGCAGCACTGGGCGTTTCGAGGACTCCCCGAAGACGCGGCCGCGCGCTTTCCGACCGCGCTGACCTGCAACAACATGGAAGCCCTGCGAGCGGCGGCGGAACTCGGTCTGGGCGTGGCCTACATGCCGGATTTTCTGGCGCGCGACGCGATCCGGGCGGGAACACTGCAAAACGTGCTCGACGACCATCTGGCGCACGCGGGGCAGTTTTCGGTGCTCTGGCCGTCCAGCCGGCAACTGTCGCCGAAGCTGCGCGCGTTCGTCGATTTTCTGTCGGAGCGCTTGTTCAGCGCAGCTTAGCGACGATACAAGCGGCGTGATCCGGTTAGCGTTATCGTGTCCGCAACGCCCGCTCCCGCGCGAATTCCCTCATGCCTACCCGCTCAAACGCCGCATTCACCGCCTTGCTCGCCGCCGCCCTATTCGGCGCGACGACACCGCTCGCCAAGGCGCTGCTCGGCTCGCTCTCGCCGTTCCTGCTGGCTGGGTTGTTCTATCTCGGTAGCGGCTGCGGCCTTACCGCGGTGATTCTGGCGCGCCGGCTTAAAGGCGGCGGCGCCGGGCAGCCGGTCGGCCACAGCCATTTCCCGTCGCGCGAAGCCCCCTGGTTGGCCGGCGCGATCGCAGCCGGCGGCGTCGCCGGGCCCGCTTTACTGATGCTGGGTCTGCAAACGACGCCGGCCGCCACCGGTTCACTGCTGCTGAATCTGGAAGGCGTATTCACCGCGTTGATCGCGTGGATCGTGTTTCGCGAGAACGTCGACGTGCAGGTGTTCCTCGGCATGGCCGCGATCGTCGCGGGCGGCGTGGCGCTGTCATGGCAGCCGGGCGCGGCGGGACTGCCGCCCGGCACGCTGCTGCTGATCGGCGCCTGCGCGTGCTGGGCCGTGGACAACAATCTCACGCGCAAGGTGTCGGCGCACGATGCGATGTTCATCGCCTGCATAAAAGGACTCGTGGCCGGTTCGGTGAACGTGGCGCTCGCCCTCACCCTCGGCGCCGCATGGCCGAAGCTCTCGACCGTCGCGCTCGCCATGCTCACCGGCTTTGCGGGCTACGGCGTGAGTCTCGTGCTGTTCGTCGTCGCGCTGCGCAATCTCGGCACCGCGCGAACCGGCGCATATTTTTCGGTTGCACCGCTATTCGGCGTGACTTTATCCTGGCTTCTGTGGCCCGAACTGCCGCCGCCGCTTTTCTGGGTCGCTACAGCGCTGATGACGCTCGGCGTGTGGCTGCACATTCGCGAACGTCATGAGCATCCGCACACGCACGATCCGCTCGAGCACTCGCATCGTCACCGGCACGACGCGCATCACCAGCACGAGCACGACTTCGCGTGGGACGGCGTCGAGCCGCATACCCATTCGCACCACCATGCACCCATGACGCACGCGCATGCGCATTTCCCGGATATCCATCACCGGCACACGCATTGATTTTTCGGCCAGCCGTGCAGCACGGACGCTTGCTGCATCGCAAGACAAAAATCTCTCTGAAAAAAAATCATGCGATAGACCGATTCAATTGGCATCGCCGCGCATCGCATCCTGTAATGAACTCCTGTTGTCCGCGTGCCTTCCGCCCAACCTGTCCGCGCCTTTGGAGAGATCTATGTCACAACCCGAGCCTAATGTTGATGAATTAGTGAAAAGCATCGCCGAAGAAACCGACACGCCGGCGGAAACGGTCTCGAAGATGTACGCGGACACCTTGGCCAACTACCGGCACGACGCGCGTGTATTCGATTACGTGCCGCTCTTCGCCGCGAAAAAAGTACGCAACCAGCTTCGCGACAGTTCGAATCGCAAACACTGACACGGCGGCGCGCGGAGACCACCGCCTGCTGAATCGCAATTTTTTCGCCTAGACCGACTCGCGCAAAAATTCACATAACGCGCACCGATTTTTTTCCCGCTGATAGACTCTCGCCCAGAACCATCGACTCGGGGGAGTTGGCATGCGGGTAACGATCGTAGGCGCGGGCATCGCCGGTTTGAGCACGGCGTGGTCGCTCTCGAAACAGGGACATGACATCACGCTGATCGAGCAGGGCTCGATTCCAAATCCACTCGCCGCGTCGGGCGACCGGCATCGCATGATTCGTCGCGCATATGGCGATGCGGACGGTTATGCGCGAAACATCGAAGAGGCGTTCGATAGCTGGGACCTGCTGTGGAACGATCTCGGCGTGTCGCATTATGCAAATTGCGGCGTGCTCGGCATTTCGCAATTCACGGGCGATGGCGCCGAACAGTTTCGCAACGGCCTCGACCGCATGGGATTCGAGTACGAAAGGCTCGAACCCCTCGAAGCAGCGGCGCGCTACCCGTTTCTCGACCCAGCCACGTTTCGTTACGCCTACCTCGATCACGACGGCGGCGCACTTTTCAGCGAACGCATTGCACGCGATATGAAAGCGTGGCTCAAGATGCGCGGCGCCGACATTCGCATGCACACCAAGGCGCTCGCGGTCGACCCGCAGACCGCTTCCGTGCGCATCGAAAACGACGTGATCGTGCATGCGGACCGGCTCGTGGTCACCGCGGGCGCATGGACGCCGCAACTGTTTCCCGCGCTTGCCGAAAACCTGATGACGTATCGCAACACAGTCGCCTATCTTGAGCCGCCCGCAGATCTGGAAGACGCGTGGTCGACGGCGCCCGCGATCGTCGATATCGGCGGCGCGAGCGACGGCTATGTGCTGCCGCCGCTCGACGGCATTGGTCTGAAGTTTGGCGCCGGCGTCAATAAATCGCGCGCGCCGGACCCCGACGCGAATCGCGTTGCGGCGCCCGGTGAAGGCGACCGCTTGCGGCGGCTGTTTGCGCCGCCGTTCAGCCGCATCGACGAATATACGGTATCCGAAGTAAAAACCTGCGCGTACACGTTCACGGCGGATAACCGTTTCTTTTCGAAGCGCATCGGCAACACGCTGGTGGTGTCGGCTTGCTCGGGGCACGGCTACAAATTCGGCGCAGCGGTGGGGCGGCGCATCGCGGAGGCGCTGGAGACGGACGACGACGCCGCGCTCGCGCGTTGGCTCAGAGCCGAGACGGCCTGAACGTTTTCGTCGATTCACAGTTGGTGGCTCCACATTCTGAACGTACTGTGGATCTAACAATAGCGCCGCAAATTTTCTATGCTGGCGGTTCAGCAGTCTTCTTCCGACCAGGAACCGCACATGTCCGATTCGATTCAAATCCGCCCCGTCGTCCCCGGCGACTTCGATGCATGGCTGCCGCTTTGGGACGCCTACAACGCGTTCTATGGCCGCTCGGGCGAAACCGCGTTGCCGCGCGAGATCACGCAAATCACGTGGGAACGTTTTTTCGACGGCTACGAGCCGATGCATGCCATGGTGGCTGAACGCAACGGCCAGTTGCTCGGCCTCGTGCACTTCCTGTATCACCGTCACACGACGATGAAAGGGCCGATCTGCTATCTGCAAGACCTCTACACGCTCGACTCCGAGCGCGGCAGAGGCGTTGGCCGCGCATTGATTGAAGCGGTGTATGAGCGCGCCAAAGCCGATGGTTCGCAACGCGTCTACTGGCAAACGCAAGAGACGAATCAGACGGCGATGAAGCTTTACGACAAGGTTGCGGACCGTTCGGGCTTCCTGGTCTATCGCAAAGCCTTGTGATGCCGCGCGGCGGGCTCGCCTAGCGCGCTTCCCGCTCGTCTCGCCGTGCCGCGCGCTCTGTGCGGCACACTGCTTTTATCTCCGACCGATCTTGCCGCCACCATGCGCCGCGCATTGTCCGGTCCGATTTTCGCCGCCTTCGTTTCGCGTGCCGCTCAAGTTTGCGTGCGGTCTGCCGTTATCGCCATTGGACGGAGCTACACCCGGCTCCACGCGGTTCATCAGCGAAACCTTGGGCGATCTCCTCATGGAGGGGCGCAAACGAATCGGAAACTGTACATGCCTTCGATCATCGGCATCGATCTTGGAACCACGCATAGTCTTGCGGCAATCTGGCGCGCCGACCGCGCCGTGCTCATCCCGAACGCGTTAGGCGAGACGCTCACGCCCTCGTGCGTCTCCATCGACGGCGATGGCTCGATCCTCGTCGGCCGCCCCGCTCATGACCGCCTGCATACGCATCCCGAGCGCACCGCCGCCAACTTCAAACGCTATATGGGCACGAGTCGCACCGTGTCGCTCGGCACGCAGTCGCTGCGTCCCGAGGAGTTGTCCTCGCTGGTGCTCAAGTCGTTGAAGGCCGATGCCGAAGCGTTTCTCGGCGAAACGGTCGGCGACGCCGTGATCGCCGTGCCCGCCTATTTCAGCGACGCACAACGCAAAGCCACGCGCATTGCCGGCGAACTCGCCGGCCTGAACGTGCTGCGCCTTGTCAATGAACCGACCGCGGCCTCGCTCGCGTACGGCGTGCATCAACGCGACAGCGAGCGCAAGTTTCTGATCTTCGATCTGGGCGGCGGCACCTTCGACGTCTCCGTGCTCGACTTCTTCGAAGGCGTGATGGAAGTGCGCGCCAGCACCGGCGACAATTTTCTCGGCGGCGAGGATTTCACCGATGCATTGGTCGAGTTGTTCTGCCAGCGCAACGGACTCAAGGTCCAATCGCTCACGCCGGTTGCCGCGCAACGTCTGCATCAGCAAGCCGAACGCGCGAAACGTCAGCTTACGCAGAACGGCGTTGACAGCGTCACGCTCGAACTCACGATCGGCGACCACGCGCACACGCTCGAACTCGACGCGGCCGCAGCGGAGCGCACCTGCGAGCATTTGCTGCAACGGCTGCGCCAACCGGTGGAACGCGCATTGCGCGATTCGAAGATTGCCGTCGCCGCGCTCGACGAAATCATCCTCGTCGGCGGCGCGTCGCGCATGCCGATGGTCCGCAAGCTGGTCTCGAAGATGTTCGGCCGCCTACCCGCCGGACATTTGAATCCGGACGAAGTGGTCGCGCTCGGCGCGGCGGTGCAAGCCGGACTCGTGGGACGCGATGCCGGGCTCGACGAAATGGTGCTGACCGATGTCGCGCCCTATAGCCTCGGTATCGACACAGCCATGCAGGTCGGGCCCGCTCAGTTCGTGCCGGGTCACTTTTTGCCGATCATCGAACGCAATACGATCGTGCCGGTGAGCCGCATGCAGCGCATTTTCACGGTGCGCGACCGCCAGCAGATCCTGAGCATCAAGGTGTTTCAGGGCGAAGCGCGTTTGACCACGGACAACGTCGCGCTCGGTGAATTCACGCTCGAAGTGCCGCTCAAGGCAGCGGGCGAAGCAGGCGCGGATGTGCGCTTCACTTACGACATCAACGGCGTGCTGGAAGTGGAGGCCACTGCGTTTCCGGGCGGCGTAAAACGCGCGATGGTGATCGAAGAAAATCCCGGCGTGATGACACCGGAAGAAATTCGCGAGCGACTTACCGCGTTGAGCGCGCTGAAGATCCACCCACGCGACCAACTCGAGAACCGGACGCTGTTGACGCGCGCCGACCGTGTCTATGAAGAAACGCTCGGCGATCATCGGCAATATCTGGCCGCGCATATCGCCCGCTTCCAGGCACTGATCGAGCGCCAGAACGCCGATGAGATCGCGCAGGCGCGCGGTGAGCTGAGCGCGCTGCTGGATCGCTTCGATGTACATGTGACTTACTGACCGGCCATGAATACCATCTCGAACAACCAATGGCCTTGGGATGTGCTCGGCATCGAGTCGAATGCCGACGAGCGGGCGGTCCGTCGCGCTTATGCGCGGCTGTTGAAGCAGCAACGTCCGGATCAAGATGCCGAGGCTTTTCAGCGTCTGCGGTACGCGTACGAGTCGGCGTTGCAGATGGCGAGTGGCGCGATCGCGAAAGAAGTAGCCGCGGCATCAACAGCGAACGCGTCTTGCACTGAACCCGAGCGTTTGATCGCAACTGCGCGGAAGTCTGCAACCGCGCCGGCGACGTCCCACGTTACGGTCAACACTTCGGAAGTCGAGGCCGCCGTCCGCGAACCCGACGCTTTCGAAACCGCCGTCCAGCTCTGGCAAAACTTCATCGCGCAAACGGACGACCTCGAGTCGCGCCGCTCCTTGCAGGATCTGTTCGCCGCCGTCGTCAACATTGCGACGCGCGATGAACTCGAATGGCAGGCGCTGTGTCATTGTCTGAACGAGGACACGCCGGCCATGCTGCGCATGAATTTGAGCGCGGTTCTCGGCTGGCGGGACAACGCCGCGCATCTGCGACGGCGCAACGCGGCCATTGCCACGCTCGCGCTGAACCGCGTGTTCGCCGACGAGGACTACAACGCGCTGCGCCTGCGCTTCACGAACGCGATGGCATTGCTCGAAGGTCCGTCGCCGCAATTGGCGGCCGGCGCGCGAGCACTGCTTCGTGCCGGCGTGCGCGCAGAGATGGAGCAGCTATTGACCGCGCTTGGTCGCTACCATCCGAATGTCGTGCGGCTGCGGCTCGATGCCGAGAAAGTCGATTTTTGGGGACGTTGCCTCAAATTCCGCATCGGCGCGGGCCGTCTGTTCGGACCGGCACTCGCCTTGAACGCGTGGTGCGGCTTGCTGTTCGCGGACGCTTCGCTGAAACCCAATAGCAGTCGATGGTTCGATCAATGGTCGCCCGCTCAGTTGGGCATTCTTTTGTCGACGCTGATGCTCGCGCTGGTAACGGTCGCCGCTACGACCGTGCTGCTGTCCGAGCCTCAGCAACAGCGGCTGCGAGCGTTGCGCTCGATTGGTTGGCTGCGTTATGGCTGGATTCCCGTGTGGCTCGGTGCGACAACCGTTGCGCTGTGTGAGGACGGCAGCGGCCGTTCGACATCGATCGCGATGGCCACGCTGAGCGTCTGTACGATCTGGGCCGCGTTGATTCACGGCTGGCCGCCTATCAGGGAGCTCGCGATACTCGCCGCATTCAGCGCGACGGCGTTGGGCTTTGCGGGCCACTGGATCGCGACCGATTCGCATGCGTGGCTGATGCCTTATGCGCATGGTGTGCTGTTCGCGTTCTTCATTTCGTTTTCGCAAGCGGAATGGCGTGGATGGATCGCGCGTCGGCCGCGGTTGTTGTTTTGGGTTTGCGCGCCTTTGTGGTTCGCTGGATTCGCAGCGTTGATCGTATTGCTATTGCAGCGCGAAGTGCGTCCGACGCAGTTCGCGTGGGCGTTGTTTACAGTGATGTCGGCGGCCGGCGGCGTGCTGGCGACGACGCGCTGGAACGATCTGCGCGCCGCGATACCGGCGTTTTTTCGCGGGTATGCCAACCTTGTCTGGATGGCGCTGGCGATTTATAAGCCGGACATCATCGCCTGTGTGAGTGCGGGGTTGATGAGTATCTGGGTTATTGAGGGGATTAGGCAGCGGCGAGAAGCGCGCCAGGCGACGCGGTAACCACCCCCAAAAAAACGAAGGGGCACACCACCCAGTGCGCCCCTCGTCTCCCAGCTAATCGCGGTACTGCAACATCAACCGCCCACCAAACTCAAACAGTAGAAACCTCAAGCCTCCAGTTGCTCCAGCACCTTCCCCTTGGTTTCAATCCCAAGAAAGTGCACCGCCACCGCCGCAAGAAACGGCACGGCCGCGAGGATATAAAACGCCACTTGCAGATTCCCACCGATCATCGTCTTCGACACGATAGCCGGCGCGAAGATCGCCGCCACCTTCAACCACGCGCCGCCGACGCCGCAGCCCATCGCGCGGATACTCGTCGGATACAGCTCCGGCGTGTACACATAAGCCGTGATGAATCCGCAAGCCAGGAAGCCCAACGAGAACGCGAAGCACGTCGCCACGACATACACCGACGAATCGTGGAGCACACCTGCCAGCAGCAGCGAAATCGCACACGCCACGAACGACAGATTGATAATCGGCTTACGTCCCACCTTGTCGACCAGCAACGCGCAAGTCAACGAACCCACCACGCCCAGCACCGAAGCCGCCACCGCCAGATTCAACGCGAGTTGCAGCGGCGCGTGATAAATCGTGCGGTAGATCGTCGGCAGCCACGTCGAAAGACCGTATTGAATAAAGCCGCAAGTGATCCACAACATCGCCACGGCCAGCGTGCGCTTCAGATACGCGGGACCGAACAGGTCGCCCATGCGGCGCTTCGGATGACGATTGGCCATCGCTTCGAATTCAGCCGACTGCGTGACCGGCGGAAGCGGACCTTTGACCGCGCGTTCGAACGCATGCACCGCCACATCCGCGTCGGCCATCCGCTCACGTTCAGCGAGCCAGCGCGGCGATTCCGGCACGAGCTTGCGCAGCACGAAGAACAGGATCAACGGCATGCCGCCGATAAAGTACATGGCTTGCCAGCCGAAGCGCGGCACGATCCACGCACCCAACGCATTCGAAGCGAGCAGGCCGACCGGGAAAACGATTTCATACAACAGCACGAAACGGCCACGGCCATGCGCACGGCTGATCTCGTTGATGTACGTCGCGGCCACCGGCAATTCGCCACCAAGCCCAAGCCCCTGAATCACGCGCAACACGACGAACGCCGCGAACGTCGGCGCAAAACCGCACGCAATGCTGGTGATGCCGATGATCCCCGAACTCAGCGCGATCGCCTTTACGCGGCCCTTGCGCTCCGCATACCACGGAAAAACGAACGCGCCGATCAGTTGTCCGACCGAACCGGAGCCGATCAGAAAGCCGATTTCCCACGGCGTCAGATGCCACTTCGCGATCAGGATCGGCAACGTGGCCGCGATCGCGATCACATCGAAGCCGTCGAAGAACGTCGCGAGACCGATCAGTATGCGCGCGCGCACCTGCATCGCATTCTTGGGCAAGCGCTCCAGACGCGCGATGATCGAGCCCCGGGTCACAGGGCCTGAGACACCGGCGCTGCTGCGGTCCCCCATGGTGTTGTCGATGGTTCTCATGCCGTTGTGCCGTCCGTAGATGTGGTTAGGCAAGCGCCGTTGAGGCGTCGGTCAGGGTGGCAAGGTCGATGGTCCGGCCTTGGTTCATCCATTTGCGCGACAGTTTCAGTTCGCGCGGCGTATTGATGGCGATCACGCCGCGAATCGCGCCGTCTTCCAGATGGAACAGCGTGGCGCGTTTGCCCCGCAAGTCGCCGCGCACGGCCAGTTGTGCATCGCCTGGAATGTCGCCGAGAATCTGCAGGTTCACGTCGTACTGATCGGACCAGAACCACGGAATATCCGCATACGGTTCGAAGGTGCCGAGCAATGCCTTCGCGACGGCAATCGCCTGGTTCTGCGCATTGGCCCACGATTCGAGCCGCACGCGGCGCTTGAGCCACGCGCTCGGATGGTTGGCGACGTCGCCGCACGCGAAAATGCGCGGGTCGTCCGTGGCGCCGAAATGATCGACCACGATGCCGTCTTCCACCTTCACGCCTGCGGCTTGCGCCAACGCCGTGTGCGGCGTGAGACCGATGCCGGCCACCGCGAAATCGGCGTCGAGCGTCGAGCCGTCCGCGAACGTGGCGCGAATGCGATTGGCGTCGTGCGGATGATCTTCGAGCGCGGTGAGCGAAGCGTTCAAACGCACGTCGACGCCGTTCGAGCGATGCAGGTCGAGCAGGAAACCAGACACCATCGGCGGCAACGACCGTGCGCACAGACGCGGCGCACCTTCCACCACCGTGGCTTCGACGCCGAGCTTGCGCGCCGTGGCCGCGACTTCGAGGCCGATCCAGCCGCCGCCCACCACCAGCACGCGCTTGCTGGCACGCAGGCGTTCACCCAAAGCAACGGCTTCATCGAGCGTACGCAAGTAGGCAATGTGCGAGGTCTTTAGAAGCGCCTCCGGCAACTTGCGCGCCGCACCGCCCGTCGCGATCACCAGACGGTCGTATTGCACTTCGCGGCCCGACTGCGTGCGCACGATGCGCTGCTCGCGATCGATCGAAGTCGCGCAATCCGGCTGCCAGGCTTCGACGTTCAGCGCATCGAAGTCGTCGGGCTTCACGAGCCGCACGGTGTCGATATCCGCTTCGCCCGCCAGCACCGCTTTCGAGAGCGGCGGACGTTCATACGGCAGATGGACTTCGTCGGCGATCATCACGAGGCGGCCGTCGAAGCCTTCCTTGCGCAAGGTCTTCACGACCCAACCGGCCGCCTGGCCGCCGCCGATCACGACGATCGTGCGCGGTGCTTCGAGGCCGGCATGGGCGGCTTGCGCCTTTGCAGCAGCAGCGTCCGTCATTTTTTCTGCTCCGTCATGAACTTGCCTTCCGGCGCCTTGGCGTTTTTCTGGCGCCGTGTATTGCCGTCGATGCCGCCGTCGATCGCCCATTCGGCGAACACGGTCGGGCCCGGTTCGAAATCGCGCGGCTGCCAGTCGGGCGTGAGCTGGTCTTCGTCGGCGTAATACTCGATCAGGCCGCCCGCCGGGTTCTGGAAGTACCAGAAGTAAGCCGACGACACCGGATGACGCCCCGGCCCGAGTTGCGTGTCCCAGCCGCAGCGGCTGATATGCATGCCGCCGCCGAACACTTCGTGGATATCGCGCACGGTGAACGCGACGTGATTCAGGCCGCGCTTACCGTTGGGCAAAGCCAGCAGAAAAATGTCGTGATGGCCGCCGTGCGGCGCGCAGCGCATGAACGCGCCACGGCCCGGATAACGGTCGGACATTTCGAAGCCGAGCAGTTCCTGATAGAACTTTTCCTGTTCGGCGAGACGGTTCGTGAAGAACACCACGTGGCCCACTTCGACCGGCTCGGCGCGCTCGTAAATCGGCGACGGCTGATCGACGCGCAACGTTTGGCCCCACACGTTCGACGGCGAACCGTGAATGTCGAGCGCGCGCTTGCGGGTCACTTCGACGCGAATCGCCATGCCGTTCGGGTCGATGCAGCCGACGGCGTCGTCGGTTTCGAAATGGCCCGGCTGACTTGCGAAGCGCCCGCGCAATTCGTCGAGTTCGGCTTTCGTGGCCACGCCCCACGTTACTTCGCGCAGCGTCGGGCCTTCTTCGAACGCGGGTGGCAACGAGGGATCGTCAGCGTTCACAACGAGAATCGTGCACCCGTTCAGCGTTTCGAAGCGCGCCTGCGTTTCATCGTGCGCGACTTCCTTTAAGCCCCAGTCCGCGAAAAAGCGGCGACAGGTGGCGAGATCTGTCACGCCGTAAATAATCTGTTCAATGCCGAGAATCGTCATAACGTGCCTCTTGCGTATCTTGCGTATTAATTCGCCCACGCCAGCGGCGCGTCGTTCAAGCCCCAGTAGAGGCTCTTCTGTTGCATGTATTCGCGGATGCCGAGCCGGCCTTTCTCGCGTCCCATGCCGCTCTCTTTCCAGCCGCTGAACGGCGTCGAGATCGAGAACAGCTTGTAGGTGTTGATCCAGATGGTGCCGGCTTCCAGTGCGCGTGCGATCCGGTATGCGCGCTTGTAATCGCGCGTCCAGATGCCGGCGGCGAGGCCGAACACACTGTTGTTCGCTTCTTTCAGCAGCGAGGCTTCGTCGTCGAACGGCATCGCCACCAGCACCGGGCCGAAGATTTCTGCCTGGCAGATACGGGCGTTGTTGGTCAGGCCTTCGAGAATCGTCGGCTGGAAGTAGGTGCCTGCTTCGCGGCCATCGCCGACCGGGCGTTCGCCGCCGCACAGCAGGCGGCCGCCCTCTTCCAGGCCCAGCGCGACATAACGTTCGACGGTTTCGCGATGCGCCGCCGTAATCAGCGGACCCATCTGCGTTTGCTCACGCGACGGATCGCCGACACGCAGTTTGCGCGCGCCTTCCGCGAGACGCTTCATGAACGCGTCGTAGATCGAGCGCTGCACGAACAGGCGCGAACCCGCGATGCACGCTTCGCCCGACGAACTGAAAATGCCGTACAGCACGCCGTTGACCGCATGATCGAGATCGGCGTCGTCGAAGACGATGGTCGGCGACTTGCCGCCAAGCTCCAGAGACACCGGCATCAACTTGTCCGCCGCGATGCGCGCGATGCCGCGGCCCACTTCGGTGCCGCCCGTGAACGACACCTTCTTCACCAGCGGATGACGCACCAGCACGTCGCCGATTACGGAGCCTTTTCCGGGCAACACGCTCAGAACGCCCTTCGGCACACCGGCTTCTTCGCAAATGCGCGCCAATGCCAATGACACCAAAGGCGTCACTTCAGCCGGCTTCAACACGACTGCGTTGCCGCCTGCGAGCGCCGGCGCGAGCTTCTGCGCGTCGGAAGCAATCGGCGAATTCCACGGCGTAATCGCGGCGATCACGCCGATCGGTTCGTAAATGCTCATCGTCAGATAGTCGCCGCGCGAGGGCGTGACTTCTTCGTCGAGCGTTTCGAGGCACGCCGCGAAATAGCGGAACGTGTTCGCGGCGCTTGCCACCAGCACGCGAGTTTCGCCGATCGGCTTGCCGTTATCGCGGCGCTGCAGTTGCGCGAGCGCTTCGTGGCGCGCCATGATCAGATCGGCGATGCGGTACAGAATCAGCGCGCGTTGATGCGGCTTCAGACCCGACCAGTCGGCGCGGCGCCATGCGATATCCGCCGCTTCCACGGCGTCGCGGGCGTCGTCGGCATTGGCCGTCGAGATTTCCATGTTGACCGACTGATCCGCCGGATACAGGCTTTTGTACGGGTTGCCACGCCCTTGCCGCCATTCGCCGCCGATGAAAATATCGCCAGTGGGCACGAGGCTGGTATCGAAGTGAGTCATGTCGGTCATTCCGGTTTGCTTCAGCTAATCAACTGGGGCTTAAATCACGCAGCGCGCCGCGCGATTGCGTAGCGCACGCATCGCGCTGTACGCGGTCAGTGCGGACGTCTTGGGGTTATCCGGCAGCGGCTTGCCGCACATTTCCAACGACATCTCGCCGAATGCGCCGCGTGCCACGATGCGGTGCACGTTGCGCGTCACGTTCGGATCGGCGATCAGTCGAACCGTGGTGTGGTCCAGACCGAGGCCGGCCAGCGCGATCGTCGCGGCCACGTTGGCGTTCTTCGGATAGAGCCGGGCCGCTTCGCGCGCGCTGCCTTCGAAGATCACCTTCTCTTCATTCAGCGTGTGCAGATCGCAGAACTGTTCCGCCGGCGTGCCGAGCCAACCCGTGGGCGGCTTGCGGCCGGTGTACAGCACTTCGTCGAGACCGCCGAGCTTGGCCGCGGCCAGCGCATCCACGCCGCCAATCGCGCCGGAGAGCAGCGTCAACGTGGCGTCGCCTTCATCGGCGGCTGCCGAGAGTGCGTCGAGCAGCAGCATGTCGGACAGCGCGCCGATGGATGCGACCGCGCAGTCCGTGCCGGCCTTCAGCAACGGAACCACGTGATCGACCAGTGCGCTATGTCCCGCGCATTCCAGCGCGAAATGCGGCTGGCTGCTCAACGCGGACACGGAGGCCACGACATCCACCGAGTCGCCCACTACTTCACGCACCGAAGCCATGTGACGTTCCGGCACGATCACGTGCGACACGCGCACCGTCGGATCGGCGGCGACCGAGCGATACACCGCCTGGCCGATCGCGCCGAAGCCGATCATCGCGACGTCGACGGGTGCGTGATGCCCCGCGTAGCCCGCGTCACGCATGTTCCGGCTCCTGTTCCTTGACCGGCGGCCCCGCGAACGCGGTAGCGAACGAGCCGACCGACAGCATGTCCACTTCGACCAGCACCGGACCCGTCTTCGCCATACCTTCGCGAATGATCGCGTCGGCCTGGTCGAGCGATTTGATGCGGTAGTGCGTGAGCTTCAGGCTTTCGCAGAACTGCGCGAAATCCGGCTGATGCAGATCGACGTAGCAGCGGCGGCCACCGTATTGCGCGTCCTGAATGTTGCGGATCACGCCGTAGCACTGGTCGTTCATCAGCACGATCATCACGTTGGCGTTTTCCTGCACGGCCGTCGCGAGTTCGCCGACGTTGACCATCAGGCCGCCGTCACCGACGAGGCACACGGTCTTCGCCGCGCTACCCGCGAGCGCCGCGCCGATGCCCATCTGCATGCCTTGGCCGATGCCGCCGCCGAGCGCGTGAACACCTGCACGCGGCGAGAAAATCTTCAGCATGCGGTTGCCCCACGTGCTGTTCGAGATCGTGACGTCGCGCACCCAGTTGTAGTCGCGGCCCACCGCCGACTGCAGCGCGTCGACGAGACGCTTGTACGGGCCGAGGCCCTTGCCCACATCGGCGACGGCGCTTTCGCGCGCGGCAGCGAGATCCTGCGCGAAAGTCGGGTCGACCTTCAGACGACCTTCGAGCAGCGTTGCAAGTTCTTCGAGTACCGAAGATGCATCGCCGTGAATGAACATCTCGTTGCGATAGCCGCGGTTATCGGCGAGCGCGTCGGCGTCGATGCGATACAACGGTTGCGGCAACGCGAGCTTGTACTTCAGCGTTTCATTGCCACGCAGACGCGAACCGACCACCACCAGCGCGTCGCACGTCTTGTAGAAGCTCTCGACCGCCGTGTGCACATTGAACGCGCCGAGCGTGGCCGGATGATCTTCCGGCAGCACGCCACGGCCTTGCACGCTGGTCACGACGCCGAAGCCCAGCGCCACCAGACGCTCGACCGCCTGGGTCGCGTGACGCGTGCCGCCGCCCAGCCACAGCAACGGGCGCTTGGCCGTCGCCAATGAATCGGCGAGTTGCGCGACGCGCTGCTTGCAATGCGTGAGCGTCGTGATGTGCGGCGCGGCCAGATCGGCGGGCCATTCGACTTCGGCGGCCTGAATGTCGATCGGAATCTCGACGCTCACCGGACCGCTCGGCGCGGTTTGCGCGACACGCACGGCTTCGCGGATAGTCGGCAGCGCCGTTTCAACGGAACGCACGCGAAACGCGGCCTTCGAGATCGACGACAGCATCGACAGTTGGTCCGGTGCTTCGTGGATATACGCGAGGTCCTGATCGAGGTATTCGGTTTCGATCTGGCCCGTGACGTGCAGCAGCGCGGTGCCGGCGGTCAATGCTTCGACCATCGCGCCCGCTGCGTTGCCCGCCGCGGTGCCCGTGCTGGTGAATGCAACGCCGAGGCCGCCGGAGACGCGCGCGAGGCCATCAGCCATGTTCACCGCGCCGGCTTCGCCGCGCGCGCCGACATAGCGGATCTTGCCGCGGTTATGGATCGCGTCGAGGATCGGCATGTTGTGGATCGAGATCACGCCGAATGCGGTTTGAACGCCGCATTGCTCGAGAAAGGCGGCGATCAGTTCGCCAATGGTGGTTTTGTTAGACATGTCGTGCAACGCCTCCAGAAACATCGATATGACTGCCCGTCGTATAGGACGACAGCGTCGTAGCCAGATAAAAGAGCGCTTGAGCGGCTTCTTCGGGGCGACCGAAGCGGCCTAGCGGAATGTTTTTCTTGCGCGCCAGCTCGGCCGTCCAGTCTTCCCAGCTCTGGCCCGGCTGCGCTTCTTTTGCGTAACGGCGGCGCCATTGACCCGATTCGACGATGCCGATCAGAATCGAATTGACGCGGATGCGCTGCGGCGCGAGTTCCACCGCGAGCGACTTGAGCAGGTTCTGCACGCCGGCGCGCGCCGACGAAGTCGCCACCATGTGCGGCTCGGGTTGCAACGCCAGCAGCGAGTTGACGCAGACCACTGAAGCGCTTCTGTTCACCCCAGCCGCGTCGCGCAGCATCGGCAGAAATGCGCGGGTCGGGCGAATCACGCTGAAGTACTTCAGGTCGAGTTCTTCGCGCCAGGCGTCGTCGGTGGTGTCGGCGAAAGTCGACACGCGGCCCTGGCCAGCGTTGTTCACCAGCATGTCGGTGCGGCCGAAGCGCGTCTGCACCGCTTCTGCGAAAGCCTTCACGTCGTCGGCGTCGAGTACGTCGCAGCGGCGGGCAAGCAACTGCGCGTTCGGAAACTGCGCGTTCAGCGCGGCTTCCGCTTGCGCGAGACGTTCGGTGTCGCGGCCGCAAATCGCGACCGAGGCACCCGCCCGCAGAAACATCTCGGCGGTCGCGAGGCCGATGCCGGACGAACCGCCCGTCACCACCGCTACCTGTCCGGTCAAGTCGATTTGGATCATCAGAGTCCCAATGCCTTCATGTAATTGCTGCCCGCCTTCGGGCCACCCTTCGGCCGATAGTTGAGCCGCTGCGAAAGTTCGTCGGCCGCGCGGCGGACCTTGTCGATCAGGCCGCTGTCGAGCAGCGACGCGTCGATCTCGTGGCGCGGAATCGTCGTCGTGATCACGGCGACGATGCGGCCCGTGTCGTTGCGCACCGGCGCGCTCACCACCGAAATGCCGCGCTCGAACGACGACTCGCTGATCGCGAATCCGCGCTTCGCATCGTCGCGAATCCGTTCGTACAGATCGTCTACGGTGACCGGCGTCTGCTTCGTGTAGCGCTCGAGTTCCGGCTCGGGATAAAGCTTCTTCAACTCGTCGAGCGTCATGTCGCCCATCAGCACCTGGCCATGCGTCGTGGCATAGGCCGGCAGACGCGTGCCCACGTTGACCTTCACCGAGCTGAAAATCGGCGCATGGCTTTGTGCCTTGGCGACGAACACGACGTCACGTCCATCGCGAATCACGATGTGACTCGTGAGGCCCGTTTCCGTACGCAGCGCCTCGATAATCGGCAGACCGAGGTCGGTCAATTCGAGCGAGCTCAGATATTCGAAACCGAGCCGCAGCACCGCGACGCCGAGGCGATAGTTGCGGTCCTTGTCGGCACGCTCGAGAAAGCCGAGCGATTCGAGCGTTTGCAGCAGACGGAACACCGTCGTGCGAGGAATCTTCAGGCGCTTGGATAATTCCGGTGCGCCGAGAACCGGTTCGCGCGGCGAGAACTCCGTGAGAATCTTCAGACCGCGTTCGAGACCCGGCACCCGGTAGGCGGTGTCGCCGTTGCTGTCGTTGCCGGGGTCGTTGCGGACTTCGTCCGCGTCGCGCTCGGCGTTAATTGTGTCGGGCGTGTCGGGCGTCATTCATTGGCTCCGTTGTCCGTCGCTCGAGCGACAGAACGTGTCGATGATCGCGGTGTACGCGGCGGGTGCTTCGATATAGCCGGCGTGCCCCGCGCGCGGCACGACCTGCAATTGGGTGCCCGCGGCCAATGCGAGTCGCTCGCAGGCTTCGGGCGTCGTAATGGTGTCGTCGGCGCCGACGGCCACGTTGATGCGGCCTGTGTAGCGCGCGAGGTCGCCGGCGAGATCGGCGTTGGCGAGCAGATGCGTGGCCTGCGTATAGCCGTGCGGGATCACGCGCGACATGTTCCAGCGCACCCATGCGCGCGCTTCGCCGCTTGCGTGAGCGGACAACATATTGGCGCTGCGTTTTTCGGCGAGGCCTTGCGGACCGAGTTCCTTCAGCATCGCGAGACGCTGATCGCGCTTCGTATTGCGTACTTCAGCCGACGCAGCGCCGTAGCCACCAGCCGGCGACAACAGCAGCAAACCAGCCACACGCTGCGGATGCGTCACGGCAAACGCGCCGGCAATAATCGCGCCGAGCGAATGGCCAAGCAGCACGCACCGTTCGATGCCGAGCGCGTCGAGCCACTCGTTCAATATGCTTGCGTAATCACTCGCCACCGGCGATTCAGCCGCGACCGGCGTGGATGCGCCATAACCCGGCGCATCCCACGCCAGCAAGCGGCGCGTCGCGCCGAGTCCTTCGAACTGCTGCACCCACGAAGCCGCGCCCGAACCGATACCGTGCAGCAACACGAGCGGCAGCGCGCTGTTGTCGGCGCTATCCACTTCGCGATAGCTCACCGCGCGTTGCGAGGCCAGCCAGATCTGCTGCGCCGGAAAGCGCGCGAGGCGGGCTTCGAGCGTGGCGTGCTGATCGGCGCTATCGGTGATAGAGGACGGGACTGCGGACATGATTTCCTTCGCGGGTGTTTTGAAACCGGTACGACGGCTTAGCGCTTGAGCTTGGCCAGCGGCGAATCCGGCGGATACGTCGGCGTAATGGGCTTCGGCGAACCGAGCATCACGCACATCAACGCGTCTTCTTCGCCGACGTTGATTTCCGTGCGATACACGCCCGGCGGCACCGAGATCAGATCACGCTCGCCGAGGACCGCTTCCCACGTTTCGCCGTCTTTCTCGCAGATCACTTTCATCTTGCCGCGCAGCACGAAGAAGATTTCTTCGACATCCATATGAATATGACTCGGGCCGATGTTGCCGGCCGGGATCACCATCGTCGAGAACGTGAAGCCGCCTGCGGGCACCGTGTTCATGTCTTTCGCGACGCCCGTGCCGCCAGTGCCGACATAACGCATTTGCGCACGGCGATACTTCGGGTCGTAGTCGGCCTGGAACTTCAACGCGTCCCAGTCATAGCGACGCGTTTCCAGGCGCGCGACGCGAGTGTCCAGCCATTGGGCAAAGCTCGCGTCCGCGGGTTGGTCCCACGATTTGCGTTCGATATCGGCGTCCGCCATCTCTTTCTCCTTTTGATTCGACAAGGTCAATTCATCACGAAGCCGCCGTTGACCGGCAGCAATTGGCCGGTCACGAAGCGAGCGGCATCGGATAACAGGAACAGCACCGGCCCGGTGACGTCGTCGGGCACTTGTGCGCGCGTGAGCGCGCGGCCTTGCAAGTAATACTCGTGACGCTCGTCGGGCACGTACGCGGTCGCCTCGACTTCGGTCAGCCCCGGCGCGATCGCGTTGACCGTCACCTGATGCGCGCCGAATTCACGCGCCAGCGAGCGGGTCATCGAAATCACCGCGCCCTTGCTGGCGACATAAGCGAGCAGCTTCGGCGCGCCCCACATCGCCGTGTCCGAGGCGATGTTGACGATGCTGCCGCGGCCCGAGTCGCGCAGATACGGCAGCGCGGCGGTGCTCATCAGCCAGGTGCCGCGCACGTTGACGTTCATCACGGCGTCCCACGTATCGACAGACAACTCGTCGGCAAACTTGCCGCCTGAGTTGGTGATCGCCGCGTTGTTGATCAGGGCGTCGAGACCGCCGAGCTGCGCCGCGCCTTGCTCCGCAAATTGCTTGATGCTCGCGGGATCGGCGAGATCGAGCGGTACGTAAGTGACCGCATGACCTTGTTCGACGAGCGATGCGGCGAGCGCCTTGCCTTCTTCGTGCAGCACGTCGCCGAACACCACGCGCGCGCCGGCCTGCACCAGCGAGCGGACGAAGGCCGCGCCGAGACCACGCGCGCCGCCCGTCACGAGGACGCGCCGGCCGATGAGCGCTGCGGACGCGTCGTTATGCATGGCTGTGGCCTGCATCCGCCGTTTGCGCGGCGCCTGACTTCGCGGCTTCAGCGCGATGTGCTTCCAGCGCGGCGAAGTCCTGCTGTGCACGCTGACGCAACATGCGGCGCACCCGCGTCATGCCGACGTCGTGCTGATACAGGAACTCGTGATTGCGCGCGTTCGGCGCCATGCTTTCCAGCACGTAGCGGTCTTGCTCCAGCACCGCCCAATGCAGACCTTCCAGGCGGTTGCGGTACAGGAAACGCCATGCGTCGCGTTGCCAGCCCGACACCTTGCGGGTGCGCCAGAAGTAGACCTGACAGTTGTCGCCGTCGACCGGCGTCGCAAAGCCGATGATCCCGAAGTTGCCGCCGGGTCCGAACTTCTTCTTGTAGGGAATCGCGAGGCGCATCCACAGCGTGCCGGTTTCGCCGAGTTCCACCCAGTCGAAGTTCACGTCGCGCTGGCCGACCTTTTCGAACATCAGTCCGGTTTCGGTCTTGCGCACGCGCATGTCGGCCTGCTTGTCGCCTTCGGCCATCGAGTGCGAGGTCGCGTGCAGATACGCGCCGTGCATCGGGTCCATCACGTTGTCGATCGCGTACTGGTAATTGCACTTCCAGTTCGACATGCACAGGAAGCTCGCGTATTCCTCGCCAACCAGCTCTTCCGGCAACACCAGCGGCGTCGGTTCCTTATGCGCTTCGTCGCCGAACCACAGGAAGATCGCGCCGGCATGCTCTTCGACCGGATATGACTTGACGCATTTCTGGCCTTCCAGCGGGCAGTTCGACACGGCCGGCACTTTGGTGACTTCGCCGCTGCCATCGATTTCAATGCCGTGATACCAGCACGCGACACTGCCGCCGAGGTTCCAGCCGAGCGACAGACGCGCGCCGCGGTGCGGGCAGCGGTCTTCGAGCGCGTGGACTTTGCCTTCCTTGTCGCGCCACAGCACGATCTGGTCGCCGAGGCGCGTGATGCCGACTGGCGCGTCGCCGACTTGCCAGCTCGGCGCAACGGGATACCAGTAGTTACGCAGGCCTTTGTCCAGATACGACTGGATCGGGTCAGCCGCGCCTTGAGTTGTATTGGGGGACGTCATGAAGAGACTCCGGATACGGATGCGATGAACGTGTTCGGGAAAGCGCGCTTATTCGGCGAGCAGGCGGAATTCAGCGGCGAGGCGGTCGGCGTTCCACGTGCTGCCTTCCGGGGTGCGGAAGCCGACGCGGTTCAAACCGTCGACCACTTCCTGCAACTCCACCGCGCCCGCTTCGAAAACTTTCTCGAGCGCATCGCCAAAGTCGTTTTCGTATTGCGTCGGCTCGGCCTTACGCGTCTGCCAGATGAAGTTCTCGGTCTCGCCCGGCTTTTCGATCACCCCCTTGCCGGCGACGTTGTTCGGCTGCGGCGCGAGCCACGGCTTCAGGAAGGGATTGAAATTCACGATTTGCTCTCGCATGTCATTCCACCTTGATCTGGATTTCTTCGCCGGCGAGACGCACCGAGTACATCTTCAGGTCGCGGCCACCGGGCTCTTTCAAGCATTTGCCGGTCGGGATATGGAACACGGCCTCGTGCAGCGGGCACTCGACGGTGTCGCCGTCGACAAAGCCCTGCGTCAGCAACGCGTACGCATGGGGGCAGACGTTTTCCAGCGCGTACAGCGCATCGCCCACCTTGTAGATGCCGATCTCCGTGCCGTCGAGTTTGAACTCGAGCGGCGCGTCATCGGACAGGTCGCCGGCATGGCCGGCGCAGCGCCATTGTTCAGTCATTTCTCGCCTTCTCCTGAAGCCTTATGTTCCATACAAGGAACATCAGTTCGTGTATGGATAATTATAGGAGCGGCTTCGACCAGAGAAAATAAAAATCTGGACTGGTAGGGGAAAACACCGAGTGTGGCGCTCTCAACACAGCATCGCGCGAGGTGGCGCGAACGGCTACGACACGCGCCGAGCAGTGCAGGGCTTGGGTTTGAGCCAAATTTTCCGATGAATCCGGCCACCCTTATACGGGTTTGTACGGGGTTCGAAAATTTATTTTGACTACTCTCAGACTCACTATAATTTTCCATAGGCGATACAAACGCCCATAGGTGGAACATAAAGCGTAGCAGTTTTGGCGCATAAACCCCAGAGCTGCATTCAACCCAAAGCAAGGATCAGGGACGACGAATCCGGCGAGAGCTATCCGTCGTGTGATCAGGAGAACCAACGGTGAAGCACATCATTGCGGCCGGCTTGACGGCAATCTGCGCAACGACAGGCGCATGGGCGCAGAGCAGTGTGACGCTATACGGCAGCCTGGATGCCGGTGTCGCGTATATCAGCAATGTAGGCGGCCATTCGAAGTGGATGGAAGAACAGGGCAACATGCAGCCTGACCGCTGGGGCCTGAAGGGGGTGGAAGATCTGGGCGGCGGCCTGAAAGCAGTCTTCCAGTTGGAAAACGGCTTCTATACGAACACCGGCGCGTTCGCTAAACCCGGCGTGCTGTTCAATCGCCAGGCGTTTGTCGGCCTGAGTTCGGACACGATCGGCACGGTGACGCTCGGTCATCAGACGCCGTTCAGCTTCGACGTGTTGGGTCCGCTGAGCACGGCCTATCTGGCGGCCAGCTGGTACGCGTTCCACCCGGGCAATATCGACGAGCTCGCTGACACGGGCGTGGTGCCGTTCGACAATTCGGTGAAATTCCGCTCGGCGAGTTTCAGCGGCTTCCAGGTTGGCGCGATGATGGGTCTCGGCAACACGACCAACTTCTCGACCGGCAAGACCTTGAGCTTCGCGCTTAGCTATGCGAACGGTCCGTTCAAGGCCGGCGCGACGTATGCGAACGAGCACAATCGCACACCGTCGATCGTCACGACGGGCATCACCAACTTCCAGGGCGTGCCTGCGGCCAACTACACCGCGGACAAGGTCGAAAACATGGGCGCGGGCGCGTCATACCAGTTCGGCAAGCTGCTGGTGCACGGTCTGTACACGCGCGTGAAGCTGGAGTCGGGCGGACACTCGGACACGTATCAGAGCTACGACGTCGGCGCGAATTATCAGTTCACGCCATTCAACAGCGTGGCCGGCGGCGCTGCCACGACGACATTGGCGGGGCATCGCTGGACGCAGTTCGAGATCGGCGATATCTACGCGCTGTCGAAGTCGACGCAGTTGTATGTGAATGCGCTGTACGAGCGCGCCGGCTCGAATACGGATGCGGCGTTCTTTACGGCGGGTGTGTCGAGTGGACGGAACCAGACGATCATTCTGACCGGCATCCATCACTCGTTCTGAGGTTCTGCTGAAACCGCGATGTGGAGCATGCAGTCCGGCCGCAATCGCAGCCGGACTAGCGCTGAAGTGAATGCGGAAGTAGAGGCGGAATCAACCGGCCGCCACCGACTTGCGGCGAGCCTGAACCGCAGTCGGATCATCCGGGCGCGGCCGGTAGCTGAGTCGCTCGGACAGTTCGAGCGCCGCCTGGCAAACCGCGATGATGAGCGGCTCGCGCTCTTCGGCTTCGCCGATATCCGAACGTGGAATCGTCACGGTCAACGCCGCTGCGATCTTGCCGCTCTGCTCGCGCACCGGCGCGCTCACCACCGAAATACCTCGCTCGAACGACGCTTCGCTCAACGCATAACCGAGCGCCGCGCTCTCGCGCACTCTTTCGTACAGTTCTTCGACGGTGGCCGGCGTGCGTTCGGTGAAACGTTCCAGTTGCGGCTCCGGATACAACTGACGCAACTCCTCGAAGCTCAGATCGCCCATCAATACCTGACCGTGGACCGTCGCATGCGCCGGCAAACGCGTGCCGACATGCACCTTGACCGAACTGAACATCGGCGCATGGGTTTGCGCCTTGGCAACGAACACCACGTCGCGCTGATCACGGATCAGCAGATGCGTGCTCAGACCCGTGGCGTCACGCAGGCGCTCGAGAATCGGCGTGCCGACATCGGTCAATTCGAGCGAACTCAGATATTCGAAGCCGAGCCTCAACACCGCGACGCTCAGGCGGAAATAGCGGTCGCCGTTGACGCGCTCGAGAAAGCCGAGCGCTTCGAGCGTCTGCAATAAACGGAACGTGGTGGTGCGCGGAATGCCAATGCGCTTCGACAATTCGGGCGCGCCAAGCACCGGCTCACGCGCGCTGAATTCCGCCAGAATGCGCAGGCCGCGCTCGAGGCCCGGCACGAGATAAGTCGATCCGCCGGCGCTCTCTTCGTCGGTGGAATCCGGGGACTCGGCGTCGTTCGCCTGGGCCGGCGGCAACGCGCCGTCCTGCGAAATCGAGGCGGCCGCACCGCGTGGCTTTGCGTGCTTGCGTCCCACTCCTGTCTGCTCTTCTTTTGCCATCTTGGCTGCCGTTTCTGCTGTTCATCAAGGTCAGATCAGCATGATAGCGCGTGGCGCGCGCCGCCCTCACCGCCTTCGCTATTTCTTGCACGACGCCGTGGCCGCAAGCCGTGCGATCGTCGACCAACGCGACACGCGCGCGCTATGCCGGGTCGTGCGCCGGGTCGTGGTTAACCATGCCATTTGCTGCACCGCCACCATTTCGTGCGGTGCTATGCTTTGAAGCGGTCCATTGCGCGAGGTCTCGCTGCCGCGCATTCGCTCCGCCCAGGCGTCCGGAGGCCATGCTCATGTCCGATTCCATTCAGATTCAGGTTGCCGACTCGCACCTTTATCCGGGCTGCGCGGTGCGCATCGCGCACTTGCCCGAGCCGGCCCGGGGGGCAGCCGCCGTCGTCGAATTCGCGGATGGTTCCGGCGCCAACGCCACGTGCCACCGCCGAGCGCTCGACGAACTCGAATTGATGGTCGATCGCTATGCCACGCAAAAGCGTCACCCAGTCGATACGCGGCATTGGCTTCTGCTTGCCGTCGACGCCACGCATAACAGTTGGCGCGTGAAGCGCCGGCTGCCTTAGTCTGCATCTCTCGCCGCTTCGAATCCGCAACCGGTGCCGCGCGCACGCCGCTCCGAGCGGCGCTCTAGTGCCCGTCACAGCCACTTCGGAACCTACCGATGACCGACCACGACTCCACTCTGCCGCCGAACGCCGACAACGCCGATAACGCCCCCGACGACCCCGACCGCCGCCGAGTCCTGACCGGCCTGGCAGCGGTCGGTATCGGACTGGCGCTGACGGGCTGCAAAACCGACCAAAGCATGTCGAGCACTGGCGCGCCGCGCAGCGCTGCCGACTTGCGGCTCGACGCCGCGCTTCACGATCAGGTCAAGCACATCGTAGTGATCTACGCGGAGAACCGCAGCTTCGCGAACCTGTACGGCAATTTCCCCGGCGTCCAGCATCCGCTCGATGCCGTGAGCGCCGAGCGCTATCTGCAACTCGACCGCGACGGCAAAACGCCGCTGCCGCGCTTGCCGGCCATCTGGGGCGGCCTCGTGCCGCAAGCCCAGGAAGTGGACGGCAAGCGCTACATGATCGGCCAGAAGGATATCGTCAACCTGCATAACCGCCCGTTCCATATTGCCGACGCGCAGGGCGCGCCGCTGCCGACCGGCGTGATCACACGCGATCTGGTGCATCGCTTCTATCAGAACCAGATGCAGATCAATGCCGGCCGCAACAACCAGTTCGCCGCATGGGGAGATTCCGGCGGCCTGGTGATGGGGCACTACCGCAATTCCGCCGACACGCTGCGTCTGTGGAATCTCGCGCAGCAGTACACGGTGTGCGACAACTTCTTCATGGCCGCCTTCGGCGGCTCGTGGCTGAACCACATCTTTCTGATCTCGGCGCAGGCGCCGTTCTATCCCGACATCCAGAACAGCCCGGCGAAGAAGATGGTGTCGGTGGTCGACGGCGACGATCCGACCGGTACGCGGTTGAAGCAGTCGGAAGAGTCGCCCGCCTCCGCACTCGACGGCCCGCCGAAATTCGTCAACGACGGCGCGTTCACCGCCGACGGCTACGCCGTCAACACCATGGCGCCGCCGTATCAGCCGAGCAACGTGCGGCCGGCCGAAGGCGGCAATCCGGCCTTCGCGGACCTGTCGAATCCGCGCGTGCTGCCGCCGCAGAATTACGCGACGATCGGCGACCGTCTAACGGACAAGGGTGTCGACTGGGCGTGGTACAGCGGCGCCTGGCAGTACGCGTTGGAGCATCAGGATACGGGCGCGGTGCCCGACTTCCAGTATCACCACCAGCCGTTCAACTACTTCACCAACTACGCGCCGGGCACGGCGGCACGGCGCAAGTATCTCCGCGATGGTGGCCTCGGCAACGACGCGTCGACCAACCATCTGATCGCGGATATCGATGCAGGACGCTTACCGGCAGTCGCGTTCTACAAGCCGCAAGGCGATCTGAACATGCACGCGGGTTACGCGGACGTCGAGTCGGGCGACCGCCACATCGCGACGGTGATCGAGCATATCCAACGCGGGCCGCAGTGGGCGAACACGGTCGTGATCGTCACCGTCGACGAGAACGGCGGCTGGTGGGACCACGTGTCGCCGCCGAAGGGCGATCGCTGGGGTCCGGGCTCGCGGATTCCCGCGCTGGTGATATCGCCGCTGGCGAAGAAGGGTTACGTCGATCACACGGTGTACGACACCAATTCGATTCTTCGACTGATCAGCCGTGTGCACGGCCTCGCGCCGCTCGACGGTGTGGTGGCGCGCGATCGCGCATTCGCGAGCAATGGGCTCGCGCCGCTGGGCGATTTGACAGCGCCGTTGGATCTGGCTTGAAGGTTCGAGAGTTCGTGAGAGTTGAAACGCCTGCGGCCGCGCCGCCGGCGTTTCAGCACAAACTACTGCGCGACGCCATGCAGCTTGGCGATCACCGCATCTGAAATCTGCTGCGCCGTCTTCTTGATCGTCTTCTTCTCGTCACCGCTCGCCATCACGAACTTGGCGGCGATCACGTACGGATTCAGTTTGATGACCGCGCCCGGCATGCCCTTGCTGTCGGCTTCGTCGACGGCCTGATACAGCGGCGGCAAATCAGGTGCCCCGAGACTATCGCACGACACCGCCACCTGGATGTCGTTCTGGCCCGCGCCGAAACCCACCATGGCACGCCTGAGGCGATTGCCATCATCAACGCTCAGAAACACGCCGCGCACTTGCCAACCGACAGCCGGCAACGGCTGACCCGGCGCACTGCGGCGCGCATCGACACCAGCCTTCTTCAGATCGTCCGTCAGCGCGTCCGCCATTTCGTCCACGATGTGTTTGGCGTGGTCCTGAGGATTTTTGTCCTGCCCCATCGGTCCCGGTCCGCTCGGCAGCAAACCGCGCAGGCGGCGCGCGCGTTGGCCCGGTCCGCTGTCCGGCGTCACGTTCGCCACGTCCAGATCGAAGTCGGCTACATAGACGATCGGCACCGGCGCGGCGAACGGTGCGCTGTCCGCCGCGGCGCTGACGGCGGCCACCGCGCTCAGGCATCCCGCGATCACCGCGCATTGCAGAAATCGACTCAGCATGGCATGCCTCCGCGAACGTCAACAGGACGCGGCTATCGTACAGCCGTACGCATCGGGCGTCCGTTTTTTCGTGCCTGATCGTCATACGTTTTGCCTTGCATAACACGCTTTGCGGCGTAGACTGGTAAAGCCAACTTCGCACTTTGTACGGAACCCGCCATGCGACTGACCATCCTCATCAACGGTTCCGATCCCACCGTCAGCCATGACTACGCTGTGCTATGGCTCGATACCGACGAACACCGGTGGTCGAGAGAAGCACATCAAGGGATCGATCTGCCCCCCTGGGGCGAGTTACACGACGATAACGGTGTGACGACCCTCTGTGCGCCCAGCACGGATGCGCCGTTGTGCACGCTGCGCGGATTGCACGTGGACCGCAAGCAGCGCGTGAGCGCCGCGCAAGGCGCCGCAGCATGGACTGCCCTGCCGACGCGCGCGACGACCAGCGGCTTCTGGCGTCTGCAAGCAGTGGACCGCCAACAGGTCCGCGCTGAACACAGCGTATTCGGCAATTAAGTTTCCACACCCTTTTTTATCGGTCGAATTTTCCGTGCGCGAGCGGCGCTTCGCTAGCGCATGGGTACATTCGTATGCGCGTTCGTGCGCACTTTTTTTCGATTGCCGCTTTCGTCTCCTGCGCATTTAAGCTCGCCTTAAGTTTGCGTGCGTAGAGTTGGAAGTCCACGCATTAGGGTCGCTGCAAGGCGGCCCGTTTTTTTTGGTGCGGCGCGATGTGGTCGCAACGCTATACTTGCGCCCCCATCCCTCGACTGACTGACACATGAAGAAGTGGTTTGCCTGTCTGTTGTTCGCCGTTGCCGCTCACGCTAGCGCAGCGCCTTCCTGCACCCAATTCACACCGAATGCGCAATGGCCGGTTCTGAGCAATCAGAAGATGGCCCCGAAAACGCGCATGCTTTGCTATAGCGATTTCGCGGTTTTGCATTCGGGCATCACGCACGGTCCGCTGTGGTCCGCCGAGCATCTGACGCGCGACCATATCGAAGCCGCCAAAGACATGGTGCGCACCAACAAGTTCTTCGAAGACGCGCGTCTGCCGGACGGCGAAGGCGCCACGCTCGCGGACTACAAGCGCAGCGGGTTCGATCGCGGTCATATGAGCCCGGCGGGTAATCGCTGGAATCAGGAGGCGATGGCACAATCGTTCTCACTGGCCAACGTCGTGCCGCAAAACCGCGAGAACAACCAGCGTCTGTGGGCGCGCATTGAAACCTCGGTGCGCAAGATCGCCGTGTCGTACGACGATACCTATGTCGTCACCGGCCCGATCTTCAACGGCCAGCAGTTGCAGACCATTGGACCAACGCGCGTGTTCGTGCCGACGCAGTTGTTCAAGGTGGTCTACGTACCGTCGCGGAAGCTGGCGTTCGCCGTGGTGGTGGACAACGTCTCGACCAGCCGTTACGCCATCAAGACGATTCACGAACTCGAAGCAGCATCGGGCATCCGTTTTCCGGGCATTCCGGAGAACCTCAAAGATCAGCGACCGGGAGGACTGAAAGGTGTTTAAACCCTATTCGAACGACGACGATGTGCTGAACATTCAGGGCGATGCGTTGACCGTGAGTAACGGTACGACGCGCATCGTGCTGAATGGCACGCTGGAACTGACGCAGGATCAGCGCGGATTGAAGGCGGCGCTGGCACTCAAGGAAGCAGTGGATGCGATCGTGACCAGCTTGCAGGCGCAGAGCAATTTGCCCGCGAAAGTGAAGGATGAACCGGATGCGAAACCGGGGGTCGTCCAGAACCCGTTTCAATGACGCGCTAACTTAGCGCAGTCATGCGGAGGCGCGAAGACGTTCGCCGCCTTCGCCTTTCGCACGCGGTCTCACGTTTCGGAATACCCCTGCTAGCGCATCGTCGTATCCGGCACCGTTCACCGCCGTGGGCCGCGTAGCTGAAACTGCTTCGGGATCCCCAATATGTTTCAGCGGTTACGTTTTGTCACCACACCGTCGTCAACTCCTGTCTCCCCGCCAACGTTAAACCGGCAGCGCTGAAACATTTCAGCCGCGATACAAGAATCAACCAGGAATCAACCGGTTAACCAGGAGTTAAACCATGAAGACGCTTTTCGCCGCTCTCGCTTCCGCTCTGCTCGTGTCGACCGCTTTCGCTCAAACGGCCGCACCGTCCACCACACAAGCCGCCCAGCCCGCGCAGACGCAGCCCGCTGGCCAGGCGAACCTGAAGGCGAGCACCGCCGTGCAAACGGGCGCCACGGACGAAGGCGCCGCGGCAACGAAAGCGCCGGCCAAAGCCGCCACCAAAGCGCAAGTGAAGAAGACTTCCGCCCATCACACGGCAAAAGCCCACAAGACCACCAAGAAAGCCGCGGCAGAAACGAGCGCCGCCAAGACTAAAACGGAGAGCGCGAAAGAGGCCAGCAATGCCCCGGTGAAAACCGACGGCGCAAAGACCGACACGACGAAAACGCAATAACACGTGATCGGTTCCGGCACGCACCGGCCAGGCATGTATAGGTAATCGAAGCCGAATGTGCCGTTCAGGGAGGGCGAGTCATATGACTCGCCTTTTTTCGTGCGCGTTTCGGATCGCGTCGAGTTCTTGCACGTTAAGGGCGCCGTATGATTTTTCCAACGAACACCCCAATTTTTGCACCGCGTTTACCCGCAGACGTCTAATCTGAAGCTGTCTTGATCAACCATGGCGTCGACGAACGCCGCATCACATGGCTCTCACACAATCAATCGACAGTTTTGCCACTCAGCCGCTCAACGAGCCGCACGTTCAACGCAACAACGTCATTCCCTTTCCCGCGACGCGCGTCCGCTTGCAGGTAACCCTGCCGCACCGATCGTACGAACTTCCCGGCACCCAGCTTCGCGTCCTGCTCCATTCTCCTCTCGGTGTCTACGTCGTCTCCACAGAAGCGGTCCGCCAGGAAATCCGCGTGCAGCTCGACATTGCCCCCGACGACCTCGACTTCACGCTGCACACGCTGATCTCGACACTTCCCGCCGCGACGATCGGGCCATTGAAGCGCCGCAGCGCGGCCGCAAAGGCGCGCTAATCATGTTCTCAGGTATCTGGTTGCCCATCGTTACGCCGCTGCGTAACGGCGAAGTCGATATCGACTCATTGCAGCGCCTCGCGGAATACTACTTGCGCACGGAGATCAGCGGCATTGTCGCGTTGAGCACGACGGGCGAAGCCGCCTTGTTACAGGAAGCCGAGCGCCTCACCGTATTGCAGGCGCTGACCGAAGTGACCGGCTCCCGTCTACCGATGCTGATCGGCGTCGGCGGGTCGAACACACGCGACGTCCTGCACGATATTCAGCGCTATGAGCGCTGGGAGTGCGCGGGCTATCTGGTCTCCGCGCCGTCATACGTGTGTCCGGATCAGGCAGGCGTGCAATGGCACTTCGAGCAGGCCGCGCTCGCCACCGAGCGCCCCATCGTCCTGTACGACGTGCCGCACCGAACCGGCGTGACGATCGCGCCGGATACCGTCGCGCGACTCATCGAGTGCGGCAACATCGTCGCGATCAAGGAGTGCGTGAAGGAGCATTTCGACAAATTGAGCGCCCTGCCGATCAACGTCCTGTGCGGCACGGACGAAGCCTTGGACGATTGTCTGCATCACGGCGGAACAGGCGGCATTCTGGCCAGCGCTCACGTCTGTGCGGATCTGCTGGTCGCGTACCAGGACCTGCTCGGGGCTGAACGCGAGGTGGACGCGCGCAATCTGTTCGCCAGCTTGCTGCCCGTCTTGCGGCTCCTGTTCGCCGCGCCGAATCCGTCCGCAATCAAAGCCATGCTGGCCTTCGATCATGCGCTCAGCGACGAAACACGCATGCCGATCTCGCGCGCTTCGGCGCAACTCGTCGATCGTCTGAGCACCGCGCGCGACAGGCTGCAGGATTTGCGTGCCGAGTTTGCCGGCGTGATGAACTAGCGCACTCCCATTCGATCTCTCCTCACTGCGCCGCGAATGAGTACTTCATTCGCGGCGCAAGCTTGCGTAAAAACGCTGCATATTCAGCGCGACGCGGTGCGCATAGCCGCGCCCGCCGCCGCTGTAGCGAAACAACGCGGCATCGATATCGCCGTCGCTCTCGTCGAGATAGCGGCGCAGAATGGTCGAGCCGATCCGCACATTGATTGCCGGATCGGACAGATCGGTTGCGCCCGCGATCAATTGCGGATGTGCGGCGGGCAGGATCTGCATGAGCCCTCGCGCGCCCGCGACGCTGACCGCATGGCGATCGAAGCTCGATTCAACCGCCATCACCGCAAGCAGCAAGACGGGCGAGATCGCGTGGCGATCGGATTCGATCAGCACGGCGCGCGCGATCTTCAGCGATTCCATTGGCGCCACGCGAAATTGCGCGCGCAACACGGCGGTGATATCGCTGAGAGCCGGCAAGCTGGTTTCTGAAGTCGCCTCGCTCGCAACGATGGGTGCCTGTGCAACCGGCTGAGCGTCAGCGGCATGCGCGGCAGTGGCGCATGAGACGAAGATCGCCACAAGCATGATCGTCAAGCCGGATACCGGATAGCGGCCGACTTTTCGTTGTACTGGCACACCATCCAGAACACCATTTCCATGCATATTTTCGCTTCCTGACCGGGGTGTCTCGACCTTACCGGGCTGGATGTAGCGAATCGCAAAAGAAACAGGGGCGTGCCGTAAAAAGCTTATAAAGATTTCAGCGTCGCGTAGTGGATTGCGGCGGCCGTATACATCTCTTTTGCGCCGGGCAACGCGTTATTGAGCCGTTCGATATGGCGGAAATGTCAGACTCCAATGATCGATCATCGGAAAGTCATCATGTCCAGTCTGAACATCCGCCAGCACGCCGCCGTTTCGCTAGATGACACCAGCGACACGCCGCAACGCGCATCGCTCGCCGGGCGGAAGACGGCTCGTCAGCGCACGCTTGCGCTGACCGTCGCGAGCAGCGCCATCGCGGCCATCGCTATCGCGGTGGGCTTGCCGTCGATGGGTATCGCGGTCTATCTGGCCGCCACGCTGCCGTTTGCCTTCTTCTCGTGAGCAAGGCGAAAGAAAAAAAGCAAAAGCACAGCAATCAATCCGCAGCGGGATTCAACTCCGCCAGCGCGCCAAGTTTTTGCACATCGGTGATTTCGATTTCCGCATAGCCGAGTTTCAGTGCGCCTTGTGTTTCGAACTGCTTCAACACCTGGTTGATCGTTTGCCGGGAGAGCGCCAGCATCATCGCGAGATCTTCTTGCGGGACTTTGAGCACGCGCCGCAATGCACCGGGCTCGCCGTAGCCGCCTGCCATCAATAACAAGCGGCGCGCCACGCGTTGCGCGGCGGGCAGCAATGCGGCCTCTTCGATCGCGTCGAACGCAAGACGCAGCTTTTGCGTCAACAGCAAACCGAATAGATGCCAATAGGCGGGCGTGCGTTCGAGCAGCGCGGCGAGTGCGGCGCGCGGCACATGAAACAGCTCGGAATCGCGTTCGGCATACGCGTCATGGGTTCGCGGCCGGTTGTCGAACAGCGCGATCTCGCCGAACCAGTTCCCCGGATCGATGACGGCAAGCAAGGCCTCCTTGCCCGCCGAACTGGCCGCGCCGATTCTCATCAGGCCATCGAGCACACAATAGAGGCCATCATCGGAATCGCCGCGCGTGAAAAGTCGCTGACCGGCAGCGAGACGTTCGACACGCCCCGCTTCGATCAACTGCGCCTGCATCGCGGGCGGCGCCGAGCGAAACCACGCGCTGCGCCCAAGCAACGCGGCAAGCTCATTCGATGGAAAACTCGCTGTCATAGAACGGCACTCATGCCCGATTGTCGGCTACCCGATGGTTTCAAATTCCGCTGCCCGCGATTATGCTGACTTTGAAGGAGGAGCGGCATCCATGAGAACGCTGACGCAACAGCTTACGCAATACGCGGCCTACCATCGTGACCGGCGCAATATCGCCACGCACTTCGTCGGCATTCCGATGATCGTGCTGGCCTTGGCGGTGTTATTGAGCCGGCCTGCTTTCGCTGTCGGCGCGTGGCCGCTGACCTTGTCGCCGGCGTGGGTGTTATTCGTCGCGGCAACGCTGTATTACCTCGTGCTCGACGTGCCGCTCGGCGTGATGATGGCGTTCGTGTCCGCACTCTGCGTCGCGCTCGGCCAGTGGACGGCCACGCAATCCACGTTCGCGTGGCTCGTGATCGGCGTCGGGCTCTTTCTGGTCGGCTGGGTGTTTCAGTTCATCGGACACGTTGCCTACGAACATCGCAAGCCGGCCTTTGTCGATGATGTGATCGGCCTGCTGATCGGACCGCTGTTCGTGCTGGCCGAAGCGTTGTTCGGCTTCGGCTGGCGGCCCGCGCTACGCGAAGCGATCGAAGCGCAAGTCGGTCCGACGCGTATCAATGCTGACCGTACCGCGCCACATCGCTGAAGCGCGCCGCCCGCTTCATCGACTGCACGGTCGATCCGAATCAACCCAACTCAGTTCGGCGCGAAGCGAACGAGGCGCACGCTATGCAATGCCGTCAACGCGACCGCGATCCAGATGGGAATGTAGGTGGCCAACTGTCCCGCGCTCAACGTTTCACCGAGCAACGTGATCGAGATCAGCACCAGCAGCACCGGCTCGACGTAGCCGAGAATGCCGAACAACGCGACCGGCAACAACCGGCTCGCCTTGAGATACGACGCCAGCGCAATGGTGCTCAGTGCGCCGAGGCCAGGCAACAATAGACACCACATGTCAAGACGGCCGGAGATCATCGGCAGCGAGCCACCGCTGATCACGAACACGATTGCCGGCGGCAACAGCAGCACCATCTCCACGGTGAACATGGCGAGCGAATCGTGATTGATTTTGCGGCGCAACACGAAATATGGCGGATAGCCGAGCGCGACGAGCAAGGTCGGCCACGAAAACGCGCCCGTGATCCACAGCTCATGTGCGACGCCTGCCGCCGCGAACGCAACGGCCCACCACTGCAATCCGTCGAGGCGCTCGTGGTAGTAGAAACGCCCGACGAGCACCATCACCAGCGGCAGCAGGAAATAGCCGAGCGAGACGTCGAGCATCCGGCCGTGCAGCGGCGCCCATAGAAAGACCCACAGTTGCGCGCCGAGCAAGGCCGCGCTTACGATCATCGCGGCGCCGAGTGTCGGCTCGGTCACCATGCGGTAAAGAAGTTGCCGGAGAATCGGCAGGCGCTTTCGCAACGCCACCAGCAGTAGCGCGCCCGGCACAGTCCAGACGATGCGCCACGCGAAAATATCGAGGCCGTTCAGCGGCGCGAGCAGTGTGGCGTAAGCGGACAGTAAAGCAAACATCGTCGATGCGCAGACCGACAACGCGATGCCGCGCTTTGGGTCATACTGGTTCATCGAGCGCCCCGTTGGGCAAGCGCGTCGACGTGCAAGACAGGCGCGTGTGCAGGCAGATATGTTTGTAGCGCAGCATTCAATCGCGCAGCGTTCGTTGTTGTCATTAGAAGTGAGGTCTCACAAGCGGGCAGTGCGTATCCGGCACTGCGTTTTTTTGTCTTCGATAAGCGACGCAAAGGCGGCATTCTAGACGGGTTATCCGTTCGCGACTCCGCATGGTTTCGTCGGCGGGCTGAAATTATTCCGTGCGCATCGCGCGTCGATGGACTAGAACATAACTTCACGTGCGGCCAACAACGCCGGGCTTTTCACCGGCAACGCCGCACATCATCTCGCGCCAAGCGGCTCAAGCGCGAATCTTGCTACTTAGTCTTGCGACGCTGTTTGCATCACCGTTCGCAACGCCCTGCAGGAAGTCCCCTTGGGGGACGGCATGTGCAGCATCCATGAGCCGGGCCGGCGATGGCAGTCCTACGGACCGAGCCCGCCCTTCTTCTCCGCGGCACGCCTCAACTGCGTTTCATCACGCGTGCCGCCGCCCGGCAGCAATCCCGCTCATCGAATGTGACTACTGGAGCCAGCATGACCCAGCCAGCCCTATCGCACGACGCATCGCCCGACCTACGCTCCGCCTTTGCCGCCGACGTTCGCGCAGGCCTCACCCATACGCCGCAGAAAGAGCTGCCATCGAAGTATCTGTATGACGAAGTGGGCTCCGCGCTGTTCGAAGTGATTACCGTGTTGCCGGAATACGGGGTGACACGCGCCGAGGAACGTCTGCTGACCAGGCACGCCGCGGATATCGTCGCGCATCTGCCGCACGACGTGACGGTCGCGGAACTCGGCAGCGGCAGCGGCCGTAAAACACGGCGCATTCTGGAAGCGCTGTGTAAAAAACGCCCCACTTCTTACTGCCCAATTGAAATTTCGCGCAGCGCATTGCAGTTGTGCAGGCGCGAACTCGGCGACATCGAGCGCATTTCGATTGTCGGCTACGAACGCGATTACCTGGCCGGCCTCGCTGAAGTGAGCAAGCAACGCGCGGCGGACGAGCGGTTACTCGTACTGTTCCTTGGCAGTACGATCGGTAATTTCGGCAGACTCGCGGCGACACGTTTCCTGCGCGATATCCGCAACATGCTCGCTCCCGGCGACGCTTTGCTGCTCGGCACGGACCTGATCAAGCCGACGCCCGTCCTGGTGGCCGCTTACGACGACTCGATCGGCGTCACTGCGTCGTTCAATCTGAACCTGCTGGCGCGCATCAATCGCGAGCTCGACGGCGACTTTCCGCTGGAGGCGTTCGAGCACGTCGCGCGCTTCAACCCGGACGCGCGCAGCATCGAAATGCATCTGCGGGCGAAGCGCGATATCACCGCGCGTGTGGGCGCGGCGCAATTGACGGTGTCGCTCAAGGCGGGCGAAACGATCTGGACCGAGAGCAGCCACAAATATCGCGCGGAAGAAATGCCCGCGATTGCCGACGACGCCGGCTTCGTGTGCAGCCATCAATGGATCGAAGACGAATGGGGTTTTGCGGAGAGCCTGCTGGTGGCGCGTTGAGCGCGGCCGGCCGCTGACTGGGCCGCTGACTGAAGCACGGTCACGCAAACAAGGCGGCGCGCCATCGTGCATGATGGCGCGCCGCCTTTTGATTTTGCGTGTCTTGCGTGTTCTACGTGCGGCCGCTCAGTGCTGTTCGAAACGCTCGTAGCGCTTTTCGGTGGCGCGCTCTTCGCCGGTCACCTCGGTCACGCGCGCCGCCGGCGGCCCGTGACGCAGCCACGACAGCATCCGGTCGACCTGGTTGGCCGAGCCCTGCAACATGGCTTCGACGGAACCGTCGTCGAGATTCGCCACCCATCCCTTGATGCCGAGCGCGTGAGCCTGCCGCACGGTCGCGTGGCGAAAGCCGACGCCTTGCACAGTGCCGCGCACGCGCACGTAATACGTTTCGATCCGCTGGTCCAGATCCGGGGCCATGCCGTCCTCTCTTCGCAAACTTTCAAGCCGGCATTCTAGTCGTGTCGCGGCGAGCTTGCTCGGCAAGCGCGCGTTCAACCGCGTCTCTTTGAAACCGCCCACACGACACACGGCGCGCGCGCCACGTACAATCCGTCGACTGTCATGCAGGGAATGGAAACAGAATGACCGAACAGAATCGCGATCTCGTGCTCGTCACCGGCGCCTCCGGCTTCGTCGGCTCGTCGGTGGCGCGCATCGCGCAACAGAAAGGTTTCAAGGTGCGTGTGCTGGTGCGCGCCACCAGTCCGCGTCAGAACGTCGAGTCGCTGGACGCGGAGATTGTGATCGGCGATATGCGCGACGAAGCGTCGATGCGCAACGCGCTGCGCGGCGTGCGCTATCTGCTGCACGTGGCCGCCGACTATCGCCTGTGGGCGCCTGACCCGAGCGAAATCGAGCGCTCGAACCTCGAAGGCACCGAGGCGACCATGCGCGCGGCGCTGAAGGAAGGCGTCGAGCGCATCGTCTACACGAGCAGCGTAGCCACGCTGAAAGTGACCAGTTCCGGCCAGTCCGCCGATGAAACCGCGCCGCTCAAAGCCGATCAGGCGATCGGCGTGTACAAGCGCAGCAAGGTGCTGGCCGAACGCGCGGTGGAGCGGATGATCGCCGAAGACGGCCTGCCGGCGGTGATCGTCAATCCGTCCACGCCAATCGGACCGCGCGACGTCAAGCCGACGCCGACGGGACGCATCATCGTGGAAGCGGCGCTCGGCAAGATTCCGGCGTTCGTCGACACGGGCCTGAATCTCGTGCATGTGGACGACGTTGCGGCCGGCCATTTCCTCGCGCTCGAACGCGGCAAGATCGGCGAGCGCTATATTCTTGGCGGCGAGAATCTGCCGCTTCAACAGATGCTCGCGGATATCGCGGCGCTGACCGGCCGCAAGGCGCCGACGCTGAGCTTGCCGCGCTGGCCGCTCTACCCGCTCGCCATGGGTGCCGAAGCGGTCGCCAAGATCACGAAACGCGAACCGTTCGTCACCGTCGACGGGTTGAAAATGTCGAAGAACAAGATGTATTTCACGTCGGCGAAAGCGGAACGTGAGCTTGGCTATCGCGCCCGGCCCTATCGCCAGGGCTTGAGCGACGCGCTCGACTGGTTCCGGAAAGCGGGCTATCTGAAGCCGTGATGTCTGCGTGAATAAGCGGCTCGCACCGGGCGATCCGGTGCAGCCGCAAGCATTTTGTTACAACGTCACTGTGTTAGCGACAGGTAAAAGCCTACGCGCAGCAGTTAAAATCGTGGGTCTTACCAGAGAAACCTCGCATGAATCTTCACGAACAGCTCGGCGCACTCGAATTGGGCGTCGATCAGCTCATTCAGGCTGTCGTGGCCCCGCAGGCCGAAAACATCCCCGAGACACCCGTAGAGCACGCTGCGCCGCAAGCGCCGGCGCAGCAGGCCGCGTCCGAATCCAATGCGGAAGCAACTGAGACCGAGGCGGTCGTCGTCGAAGACGAGGCGGCGGCTCCGAAGCTTCAGCCCACGCTCGAAATCAATCGCCCCGCGCAGAACGAGATCACCATGACGATCGGCGGCCAGACGGTCGCGCTGCGCGCGGAGCAGATCGGCCAATTGATCGAAGAGTTGTCGAACGCCCGCGCGTCGATGACGCCGGAACCGCCGCCGGGCATTCCGCCGGGCTGGCGCTTCGTGTCCACGAAAAATCCGGTCATGGCGGTGCAGAAGCAGTCGAACGGCGATCGTTTGCTGGTCATGCGCCACACCGGCCACGGCTGGGTACCGTTCACGTTCTCGCCCGACATGGTGATCCAGCTCTACATGATGCTCACCAAAGGCTGATGTGAAAAAGCGGCGCCGAGAGCGCCGCTTTTCTATTCCGCTGCGATTGCTGACCGCTGCTTCAGCGTTCCTGCACCGGCGCCTGAACCCGCGCCTTCCATTGCCCGCCTTTGCCGCGCCAGTAGCGCACCGCCGACGCAAACGTCGCGCCGACATAGAACAACGCGACCAGCGGCAGAAACGGTGCCCACAGTGGTGAGCGGCGATAATAGCTCAGCATCGGCGCATAAGCGCAGCACATGGCCGCCCACGCGAGCCACGCCGGCCAGCCCGTCGGACCGAGCACCAGTGCGGCCACCGGCGGCATCAGGTAAATGATCGCCATGCCGGCCAGCGTACCCGCCAGCAGCAGCGGCGAGTAATGCAACTGCGTGAAGGCGGTACGCGCGATCATGTTCCAGATCTCACGCCAGCTATCGTACGGACGCAGTGACACGCTGCGCGCCGCCACATCCAGCCGGATCGGATGACGCCCCGTGCCGCGATGCTTGATGCGCGCGGCGAGACTGCAGTCGTCGATCAACTCGGCGCGGATCGACTCGATGCCGCCCGCTTCTTCCAGCGCGCTACGGCGCACGAGCATGCAGCCGCCCGCGGCCGCCGCCGTACGATTGCGCGGATTGTTGACCCACGAGAACGGGTACAGCTTGGCAAAGAAGAAGACGAAGGCCGGAATCAGCGCCTTTTCCCAGAACGAATCGCAGCGCAAACGCACCATCAGCGAGACGAGATCGCGCTGTTCCGCATCCGCACGCGCGACGAGTTGTGCGACCGCGTCGGCGGGATGGCCTATGTCGGCGTCGGTCAACAGAAGGAAGTCCGCGGACAAGCCGAGCGTGCGCACGGCCTCGATACCTTGCGACTGCGCCCACACCTTGCCGGACCAGCCCGGCGGCAGTGGCTTCGCGCTCAGCACGGTCAGACGGTCCGGGCATTGCAGCTGCAACGCGGCCGCGCGAGCGGCGTCGGCGGTGCCGTCGGTGCTGTGGTCGTCGACGACGATCACATGGAATTCGCCTTCGTAGTCCTGCTCAAGCAGCGTGGTGACCGCCTCGGCGATCACATCGACTTCATTGCGGGCCGGTACCACGGCCGCCACCGCCGGCCACGTTGCGCGCGGCTCGATGGTCAGCGGCGCAGCGGGGCGCGCGCGCCAGAAACCGCCGCGCGCAAACAGCAACACACACCAGATCAGCAAGGAGAGACACGAAAGAAGAAACAGAACCACCGCCATTAAGCATTACCCTCGATTGAACGCGCTTGCACGCCGACGCGCCGCGACAGCCACATCACCACGGTGCGGGCCGCGACGACGCACCATTCAAACGTATTGAGCACCGGCCGCTCGTGAAACACGTCGTAGCCCGCCTTCTCGATCCGTTCGAGAAAGCGCAGGCCGCCGTGAACGGCGCCGCACAACTCGAGGCCCAGCCGCCCTGGAATTCGCAACGCGAGCGGCGCGCCGCGCACCAGCGTCTCACGGACGAAGGACACTTCGTGCGCCATGAGCGCCCGCCAGTCTTCGTCGGCGACACCGTTGGCGATGTGCGCCTCGGTCACGTTGAAGCGCCGCATATCGGCGCGCGGCAGGTACACGCGGTCCTTTTTCCAATCGGCGGAGACGTCCAGCCAGAAGCTGATCAACTGCGACGCCGTGCAAATCGCGTCGGCGTCGGCGAGATTCTCCGGCGTGGCCGCGCCGATCAGATGCAGCATCAGATGCCCGAGCGGGTTGGCCGAGTGGCGGCAGTAGTCGAGCAGCGCGGCGCGGTCGGCGTAACGACTGGTGTCGATGTCCTGGCCGCACGCGTGGAGCAGATCGTAGAACGGCGCGAGCGGCAGTTTATACTGTGCGACCACGCCGGCGAGCTTGCCGAACAGCAGCGGATGGACTGGCGCCGCGCGCCGCTCCGCTACCGCGTCGAGGCCCGCGCGGAAGTCGGCGAGACGGGCGTGCCGCTCGGTTGCGCTCCAGTCGCCTTCGTCGGCAATGTCGCCGGCCGTGCGGACAACCTGGTAGATAATGCCGATCGGCGCGCGCAGCGTCTTTGGCAGCAACACGCTCGCGACCGGAAAGTTTTCGTATTGATCGACGTCCATCCAGCGAGCCTCGAAACCCTTTTGTAAGGCGGGCGCCCACGCGCCGCAGGACTACGTAGTTTAAGGGTTCCGTCAAACCGTTGCAGCGTGCAATCATTGCCACATCCGCATTGCCGCAACCAGCCGCTCAGGGCGCCGGGCATCGATCCGCTGCTGCGGCGTCTGCCCAACACCCGCCGGGCGCCGCCGAAGCAAAGCCGGCCTGATAGCGTTAGAATGCGCGTTTGGTTTTGCTGTACCGGCACGTCGCCGGGGCTCAAGACGTCAACTAATTAGATGGTCGCGGCGATAAAGTCATATTTACCGACTTCTTCGAAACCCGCGTCAGTCGGAGTTCGCCAACTTATGCGAGTCATCCTTGCTCAACCCCGCGGCTTTTGTGCGGGTGTTGTTCGCGCAATCGAGATCGTCGATCGCGCGTTACAGCAACACGGCGCACCCGTGTATGTCCGCCACGAGATTGTTCACAATCGCCACGTGGTCGACAATTTGCGCCAGAAGGGCGCGCGCTTCGTCGAGGAACTCGATGAAGTGCCGCAGGGCGCCGTGGCGATTTTCAGCGCTCATGGTGTCGCTCAAACCGTGGAGCGTGACGCGCAAGCGCGGGGTCTCGACGTGCTCGACGCGACCTGCCCGCTGGTCACCAAGGTGCACGTGCAGGGTCGCCAATACGTCAGCGCCGGCCGCACGCTGATTCTGATCGGCCACGCCGGGCATCCGGAAGTGGAAGGCACGATCGGCCAGATTCCAGGCAAGGTGCTGCTGGTGCAGAGTGAGGCCGAGGTCGCGCATCTGGACCTGCCGCTCGACACGCCGCTCGCTTATGTCACGCAGACCACGCTGTCGGTGGACGACACGCGCGGCATTATCGACGCCCTGCTGCGCCGCTTCACCGACATCGTCGGTCCGGATACGCGCGACATCTGCTACGCCACGCAGAACCGCCAGGCAGCGGTGCGTGAGTTGAGCAAACAGGTCGACGTGCTGCTGGTGGTGGGCGCAACCAATAGTTCGAACTCGAACCGGCTGCGCGAAATCGGCAGCGAAAGCGGCGTGGCGAGTTATCTCGTCGCCGACGGTTCGGAAGTGAAGCCGGAATGGTTTGCCAACGTGCAAACGGTCGGCATCACGGCCGGTGCTTCGGCGCCGGAAGAGATGGTCAAAAACGTAATCGATGCGCTGAGCGCATTGGGGCCTGTCGATGTCACGACGATGGCGGGCCGTGAAGAAAAAGTCGAATTCAAGTTGCCATCGAAGCTGATGCAACCACTCGCTGCACGCGAAGTTTAAGGAGGACGTCTTGTCTATTCCGCTGCTACAGAAAGTCCGGGTCGGCGCATACATCATGCGTCAGCATCTGTCCGGGAACAAACGCTACCCGCTCGCCCTGATGCTGGAGCCGCTGTTCCGCTGCAATCTCGCCTGCAATGGCTGCGGCAAGATCGACTATCCGGATCCCATCTTGAATCAGCGTCTGTCGCTGGAAGAATGCCTCGGCGCTGTCGACGAATGCGGCGCGCCGGTGGTGTCGATCGCAGGCGGCGAGCCGTTGCTGCATAAGGAAATGCCGCAGATCGTGAAGGGCATCATCGCGCGCAAGAAGTTCGTGTACCTGTGCACGAACGCGCTGCTGATGGAAAAGAAGATGGACGACTACGAGCCGAATCCTTACTTCGTCTGGTCGGTTCACCTCGACGGCGATCAGCAGGCGCACGATCACTCGGTGTCGCAGGAAGGTGTGTACGACAAGGCTGTCGCCGCCATCAAGGAAGCGAAGCGCCGCGGTTTCCGCGTGAACATCAATTGCACGCTGTTCAACGACGCCGTGCCGGAACGCGTCGCCGCGTTCTTCGACACGCTGGGCCCGATGGGCGTGGACGGCATCACCGTCTCGCCGGGTTATGCGTATGAGCGCGCGCCGGATCAGCAGCACTTCCTGAATCGCGACAAGACCAAGCACCTGTTCCGCGAGATTTTCAAGCGCGGCAACAATGGCAAGAACTGGTCGTTCAGCCAGTCGGGCATGTTCCTCGACTTCCTGGCCGGCAATCAGACTTACGAATGCACGCCGTGGGGCAACCCGGCGCGTACCGTGTTCGGCTGGCAAAAGCCGTGCTATCTGGTCGGCGAAGGTTACGTGAAGACCTTCAAGGAACTGATGGAAACCACGCAGTGGGAAAAATACGGCACGGGTAACTACGAGAAGTGTGCCGACTGCATGGTGCACTGCGGCTTCGAAGCGACCGCCGTGATGGATACGGTGGCGCATCCGCTGAAGGCGCTGAAGGTCAGCCTGCGCGGTCCGAAGACGTCGGGCGCGTTCACCAAGGACATTCCTTTGGATAAGCAGCGTCCGGCCGAGTATGTCTTCTCCCGCCACGTCGAGATCAAGCTGGAAGAGATCAAGGTGTCCGGCAAGGGCAAGAAAGTGCAGACGGCGACGGCGGCACACTGAGCGGTCGAAGGGGCGGTCTAGCACCGCCCCTGGTCGTGAATACAAAAAAGCGCGGTGGCCAGCAAGCCACCGCGCTTTTTTTATACCTCAGGCCTCACGCACGACGTCAGGCCATCAACCGTCACCCCGCGCTGCGCGCATTGTGAGCGGTCAAAAACTTGATCAACCCGTCGATGCCGCCTTTCGAAATCTGATCGGCAAATTGCGTCTGATACACCTGGATCAGCCAGGCGCCCATCATGTTGATGTCGTAGACCTTCCAGCCGGCGGCACCCTTGGTCATGCGATAGTCGATCGCATCATCGCCGCCGTTGCTCAACACATGCGACTGCACGACAACGTCTTTAGCGCCGGCCGGAACGTTGACCGGCAAGAACTTGAACTTCACGTCCTGGTCACGCAGTTGAGACAGCGAGGCCGCGTAAGTGCGCGTGAGCAGCAGCGTAAACTGCTCGTACAGTTGCTTTTGCTGGTCGGGTGTCGCGGTAGCCCAAGCCTTGCCGACCGCGATCCGCGTGGTTCGCTGGAAGTCCGTGGCCGGCAGGAAGCGTGACTCGACCAGTTGGGTGATCTTCGCCATGTCGCCGCCGCGCGCCTGCGGGTCAGCCTTCATCGCGGCCACCGTGCCCTCGACAGCACTTTTTACAACCGCGTCGGGCGCGCTTTGCGCATATGCCGCGGTGGATACCACGGCCGCAGCCAGAAAAGCAGACAGATAACGTTTCATACGCTCGACAGAACCTGAAAGAAGTAAGCGCCGCCGGGCTTGCAAGCACGCAGCGAACGCAGGATAGACCAGTATACCGAGATTGCGTTCCCGCCCCGAAGAGCGTCTGCGGGAGCCGCACTTGCTACCGAACCGGAGACTGAGCCCTCCGGCTCTGTATACTTGTGCACTTTCGTCAAAAACAACAACCGTGATAAGGCCACGTTCGCCTACATGCTGAAGTCATCTATTGTCCGTCTTGTCGCCTATTCAGTGCGTCATCCGATGAGGATCGTCGCGCTGTCGCTCGTGCTCGCCGTTTTGAGCGGTTTCTACGTTGTCTATAACTTCAAGATCAACACGGACATCAGCCGTCTCGTCGAGACGGACAAGCAATGGTCGTCGCTCGAAAATGCCATGGACCAGGCTTTCCCGGATCGCGGTCAAACCGTGCTGGTGGTCGTCGAAGCGCGCGCGCCGGAATACGCCGACGCCGCCGCGCAAGCCCTGACCACGGCGCTCAAGGCCGATCCGAAGGAGTTCGTAGCGGTTTCGCAGCCGGCCGGCGGTCCGTTCTTCGAACACAACGGCCTGCTGTTCCCGTCGACTGACGAAGTCATGTCGACCACCTCGCAGCTCGTCCAGTCGCGCCCGCTCGTCAACGCCCTCGCACACGATCCCAGCCTGACCGGCCTTGCCGGTACGCTGACCACGAGTCTGTTGCTGCCGCTTCAGCTTGGTCAGGTGAAGCTCGGCGACATGAGCCATCTGCTATCGCAAAGCGCGGCTACGCTCGACCGCGTGCTGGCCGGCCAGCCGGCCGCCTTCTCGTGGCGTGCGCTGGTCGACAAGAGCGCGGCCACGGAGCCGGCGCGCGCCTTCGTCATCGTGCAGCCGGTCGTGAACTACGACGCGCTGGAGCCGGGCGCGACGGCCTCGAAGTCGATCCGCGACACCGCCGCCGCACTGCACCTCGACTCGCGCTTCGGCGCCACCGTCCGTCTGACGGGCGAACAGCCGCTCGCCGACGAAGAGTTCGCGTCGGTCAAGGACGGCGCGGTGCTCAACGGCATCGGCACCTTCATCGTCGTGCTGATCATTTTGTGGCTGGCCCTGCGCTCGGGCCGCATGATCGCCGCCGTGTTCATCACGCTGTTCGTCGGACTCGCGATCACCGCGGCGCTCGGCCTGATGCTGGTCGGTGCGCTCAACATGATTTCGGTTGCCTTCATGGTGCTATTCGTCGGGCTCGGGGTCGATTTCGGCGTGCAGTTCGGCGTCAAGTATCGTGAGGAGCGCAATCGCGACAACCGTCTTTCCGCCGCGCTCATGCATACGTCGCACAGTATCGGCGTGCCGCTCACGCTCGCCGCGGTCGCCGTCGCGTTGAGCTTCTTCTCGTTCCTGCCGACGGCTTACCGCGGCGTGTCCGAGTTGGGCGAGATCGCGGGCGTCGGCATGTTCGTCGCGTACTTCACCAACATGACGCTGCTGCCGGCCCTGCTGAAGATCTTCCGGCCGCCCGGCGAAGCCGGTTCGCCAGGCTTCAAGCGGCTCGCGCCCGTCGACGATTTCCTGGACCACCATCGCAAGCCGGTGCTGATCGGCACGCTGATCGTCGTGATCGGCGCCACGCCCTTGCTCACGCATTTGCGCTTCGACTTCAACCCGCTGCATCTGAAGGATCCGCACACGGAGTCGATGGCGACGCTGCTGTCGCTGAAGGATTCGCCGGAAGCGGCGGTCAACAACGTCCATGTGCTGGCACCGTCGCTCGCCGACGCCGACCGCATGGCCGCGCGTCTGCGTACGTTGCCGGAAGTGGGCCGCGTCAATACGCTCGACACCTTCGTTCCCGCCGACCAGCAGCAAAAGCTGATGCTGATTGCGAGCGCCGCGCAGCAGCTATTGCCCGCACTGCAGCAACCACCCGCGCCACAAGCGACGGACGCGGTGCGCGTCGCCGCGCTCAAGCGCGCGTCGAACCAGCTCTCGCTCGCCGCCGACGATCACCCGGGCCCAGGCGCCGCCGAAGCCAAGCATCTGTCCGCCACATTGCAGAAGTTAGCCGCCGCCGATGCGGCCACGCGAGATCGCGCCGAAACCGCGATGTCCGACACGCTGCGCATTGCGCTGAAGCAGTTGGCCAACCTGCTGCAACCCACCGAGATCACCCGCGAGAATCTGCCCAAGGAAATCTCCAAAGGCTGGGTCTCGAAAGACGGCCGCGCCCTCGTCGACATCTCGCCGAAGGTGAAACCCGGCACCGATCCGAACGACGACGTCGTGCTCGCGCACTTCGCCCACGCGGTGAAGAAGGCGGAGCCGGGCGCGATCGGCGGGCCGATTTCGATCCTGCATTCGGCCGACACTATCATCAAGGCGTTCCTGCAGGCCGCCGGCTACGCGCTCGTGTCGATTGCGATCCTGCTGTGGATCGCGCTGCGGCGCATCGGCGACATGCTGCGCACGCTGGTTCCGCTGCTGGTGTCGGCGCTCGTGACGCTCGAGTTGTGCGTGGTATTCGGCATGCCGCTGAACTTTGCGAATATCATCGCTTTGCCGCTAATGCTCGGCGTCGGCGTAGCGTTCAAGATCTACTTCGTGATGGCGTGGCGCCACGGTCAGACTGGCCTCCTGCAGTCGAGCCTGACGCACGCTGTGCTGTTCAGCGCGGCGACCACGGCGACGGCGTTCGGCAGCCTCTGGCTGTCGCACCATCCGGGGACGTCCAGTATGGGGCGCCTGCTGGCGCTCTCGTTGTTCTGCACACTGATCGGCGCAGTGGTGTTTCAACCCGTGTTGATGGGCAAGCCGCGCTCACGTCCCGCGAAGCAAAAAGGAATATAAGCATGAAGCTGCGTAACACCGCGCTGGCACTCGTCGCCATCGGTTTGATTTCTGGCTGCGCCACCGGCCCCGACCGTAAACCCGGCGACCCGCTCGAGCCGATGAACCGGGCCGTGTTCAATTTCAACGACGGATTGGACCGCTACGTCGCCGTTCCGGTGGCGAAGGGTTACCAGAAGGTGACGCCGCAACCGTTGCGCACCGCCGTGAGCAACTTCTTCTCGAATCTGGGCGATCTGACCAATGCCGCGAATGCGCTGCTGCAGTTGAAGATCACCGACGCGACCGAGGACTTCGTCCGTTTCGCGTTCAATTCGACCTTCGGTCTGGGCGGCCTGCTCGATTGGGCGACACCGGCCGGGCTGCCCAAGCATCATCAGGATTTCGGTCTGACGCTGGGTCACTGGGGCATTCCGTCGGGCCCGTATCTAGTCCTGCCGCTGTTCGGACCGAGCACAGTGCGTGACAGCATGGGGCTTATCGTCGACGTGAAGTTCAACCCGCTGAACTACATGGAGCCGGCGGTGCGCAATCCGCTGTACGTGCTGCAGTTCGTGAGCGTGCGCTCCGACCTGCTGGGTGCGTCGGACCTGCTGCAACAGGCTGCCTTGGACAAGTACTCGTTCGTGCGCGACGCCTACACGCAACAACGTCGTGCGCGTCTGCGCGGCACCAGCGACAACGCGGCGCCGCTGCCGAACTATGACGATCAGGGCGATTCCGGCGCCTCGTCGGCGCCCGCAGCGGGCGCGCCGGCAGCAGGCGCTCTGCCCAACTACGCGGATCCGGGCGACGCCGCGGAAGCCCCGAATGCGGCCTCTGGCGCCGCCACGGGCGCCCCGGCAGGCGTGCCCAACTACACCGATCCGGGTGAGACGCCCGCGAGCGGCGCAGCGGGCTCGACGCAGCCGGCCGCGCCGGCTGCGGCACCCAACGGCGCTTCAGGCACGGCCGCACCGACGCCGCCAGCGGCGCCTTCCGCAGCGCCGGCCGACAGCACCCAGCCGGCCTCAGCGCCGGTGACGCAATAAGTATCGGGATTCAGGCGGGGCGCCCAGAACGGGCGCCCCGTAAAGCCGAGCTAGACGCCGGCCAAGACAGGACAAGCTACAACTTCGGCGTGCAACGCGCCGCAGTCTGGGTTAGAGCCAATCAACCGGTTCAATGCAGGCTATCCACCTCGGCGCGCGACGCAACCCGCTCTTCTTCGACCGCAACCGCGCCTTGCGACACCGGCCCCGAATCCTCGCGATACCGGGCAAACGCCTCATCCGCATAACGAATCCGCGTGCGCCCGTGAGACGCCGGCTCGCCGTTTTCGTCGAGATTGACGAACACCATCTTCTCCACGGTCAGGATGCTTTTGCGCGTGATCTTGTTGCGCACTTCACAGCGCAACGTGATCGAGGTGCGGCCGAAATGCGTGGCGGTCATGCCGAGTTCGATGATGTCGCCCTGCCGCGCCGAACTGACGAAATTGATCTCGGACATGAACTTGGTCACGACGCGCTGATTTTCGAGCTGGCAGATGGCGTAAATCGCGGCTTCTTCGTCGATCCAGCGCAGAAGGCTGCCACCGAACAGCGTGCCGTTGGGGTTCAGATCTTCGGGCTTGACCCACTTTCTGGTGTGGAAATTCATTCGGTACTCCGTGTTCGAGGCACCTGGGCCGCGCGCTTGGCAGCACGACCTAGGGTTAACACTGACATTGTACCAAATCTAAGGGTTTTCCCTAGTATTTCAATATCTGCTGATAAAAGGGACAGCGCCGTCGTGACGCGCGCTTCAGATGGTGGCCATGCGCAAGGCCCCGGCCTCGCCCATCGCACGCCGTGCCTGGACCAGCGAGAGGCGCGCCGCCCGAGCGTCGATGGCAACCTGGATCAGCGCGCCGAGTTGCGACGGCTGCCGGATCAATTCCCGCAGAATCGGCCCGAGCGCCGTGCTGCCGTCGTCGCGCAGGCTGGCGGTCGCCGCGGAAGGCAGCGTGCGCCACGCCGGATCCACGATCGCGCGGCACACGGCAAACGGAACCCCATGCGCGGCGGCCTTCGCGCCGGCAATGTGCGACTCCATATCCACCGCCAAAGCGCCGTTCGAGCGATGCAGCACGTCCTTGTCGCCCGCCGTCACCAGCGGCGCGGTGACGGCCGCCATGAGACCGCGCCGCAAACGCGCGGAGAGCGGCCCGGCCGCCAGCGCGGCCGCGAGCCTGTCGGACCATGGCCGATCGGTCTGGAGGCGCCCAAATGGCCCCTCGACGGCATCCGCAACGATCAGCGAGCCCGGCTGCAGATCCGGCGCCAAACCGCCCGCCGTGCCGAAACTGATGATGCCCGAACAGCCTCGCGCCACTGCAGCGCTCAACGCGCGCTCCAGCAGATCGGCGCGCGCCGCGTAGACGACCTCGACGCCTTCGCCACGGGCGATGCGCGCCTCGAACGCCATGCCCGTCACCACGATCACCGGCAAGGGACTGCGGCCGTCATCGGCTGACGGCGGGGTGGATAGCGGCATCCGTTACATCCCGACCGCGACGCGCGTGAGGCCGTTGCGCTTCAGATGACGGAAGCGCGCCAGCGCCCACAACGGGAAGAACTTGCGATAGCCGTGATAACGCAGATAGAACACGCGCGGAAAGCCCGTCGCGGTGAAACGCGTTTCGTCCCACAGGCCGTGCTCGCGCTGTTCACGCTGCAAATACGCGACGCCGCGCGCGACCGCTTCGTGATTGACCTCGCCGGCCGCCATCAGGCCCATGAGAGCCCACGCGGTTTGCGAAGCCGTGCTCGGCGCGCGCTCATAGCCGTGGTAGTCGAGCTTGTAGCTCTCGCCGCCCTCGCCCCAGCCGCCGTCTTCGTTCTGGATCGACAGGAGCCACTGCGCCGCGCGCTTCATGCGCGGGTCGTCGTGCCGCATGCCGGCGGCGTTCAGCGAACACAGCGCGGTCCACGTGCCGTAGATGTAGTTCAGGCCCCAGCGGCCGTACCAGCTGCCGTCCGATTCCTGGTCCTTCAGCATGTAGTCGAACGCGCGCTGCGCCGGCTCGCTGTTCTGCGGCAGTTCGCCGAGTTGCGCGAGCATCGACAGACAGCGGCCCGAGACGTCCGCGGTCGGCGGATCGAGCAAGGCGCCGTGATCCGAGAATGGAATGTTGTTCAGGTAGTACTGCGTGTTTTCCGGCTCGAACGCGCCCCAGCCGCCGTCGCTGCTCTGCATGCCGACCACCCATTCGCGCGCTCGCACAATCGCTTCGCGATCGACATCCGATTGCGTAATCGTCCCCGAGCGCTGCATCGCCATCACGACCACCGCCGTATCGTCGACGTCCGGGTAGTGCGCGTTGTTGTACTGGAACGCCCAACCGCCCGGCCGCACATTCGGACGGCGCGAAATCCAGTCGCCGCGCACATCGAGAATCTGCAGCGGACGCAGCCACGCGAGTCCGCGTTCGGCGGCCTGTTCGGCATGCGCCTCACCGGTTTCGAGCAGCGCGTGCGCCGCGAGCGAGGTGTCCCAGACCGGCGACAGACACGGCTGGCAATATGCTTCGTCATCCTTGATAACGAGCAGCTTTTCGATCGACTGGCGAGCAATCGCGCGATTCGGATGATCGGCCGGATAGCCGAGCACGTCGTACATCATCACCGAATTCGCCATGGCCGGGAAAATCGCGCCGAGGCCATCTTCGCCATTGAGCCGTTCATCGACGAAAGCCACCGCCTCGCGCACCGCGCGCTCGCGCGTGGCCTTCGGGAACAGGCCGTCGACGGCGCGCAGCAGCATGTCCACGCCACTGAAAAACCGGAACCAGCCGGCATGCTGATGCGGCGCCCGATCGCGCGGGCCGGTGTTGACCGGCGCACCGCGGAACAGCTCGTCGATCCGCACACGGCGCGGGTTGCGCGCCACCGGCCGCTTCGCATTGAGCACGAGGAGCGGCACGATCACGGTACGCGCCCAGTACGACACCTTCGACAGATGGAACGGGAACCACATGGGCAACAGCATGATCTCGACGGGCATCATCGGCACCGCGCGCCAGGACACCACGCCGAACAGCGCGAGCAGAATCCGCGTGAAGACGTTCACGGTTTCGGCGCCGCCGTTCGCGAGAATCGCCTCGCGCGCGCGGACCATATGCTCGGCGTCAGCCGGGTCGCCGATCATCTTCAGTGCGAAATACGCCTTCACGCTGGCGCTGATGTCGAGCGCGCCGTCGGTAAACAGCGGCCAGCCGCCGTCGGGCAACTGGATGCGGCGCAGATACCGCGCGATCTTCTGTTCGAGTTCCACGTTCGGCGTTTCGCCGAGGTAGTGGACCAGCAGCACGTATTCGGCGGGAATCGTCGCATCGGCTTCGAGTTCGTAGACCCAGTGGCCGTCCGCCTTCTGCGCGGCGAGAATCGCATCGGTCGCGCGCGTGATCGCGGCGTCGAGCGATGCCGTGGGCACATCGCCCGCATTAGCCGGCGCGGACGCGTTCGGCGCTGCTTCGGCGAAATCAGGCAGCACGGCGTCCAGCGGCTGGGCTTGAGACAAATCGTTCATCGGCGTTCCATCGGTTCATTCAGCAACGTATCCGCGGCCTTCTGGCCGGAGCGGATCGCGCCTTCAATCGTCGCGGGCAGGCCGGTAGCCGTCCAGTCGCCCGCGAGCATCAAGTTATTCCAGCGAGTGCGCGTGCCGGGCCGCCGCATTTCCTGATCCGGCAGCGCGGCGAAGGTCGCACGTTTTTCCACGACGACTTGCCAGGCCGGCATCGGCGCGACCGGCAAGCTCGCCGCCTGAGCCACTTCGGCCCAGACGGTGGCCGCGAGTGCTTCATGCGGCGTGTCGAGCAACCGCTCAGCGCCGTTCACCGTCACCGACAAGCGGCCTTCGAAGGCGAACAGCCACTCGGCCGTGCCGTTGAGCAGCCCGGTGACCTGCGGCAAACCAAACGGCGGCTCGACCGCGAAATGCACGTTGACGGTCGCCGCGAAGCGCGTCGGTGCGCGCAAGCCTTGCACGAGCGTTTGCGCGATTTCCGGCGATACCGCGAGAATCACGGCCTGATTCGCGTCGAGCGGGATGCTTTCGGCGGCGAAATTCAGCGCTTGCACGCGGCGGTTGTCGGCGGCAAAGACGATTCCGTCGAGGCGCGAGCCCAGCCGGATCGCCGCGCCGCCGTGCTGCAACAGCCGCAGCGCCGGATCGACGAACGCGCTGCCCAGCCCGTTGCGCGCCACCAGCGGCCGGCACGCAAGGCCGCCGGCAAGCAGCGCCTCGCGCACCATGGCGCCCGTCAGTTCCGCCGACGCTTCGCGCGGCTCGACGTTCAGCATGGCGTGAAACAGCGGCCGCAGCAGACGGTCCCACAACGGTCCGTTGCAGCGCATGGTCTGCGCGACGCTACGCCCGGGTTTGGCGAACAGCAGCGGCGCGAGCGCCAGATAGTCGCCTGGCCCGGTGTTCGGCACGCGCGCGTTCGGGTCGAAGATCCACCACGGCAGGCGTCCCGGCGACAGGCGCACGGTCCAGCGCGCCCGCGTGGCCAGATCCACGAACGGATATTCGGGCTGGGCCGGGCCGGCCAGTTCGTCGGCGGCGCCGATCGCCCGCGCGTAGTTGAGCGTCGCGGCATTGCCCGACAGCACCATATGATTGCCGGTGTCGAGTGTCGCGCCCAGCTTGGAGTCGTAGTATGAACGGCAACGGCCGCCCGCCTGGGCAGCCGCTTCATGCAGCACGACGTGCGCGCCGCGCCGCTGCAACTGCACTGCGGCGGCCAGACCGGCAAGGCCCGCGCCGACCACATGTACGAGCTTTTGCATCAGCTCAGAAGAGCGCGTAACGCGCGACGATCCACAGCATGCGGAGCTTTGGCTTGCTGACCTTCGTGCGCGGAATGTCGAAGCCGCGCTCCAGCGTCCGTTCGAGCAGCACGCGATACACGCCCGACATGATGCGCGGCGCCCGCACCTGGTTGCGCGGCTCGCGGTCCATGATCGCGTCGGAGGCGGCGAAGTGTTCCTTGGCCCGCTCGGCGAGCGTGGCGCACACGCGCGGCAGCGACGGGTCGTCGGCGATCTGCGTGGGGCTCGTCACCGCAATGCCTTCGCGCGCCAGCAATTCGTGCGGCAGATAGCAGCGGTTGATGCCGGCGTCTTCGTCGATATCGCGCAGGATGTTGGTGAGCTGCAGCGCGCGGCCCAGATGGTGCGCGAGCAAACGGCCGGGCTCTTCCTGCATCCCGAATATCCTCACCGATAGGCGGCCCGCCGCGCTGGCGACACGGTCGCAATAGAGGTCGAGCGTCTCTTCATCGGGAGCGCAGATGTCGGCGGCGGCGTCCATCGCCATGCCGTCGATCATCGCGTGAAAATCGTCGCGTTGCAGATGAAACGTGTGAATGTGCCGCGTCAACGCGCGCAGCGAAGCGCGCGGCGCGCCGGCGTAGCACGCGTCGATATCGGCACGCCAGCGTTCGAGCGCGGCGGCGCGTTCGGCGGGCGGCAGGTCGCTGTCGGCGATATCGTCGACAGCGCGGCAGAAAGCGTAGACCTGATACATCGCGTCGCGCTGCGCCGCCGGCAGGATGCGCATTGCGAGATAGAACGAGCTGCCGGATGTGGCGGCAGCGGCGTCGATTTCTGTATCGTCCACGACAAGATTGGAAACAGCCAAGACGATCTCCGCTGGAGGCGCCCGCTGAAAGGCGTTCAAGAAGTTTTATGCCTGCCCGCAGGGCCGGCGGCACGCGCGCGGGGACACGCGCGAAACACCCGGCTGGGAGGCCGGAAACGGCGAAAAGTATATCAACGTTTGTGAGATGCCGCAGTTTCGTCGGCGGATAAGGGGCCGGAAGGAAGCCTGAAGTGGGTCAGGCAGTGCGCTTCACGCCATCCACTGTGGCCTGTACGGCGCCTCTGGCGAGGCGCAACGCCGCTGTGGAGCGGCGTTAGACGAACCCGACCGAGCGGTTGCGTCCTTGCCGCTTCGCGCTATACAGCGCGGCGTCGGCTTCGTTGATGAGCACGTCATACGAAGGCACGCCGACCCGCGCCGACGCGCCGCCGACGCTCGCCGTCACGGGTACGCTCGTACCCTGCACTTCGACCGGCGTGTCGGCGATCGTGCAGCGGATCTTTTCCGCGACGCGCATCGCGTCGTCGAGCGGCGTGCAAGGCAGCAGCAACGCGAATTCCTCGCCGCCGAAGCGCCCGAAGGTATCCTGCGCCCGCACCACCTCGGCGACGCGCTGCGCCATCACGCGCAACACCGTGTCGCCGACACCGTGGCCGAACTGGTCGTTGATTTTCTTGAAGTGATCGAGATCGAACAGCAGCACCGACATATCGCCGCCGTAGCGCTGCCAGCGCGTGTATTCGTCGCGCAGGCGCGCTTCGAAGAAGCGGCGGTTGGCAATGCCGGTCAGGCCGTCGCGATCCGCATATTCCTGCAGCTTCGCGACCGCCTCTTCGCGTTCGCGCTGCACGATGCTCACGTGCGTGACGTCGGAAATGGTCACGCACACGGCCACCACTTCGCGCTCGCGCATGAGCGGCATGAAGGTGCAGTCCTGCTGCATGAAATCGACGCCGCCGGTAATCGGCCGGTCGTGATCGAACTTGAAGAGATACGGGCGCTGTTCCCACGAGCTGAATGCAAAACTGCCGAGCTGAAACACGCTTTCGATCTTGCGTGCCAGCCACACGCGCGGCAGTTCGGGAAAATGCGTGAAGAGCGACTTGCCGACCACCTGGTCCGGCGTCAGTCCGCTGTGATCCTGCATGAAGCGGTTCCACATGAGCACGTTCATGTCGCGATCCAGCACGAAAATGCCGAAACCGACACGTTCGACCACCAGATCGCTCAACGAGTCCACGGGCACATTCATAGGCTCGACAGCAGCGCGTCGAGCGCGCCGTTCATGTGGCGAATCGATTCTTCGGCCATCAGCATCACGAGGTGCGCGCGGAAGCTCTGGTCCTCGAGCGCGAAATTCACTTCGACCAGCAAGGCCACTTCCCATTGCAGCACGCCGGGCTGGAAGACCTCGTCGAGCGTCATGGCTTCGCCGAGCAAACCCGGCGCGGAGAAGATCGGCGTACGGCCGAGCTGATCGAGAATGCACGACACGCAGGCGCCGGTCAGCACGTTGGCCACATCGAACACCAGCTCTGTCTGGCTCACCGCTTCGTAGGACGAGCGCGAGTACGGGTCGCTGACGAGCGCACACAGTTGCTCGATGCTGTCGCTGCGGCAGATCACCAGCGCCTCGCCCTTGATATCGGAGCGAAAGCCCTGGCGCACCGCGCTCACCGTGTCCTCGATCCCGGTCATCTCCCGCAGTGCCTGCGCCGCCTCGCTGACCGCCACCACCTTCACGCGCGGCACCGACAATTCGATGAACGCATCGAGCAGCCGCGCCAGACGTGTCGCGGCTTGACCCATCGCCAGATTGGCGACCTCTTGCAGCGCGTCGCGCTGATCTTCGTTGAGAACTGGCTCAGACATACAACCCGTACTCCTTGAGGATGGGTAGTACCGCCTCGGGCGTCACGGGCTTGGCGATGAACGCCACGGCGCCGAGCGCGCGCACGCGCGACTGGGCCATCGGCTGAACATCGGCGGAGACAACGATGACGAAGGTGTTCAGATCCTCGTGCTGCAACGCTTCCAGCACCTGATAGCCGGTCATGTCCGGCATGGTCAGGTCGAGGAACATCACCGACGCTTTGCCTTCGCGATACAGAGCGAGCGCTTCGCGCCCGTTCGATGCGTAAGACACGTCGACCTCCCAGTCCGGCGGCAATGCCTTGGTGAGCACTTTGCGGGCAAGCAATGAATCATCGGCGATCACAATGGGCAAAGGCATGGGCGGGTCGGAAAGCGGAATTAGCTCATTCGCGTTAACGGCGGATCGAGGCGGATTCTTTAGCGCGAAGTCTGTCGACCAGCGTCAAAGTCGGCTGAAGCTTGCTGAAATGCGGATTGCAGGCGAGCGGGGAGCGCGCGCGGCGAGGCGCGTTGGACGGAACCGGTGGGAACGCCTGAAAGCGTACGCGCACGGTGGACGACGGCTATGACCGGCATGTTCGAAGCCTACCCCGTAGATGAATCTGCGCGGCTTCGTGGATCGGGCTGGTCCCTTGCCGCGCACGTGATTCCGCGAACGCCTTCCGCCACGCGTGGTACGCATGGCCTGGCTGGGTGCCCTCGCGGCAGATGCGTCCGAACATGGCGGACGCATTTTTATCATGGCGCTGATTTTCGAAGTAAAACGGCGGAAAGGCAACTCGCCAATTTCACTTTCATTAAAGAGATTTTCCCATTAAATACTATTTTTGAAAATCTTTTGGTAGATTTGGAAGGGATTCTTTTACTTCCATCCTTTTGTGTACGTTTGCGCTTCTCGATTCGTCGCTGTTTTAAAACGCAGACAATTGAGTCGTCAGTCGATGGGCGGTCCGGCAGCCGCCCGAGGCGGTCCGTTTGCCGCGGGTAACTTCTACCGCCGCTCCGTGTCTATGCTTCTCGTATGATGCTGACTCCCGGCCTCTGTCCCGAACGACCTTCGCATTACCGACAATGACACCAGACCGGTTCGAACCGCCGCCCGCGAGCCGCCTTGCCACTCACCGGCAGGACGAGGCATTGTTCCCCGCCGTGCCGGAACAGAATTTTCAGGTGCGGCGCATCACGTTGATCGCGCTGCTGATCGCTGCGATCGTCCTGCCTTGCGTGTATGTCGCGGCCATGGCGCTCAGCGATCTGCGCACACGCGAGGCCGACGCCACCGACATGACGCTGCGCACGGTGCGGATCGCGGAAGAGCACGCGCTGAAAGTGTTCGACATGAACGAGACGCTGGATGCGCGCATCGTCGATCTGACCGAGGGTCTGGACGACGACGGCATTCGCGAGCGCGAAGCCGCCATTCACGAGAAGCTGCGCGTCATGGGCGGCGGCTATCCGCAAGTGGCCGCCGTGTCGATTTTCGGGCGCGACGGCGCCTTGCTCGCCAGCAGCCGCTACCTGCCGTCGCCGGTCATCTCGGTCGGCGAGCGCGAGGATTTCACTGGCATTCGCGACGGCAAGGATCTCGAGCATGTGTCGAAAGTCATGACGGGACACGTGGCCGGCGAACAGGTGTTCAACATGGGCGTCGAACGGCCCGCCGCCGACGGCTCGTTCGCCGGCGTGGTCTCCGTTGCGCTGCGGCCGAGCTATTTCGACGCGTTCTACCGCGAACTGCTCGGCGGCAACAACAGCGGCACGCCGATGACCATGAGCCTCGTGCGCACGGACGGCTCGATCCTCGCGCACTATCCGCGCACGCCGCGCGAGCCCACTGCCATGGCACCGCAAACGCCGTTCGCCGAAGCGCTCGCGCAGGGACGGCGGGCCGGCGTGGTGCGCATGCATTCGAATGTCGACGGCGAAGATCTGATTCTCGCGTTCCGCCACGTCGGTTCGTATCCCGTCTACGTGGTGTGCGGCTATCGGGCCTCGGCGATCTGGGCGGCGTGGTACCGGCATCTCGGCGTGCTGATCCTGTCGATGTTCACGCCGTCCATCGCGCTGTGGTGCGTGATCTGGTTGTCGCTGCGCCGCCTGGGCGCCGAACAGGAGGCGTGGGAGCGCTGGCAGGCCGAAGCGTCCATGCGCCGCTCGATCGAATCGGCGTATCGCCAGTCGCGCAAGATGGAAGCGCTGGGCACGCTGGTCGGCAGCGTCGCGCACGATTTCAACAACCTGCTGATGATCCTCTCGGCCAACGTGCAGATTGCGCGGCGGCGCGGCGTGACGGGTCTGGACCGCGAATTGTCGGCAATGGAGCGGGCGCTCAAGAACGGCCAGTCGCTCACGCGGCAATTGCTCGGCGTGGCGCGCAAACAGCCGCTGCGCAACGAGACGCTGTCGCTCGAACGCTGGCTGCCGGCCTGCCGCGAATTGCTGCGCGCCTCGCTCGGCGCGAAGGTGTCGCTGGTGATCGATATCGGCGTCGAGATCTGGCCGATGCGCGTCGACGTCGCGGAACTGGAGCTGGCGCTCATCAACGTCGCGGTGAACGCGCGCGACGCCATGCCGAACGGCGGGCGCTTCACGGTACGCGCCACCAATATCCAGTTCCGGCACGAAGACGGCTTTCCGCTGACGGGCGACTTCGTGCAACTGTCGCTCGAAGATACAGGCGTAGGCATGGCGCCCGACGTACTCGCGCGCGCCTTCGAACCGCTGTTCACCACCAAGCCGAAAGGCATGGGCACGGGCCTCGGCTTGCCGCAGGTTTTCGCATTCTGCGAGCGTTCCGGCGGCCTCGCCGCGATCGACAGCGCGGTCGGCGCGGGCACCTCCGTGCGTCTCTATCTGCCACGCGCCACGGCTGAGCCGGAGATCGACGGACCGCCCGAAACCGGCGCCGAGGAGAACGGCGCGCCGCCGGGCCTGCGCATTCTGCTGGTCGAAGACAACGAGGAAGTGGCAGCCGGCACCGAAGCCCTGCTGCAGATGATGGGCCATCAGGTCACGTGCGTCTTCAACGCCGACACCGCGTTGCGCCTGTTCGACGACGCCCACGCGCGGCAAGCGCGCACCGGCGAACCGCTGCCGTTCGATCTGGTGCTGTCCGACATCCATATGCCCGGCACCATGAACGGCATCGATCTGGCCGAGGCGGTGCTCGCGTTCGAGACCAAACTGCCGGTCATTCTCGTCACCGGCTACGCGGAAGAACTCGACCGGGCGCGCCACGTGGATGTGCGTGTGCTATCCAAGCCTTTCGATATCGGTTTGCTGGAAGAACTCCTGCAAGCGATCCAGCACGATCTGACGCAGACGGGCGCCGACCCGGCGGCGCATCCGGCGGAGTAAGGCCCGCCTTGGCGGGCGTGGAACCAAATCTGACATTTACCGGTGGTTGTAAAAGCGCGGCGGCGGCATGCCGCGCTTTTTTGCGCCGCCGCCGCGCGCAGGTCGGCGCCGGCGGGCGCGGCAGGCCCGTCGCACGGGCCCGGCATGATCGTTGCGGCGTCAAAATAAGCAACGAGAGCGGCGCGTTGGCGCGTCGTCCGTCCTGCCTAAATACGTCGGGAGACAGCCATGCGACACACCGTGATTGGTTTATTCGACACCTTTGCTCAAGCGGAAGCCGCGCGCGACACGCTCGTCCAGACCGGTTTTGGACGCGAGACGATCGAATTGCAGGCGAATCCGGAACCGTCGGTCGGTTCCGCAACCGACGAAGTCGCCAGTTCGGGCGTGCTGGCAAATATCGAGCGTTTCCTGTCGAGCCTGTTTGCAAGCGGTCCACGTGCGCCGGAAACAGCGCGCTACGCCGAGGCCGTACGGCGCGGCGCGGTGCTCGTGTGCGTCAACGCGGCGAGCGAAGCCCACGCGGACCTCGCTCGCAATACCTTGACGAGATTGGGCGCGACCGATATCGGCGAACGCTCGCCCGATTGGGACGCGCCTGTGGAAGACTCCGGGCGCGAGCATTCCGTCCTCGATGAACTCGGCATCGGCGCTATGACGCCCCGTACGTCGAGCGTATCGACGCCAAGCGCGGCCGCGACTACGCGGCCTGCCACGATGGCTGATCCAGGGTACACCGTGCCGCCCGGCAGCACCGACGCCGAGCCGTTCGTGCCGCCGCCGCTCAGCGAGCGCCCGCGGACGGATCCGGTCAACGAACCGGTCACGGATCCGCTGGTCGGCGACGTAGGCCGTAGCGCGATCGCTGCGGGCTCGGTACCGGGTTCGGGCGCGATCATGCAGCCGTCCGAAGTCGTCCCCGAAGCGAGCCAGCCGACCGCCGGTTTAGGCGGCCAAATGCCGAACGAATATCTCGAGTACGAGGAAGACTTCCGCGCACACTACGACGAGCAGTACGCCTCCGAAAACGCCCGTTACGAAGACTATGTGCCGGCCTACCGCTATGGCGCGGAGATCGGTAAGGACATGCGTTATCGCGACCAGCCTTGGGACGACGTCGAACCGGAAGCACGACGTCATTGGGAAAGCACCTCGCCGGACAGCACCTGGGAGCGCTTCAAGCTGGCCGTGCGTCATGGCTGGGAGCGGGTGACGGGACATCATCACGTCTGAGCCTGAGCAATTCGTGGCGGCATGCCGTGGAGGTCACGGCAATGCCGCCGCGTTCAGTCTCGTCTGACGCGCTCGCGCCTTTCGCTTCAAGCAGCGGTCTGGTGCTTAACCCACGCGACGTAGCGGTCGACGAAAGTCTGCAGAAATTTGCGTGTACTGTCGCTCAGGATCTCGCCTTTTTCGTTGATGACCGCCGCATCGTGCTTGATGAACACCTCGGGTTGGCCGAGCGTCGGCACATCGAGATACGCCAGCACATTGCGCAGATGCTGTTGCGCCAACGCCGTGCCGGTCGCGCCAAGCGACGTGCCGATCACGGCGCCGGGTTTGCCGGCCCATGAATTGGTGCCCCACGGGCGCGAGCCCCAGTCGAGCGCGTTTTTCAGCACGCCGGGCATGGACCGGTTGTATTCGGGGGTGACGAAGAGCAGGCCGTCCGCGGCTTCAATGCGCTGCTTCAAGTGCTTGCCGGCTTCGGGATAGTCGGCGTCGTAGTCCTGGCTGTAAAGCGGCAGCGAGCCGATGTCGATGAATTCGAAGGTGAAGTCGGACGGCGCCAGTGAAATCACGGCTTGCGCCAACTGCCGGTTGAACGACTCGCGGCGCAAGCTGCCGACGACGACTGCAATGTGATGGGCCATGATTCGCTTCCTTGTTGTGAGGCGCTCGAGGCGCAAAGGGTACGAACTGTCCATCATAGGCAATAGCTGCGCGGGCGGCGGCGACGGGCGGCAAAATACTGCCCCGCGAATATTGGGGCAGGTACGGTAGCGGTGCGCGGTGGATAACTCTGCATTCCACAAAGTTATCCACAGATTCACTGAATAACCTTGTGGATAACTGGTACTTTTGCCTTGTCAATCAAGCATGCTTTCGGTCTAGGACGTTTTGAGGCAAACAAGCGTTTGTCGCCTGTCCTGCTCAGCCGGAAATCCACGCGACGGGCATAAATGACCGATGACGCGCGCCGCGTGAGCAAGTCTACTTGATGGAGGATCGAGCCATGAGTCCGAATTACGCAGGTAAATCCCACGACGAAGCAGTGGCTGCTCGCAAGAAGGAAAAGCAGCGGGCACAGGAACAGCCCGGCGGCGAGATGGCCGTCGACGGTACGGAAGCGGACGCCGTGCATAGCAGCGGCGAGTTGTCCGAACGCGGCAAGGAAGTGTGGCGCCGCGGTAGCGGCATGGATGGCGGCGGGAAGATTTAGCCGGCGGTAGCGCGGCGTGCCTGTTGGCCTGTTGTCTTGCGCCGTCGCGCAGCGCTTGGCGTTTGACGCTTCGCGGTCGCGACTTTTTTTGCCAAGCTATGAAGGCGAGGTGTCGTGCTCGGCTGCCTTATGTCACGAGTTGGTCTCGCTGCGTGTTCAGCGTGTCACTCCGGCACGGCAATGTCGCCATCTACCAATTGCCAGCCGTAGGTCTCGGCAAACAACTGGGCCGCATCGGCGTCTTCGAAAAAGGGCATGTCGGCGTGCCCCTGGAACGGGTAGATCACCCGCTCGTCGCTCAAGCGGATCACTTTCAGTGTCGGCACCGTGCCGCTAGAGGTACGGCGCGACGACGCCATCACCTGATAGTTCGCACGGCCCGTAAGTGCCGGAAGATTCGCGCCTTGCGAGCGCCTGGAAGCTTGACTTGCCATTGGCGCGCGCATCAGAGCCCAGCGATCGACTGGCCTGCAACCATGCCGTCGATGACCTGCTCCGCGTAGGTGGCTGAAGCAATGCGCGCGTCGCCGGCCGCGCCGAACGGTGAACGGCTCGGCACGCGAAACACGCGGCTGCTGGTCATCGTGTCGTCGGTGCCGCGCCGGCAGATTCGCACGGCGGCATCGAAGCCCGAATCGTAGTGGCGAACGCCATCGAGACCGCTCGGTTGGTGCGGATACACCAACGGATAGATCTCTAGACCCCGGTAACTTCTGATCGTATTGCCCATGATGCTCGTCTCCGATGAAGGCTTTCGTGGAACGTGGCGTCGTTGTCGGGCGCAATGCCGGCCGGACCGCGGCGTACCAGCGAAACGTGATGTTGATCGACGATGTGCGTACAGAGCGGCCGCTTCAATCAAGCCGGGCCGACGACATCGCAGAGATGCGTAGGAGGAAGGGACCCTGTTCGGTGCAGGGCGCTGTGATGCGAGGCGTTTGCGTCAGAGACTGCGCGCGATGTGCAGGAGAACTGCAAGCTGTTGACCCACTGTAACACGTTAGTAGGGTGAGCATTGAACGCATTTGTGTGCCGGGCGCGAGTGTTGCTTCGGAGTGCCGGGTATTGTTTTCCGCTGCTGTGATGCGCGGCGTCTCCTGGACCGAGTCTCTATGGATTTTTTTGGCCGATGGCGTTCGCCGCGTTGATTCGGGCGTGTAGCGGTGTTGCCCGGAAGATCTCATGCCAGCATCAGGCAGTCAGTCTAATTCTCTGCTTCAAAAGCAAAAGGGCGCCCACATCGGCGCCCTTCTTTTTGTCTTCGAAAGACTTTCTCGTCGACGGGTCCGTGCCCGTCAGCCGATCAGTTGCCGAAGAATACGTTGCAATACGACGCCGGGCCGTTGCACTGCGACGGAGCGGCAGCCTGGGCTGCGCCGGAAGCGGCGGCAAACAGGGCGACGGAAGCGATCAGGGCGGAAAGAATGCGTTTCATGGTGCTGCTCCTCAGCGTTTGGTTCGCGATCTGGTGCGATCGATGGACTGAAGAATATCGACTGAGGGTCCGCCGACAAACAGCGAAGTCAATAAGACTTTTTTTCAATTATTGAAATAATCCGGTGGGCCGTCTGGTGCAGCTTCGGGTGCCAATTGGCGGTGGGTATTGCTTGCCCGGCGCTACGCCGCCAGCATCACTCCCGCGCGATTTCACTTTCCGCAATAATCTATTGTCATTGTCATAACGGCCTGCACGGCGCGACTAAGCTCATCTGGTCATCGCTCATGGTCGGGCCTATGTTCAATACCGATTCGATTGCGCAGGCGCTCGCGGGAGAATGGCGCACGCGCTCAGCCACAGTGCGAGGAAAATCACCCGCTCATGAATCACTACGATCCGAGAAAAAACGCGCGGCAGGCAGGATCGCGCCAGCGGGGCAGTCCATGGCGCAAGTAGGCGGCCCGGCGCTCGACGATCCCGTTTATCTGACGCAATTGCGACGCGACCTGGTGCGTTTTGCCCGTCTGCAATTGCGCGACGCCGCCGCTGCGGAAGATGCCGTTCAGGAAGCGCTCGCCGCGGCATGGACGCATGCCGATCGATTCGCCGCACAGTCGGAACACAAGACATGGGTGTTCGGCATCCTGCGGCACAAACTCGTCGACACCCTGCGTGCCCGGCGACGCACGATCAACCTGTCGGCGCTCGAATCCGAACTCGACGGTGAAGCCTTGCTCGATCGCGAGTTGTTCAAGGACAACGGCCACTGGTCGCGCGAAACGAAGCCGCGTCCCTGGCCGACGCCGGAAACGGCGCTGCGTCAGCAGCAGTTCTGGGCCCTGTTCGAGATGTGCCTCGAACACTTGCCGGAGCACATCGGACGCGTGTTCATGATGCGTGAATTCCTCGATCTCGACACCGAGGCGATTTGCGCCGAATTGCAGATGACCGCCAATCATTGCAGCGTGCTGATCTACCGCGCGCGGCTGCGCTTGCGCACTTGCCTGAGCGAAAAGGGCCTATCCAGCGAGGATGCGAATGGGGAAATGTAAGCACATCACGCGCTTGTTGTCCGACGCGCTCGACCGTTCGTTGACGACCGGCGAATGGGTCGCGATCCGGCTGCATCTGCCGACCTGCAGCGGCTGCCGCAACTATCGCAAACAGATCCGTCTGCTGCGCGTGGCGGCGCATACGGTCAGCGGAATCGCGACGCCGGGCGCGTTGAACAGCGACGATTGAAGCGCGCTGTGCGTCATGCTTGGATGGCACGGCATGCGTGGGCGCGCCGCTTGGTCTAGCGCTCGCCGGGCGGCGTGTTCTGGTAGCGCTCGAAGAAACGCGCATGCGACGCTTCGTCGATCGAAACGGGATGCGGTGTGGCGCCGGCCGGATGTTTCTCGAGCTGCGCGCGCGTGCGAATCGGCCGATGCTGGAAATTGCCGCCGCAGTTCGGACACACGTTGCGCAGCGTAGTGAGCGCACACACTTCGCAGAAGGTGCACTCGTACGTGCAGATCATGGCATCGGATGCGTTCGGCGGCAGTGACTTGCCGCATCCTTCGCAGGAGGGTCTCAGTTCAAGCATGGTGACTCCGCGTTTTCAGAGGAGCGAGCTGCGGGACCGCTGCTCGCCTGCCAGGCAGTGTAAGTGGCGTCGGCCGCCCGGAATGGACAGCCGCGCATCAATTCCTGCCAACGCCGCGAGAGCCTGGTGCGCGGTCACGTCAGCACGGTCCACAACACGAGCGTGAGCGCGAGGCCGACGACGGACACGATCGTCTGCAACACCGACCAGACCAGCACCGTCTGTTTCAGTTGCAGGCCGAAATACTCGCGGACCATCCAGAAGCCCGCATCGTTCACGTGGCAGAAAAAGACCGAACCCGCGCCGATGGCGAGCGCCATCAGCGAATTGTGCGTCGTGCTGAGACCGGCGACGACCGGCGCGACGATGCCGGCCGTCGTGGTGGTGGCAACCGTCGCCGAGCCCGTCGCCTGGCGCAGCGCGACGGCGATCAGCCACGCCAGCAGAATCAGCGGCATGTGCGCGCCGACCGCGATCTTGCCGATGGTCGAGCTGATGCCCGCCACCACGAGCGCCTGCTTGAGACCGCCGCCGGCGCCGATGGTCAGCAGCAGCGCGGCGATGGGCGGCAAGCTCTTGCGCAGAATGCCGCCGACGCGCTCGCGCGCCATGCCCCGCGACCAACCCAGCGCCACCACGGCGAACAGCACGGTGAGGCCGAGCGCGACCAGCGGCTCACCCAGGAAATTCAAGGTGTTGAACAGGAACGTTTCGGGCTGAAGCAGCAGCTTGGCGACGGTGCGCCCTAGCATCAACACGACGGGCAGCAGGATCGTGATGAGCGAGATCGCGAAACTCGGCGGCTCGCCAGTGTCTTCCTTGGCGCTGAAGAGCTTGCCCATTTCCTCCGGTTCGACCACGTGCATCCGCTTGGACAACCAGATGCCGTACAGCGGACCCGCGAGAATCACCGCGGGAATCGCGACGATCAGACCGAGACCGAGCGTGAGGCCGAGATCGGCGTGCAATGCGCTCACCGCGATCAGCGGACCCGGGTGCGGCGGCAGGAGTGCGTGCAGCGTGGTCATGCCGGCCAGCGCAGGAATCGCAATGCGCAGGATCGGCTGCTGCGAACGGCGCGCCATCACGAAGATGATCGGCACCATCATCACGAGGCCGACTTCGAAGAAGAGCGGCAAGCCGATGATCAGCGCGACGACTGCCATCATCCACGGCAGCGTGCGAGGCGTGGAGTGTTTAAGGATGGTCGAGACGAGCCGGTCGGCGGCGCCGGATTCGGCCATGAGCGCACCGAGCATGGCGCCGAGCGCAATGATGATGCCGACGTCGCCGAGCAGCGCGCCGGCGCCTTTACTGAATGCGCTGGCGACAGCCTCGAGCGGTAGGCCGGCGGCGAAACCCGCGGCGAACGTGCCGACCAGAATCGACAGGAACGGCGCGAGTTTCAGCACGCTGATGAAAACGATGATCAGTGCGAGCCCGAGCACGCACGACAGAATGAGTTGGGTGTCGTGGGATGACCACGGCGCGAGTGTTGTCGTCAGATGCACGGTGTTCCTTTTTTTGTCGAATGACGCAGCCGCGGCCGGGCGCGGATGACGAATTGTAGCGACCGCTTCAGATTCGACGCAGTTACGCGGACAGATTTGAAGGCCGCAGTGCTTCGTTCCGTCCGCGTGATTTGCTTATGCGAATTTATCGGTTCGTCCAGGCTTGCAGACGAATTATCGTCGGAGCCAATCGGTCCGTTTTGCGTCCGTCTTTTTTACGAGCCCTGTTATGTCACGTCATCCGCTGCTCACGCGCCGCGCGTTCATTGCCGGCGTGAGCGCAACGCTCGCTGCCGCCACGCTGCCCGTCATTTCCGCGTCCGCTTTTGCCGCCGAGGCGCACGCCAAGGAATTCCGCATCGGTCATCAGAAAGCCGCCAATACGCTCGTGTTGCTGAAGGCGCACGGTACGCTCGAAAAACGGCTCGCGCCGCTGGGCATCACCGTCAAATGGACCGAGTTTCCTGCGGGGCCGCAGTTGCTGGAAGGACTGAATGTCGGCGCCATCGACTTCGGCTATGTCGGCGAGGCGCCGCCCGTGTTCGCGCAGGCCGCTGGCGCGAACTTCGTCTACGTCGCCTATGAGGTCCCGACGCCGCATGCCGAAGGCATCCTCGTGCATCAGGATGCGCCGATCAAAACGCTGGCCGATCTGAAGGGCAAGAAAATCGCCTTCAACAAAGGCTCGGATGTTCACTGGTTTCTGGTCGCCGCGCTGCAGAAAAGCGGCGTGAAGTACAGCGAGATTCAGCCGGTCTATCTGGCGCCCGCCGATGCGCGCGCCGCCTTCGAACGCGGCGCGATCGATGCGTGGGCGATCTGGGATCCGTTCCTCGAAGCGGCGAAGCGGCAGTCGAATGCGCGCTTGCTCGCGGATGCCGACCGCATTGTGAGCCATCACCAGTTCTTCCTGAGCGCGCGACAGTTCGCGCAACAGAACGCCGATGTGCTCGCGATCACGATGGACGAAGTGGGCAAAGAAGGCGCGTGGGTGCGGGAGCATTACAGCGAGGCTGCCGCGCAACTCGCGCCGATTCAGGGGCTCGACGCCGGCGTGATCGAAGCGGGCTTGCGGCACTATGCGCACGTGTATAAACCTGTCGATGCGAATGTGCTTGCGGAACAGCAACGTATCGCTGATACCTTCAGCGAGCTGCGCATCATCCCGACGAAGATCGTTACCAAGGATGCGGCGTTGCCTGGTAGCAAGGTCTAGTCTGCAGGCGTAGCTTCGATTTGCTGGCCTTGCTACGCCATTCAGGCGAACAGTGCGGCAACGTTTTCCGGCGGGCGGCCGATTACCGCTCGCCCGTTTCGCACGACGATCGGCCGTTGCAGAAGGATAGGATGTTTCTCCAATGCTTCGTATAACTGAGAGTCGGTCAAGGGGGTGTCGGCGAGTTGCAGTTCCTTGTATTCGGCTTCGTTGTCACGAATCATCTCGCGAACTGTGCAGCCTAGTTGTGCGTTCAGTCGCTTGAGTTGTTCGACCGTGAGCGGATGCTTCAGGTATTCGACGATTTCTGTCGCTTCGTTTGCGCTGTTGTAGGTGGTGGTGATTAGCTCGCATGCGGCGCGCGATTTTGAGCAACGGGGGTTGTGGTAGATGGTGATCATGGGTTTTGGGGTGGTGTGGGTGGTTGCGGGATGCTTGTGCATGGCGCACGTTGGATGGGATTTTAGCGGGTGGGGAGATGGCGGAGCGAGGCGGTGCTGTAGAGATTTTTGAATTGGCGAGGTCGCGAGATAAGCAGGCTAGTGGATGTGGATTCGGAGAGGAAAGGCGAGACATGACCGTAATCGCGTGACGTGCGTGATGGTCACGTTCGGCTAGGCTTTCGCGTGAAGAGGTATTTTTCTGTTCGCTTCACTTCCGAGTTAATTGCGTCTGCGAAATGGTATCGGGCGCGGCAGGCCATGCTAGGTCTTTGTGGATTACCTCCCCTGCGGCGCGTGAATGCGATTTGGCGAGTTTCCGAACGCCATACGATCCATGAACTCCCGGCTAGTTCGACTTGCGGCGTAGTGGCTCGGCTAAAAGGAGCTAAGTGGTGAACGGCGCCCCCCTGTTTGTAATTGCTCAATTTCGCAGTTTATGCGCATAAACTGTCCTACCGACTTTTCGCAATAGTCGGATTTCTCATGCGGCGCAGCCTCCAATCTACGCATGCTGTGCACAAGCGTCCTCCGTGCTCGTGGGTTTAGCTGGTGCCTACGCTACTCGGCTCTCGTGTAGCTCATTGCACCGATCATCGTGTCAACGCATTGAACTGCGGGCCGGCTCTCTCTCGCAAATCACGGTTACGGCAGAGCCCGCTGCCGGGCTTTATGCGCATAAATCTTGCGGCCAGTTCCGGCGACCTATCACGGGTTCATCGGCAGCGCATGTCACGTTGCCGACAACGCTCGCGTTGATGAAGACAGCGATCCGGACACGGCGCGAGCGCAATCGAATTGGTGCCATGCAGGCCAAACCGGTCAGCCGGCACATCGCCCCAGCACCCTCTCTCAACCTCAACAGCGCCTCCATCACCGCGCCTCCATCCTTTATGCGCATAAACCTATCCGAACGGCTAATCCTTCTCGTGTTTACACAAAAACGATTGAAATACAAATTCATCCAGGTAAAATCCATTTGCGTCTAAAAAGAGGAGGTGAAGATTGGCAGCTGAAATCATCGCGGTAACTCAGCAGAAGGGCGGGGTCGGGAAGAGCACAATCGCGATGCACCTCGGCGCTGCATTTCATGAGAAAGGCAAACGCGTCCTCGTCGTAGACGCAGATGGTCAAAACACGCTGATCCACTGGGCCAGTGCATCATCAGACGGCGACACCGGTATCCCCTTTCCAGTCGTCAACCTCTCCGAAGCAGGCAGCCAGATCCATCGCGAGATCAAGAAGTTCGTGTCTGACTACGACATCATCGTCGTCGACTGCCCGCCGTCTATCACCGAGAAAGTGTCCGGCGTCGTCCTTCTCGCTGCGAGCGTCGCGGTGATCCCAACATCGTCATCGCCCGCCGACTACTGGTCGAGTATCGGACTGGTGAAGCTTGTCCAGCAGGCTCAGGTCATGAACGAAGACCTGCGTGCGGTCTTCCTGCTCAATAAGACCGAAGAGAAACGGATGCTGACGCGCGAACTGAAGCGTGCGTTGGAAGAGCTCGGGTTCCCGCTGCTCAAAACACAGATCCCGACTCGCGAGGCCTACAAGCAGGCTATGGCGTTAGGGCAAACAGTGCTTCAGATGAATGATCGCGGCGCCAAGCTGGCCGCCATCGAAGTACGGGCATGCGCGAATGAGATCGCCGCCTTGCTCCCGTGAAATTTATGCGCATAAAGGACCCTGAATGAAACCCTCCCAATTCGCCAAAGGCTTTCAAGCGCGTCCTGATTCGACCAGCAGCGAAAAGCGAACTGCGCTCGATCGCCTGAACGCTATCGACGGACTGGTCAAGAATGACCCGAAGAATAGCGAGGCGGCGGGGCGTACCCTCGCGCCCGTCATGACATCGCAGAGCGTTGCCGAAGTCGACGCTGTTGACACAGCCAATGAATCGGCGGCCTACCGCACCTGGCGCAACGAGCACGGCTACCGGCCAGGCCAGGTCATCGAGCTGGCGCTTAAGACGATCAAGCCGAGCCCGTTCAATCCGCGGCACTTCTATCTGAAGTCGTCGATTGCCGAGCTCGCTGTCAATCTGGCAAAGCAGGGGCAGCAGCAGGCGATTCACGTCATCCCGGATTACGACAATCCCGGCACCTACTACGTCAGCGATGGCGGTCGACGCGTGCGGGCCCTGAAAGAAGCGAATAAGGAAACGGTCAAGGCGATCGTCATCGATCTGCCGATCGGTATCCAGAGCTACAAGCTCGGTTACGACCTCAACGTCCAGCGCGATTCGCAGACGGTGTTCGACAACGCGGTCGTATGGAAACGCTTTCTCGACGACCGCCATTTCCAGAGTCAGAAGGAACTCGCCGAACACCTCGGGCTAGACGAGTCGACCGTTGCAGTCGCCTTGTCGATTGCCAAATTGCCTGAGGTCGTCATGCACGAGATGGTCGCGCGACCAGACCGCTTCGGCTCGAACATGGCGTATCAGGTGGGGCGTTATCACACTGCCCGCGGCGCCGATGCAACGCTGCGTCTGATCAACAAGATCCTCTCGGACGATCTGAGTACGCGGCAAGTCGCAGACATCGTCAAGGGGAGGGCGAGCGCTCAGGAAAGCACCAAACCAGCGGGCCGGCAACGCTATGCGCAACGTCTGGAAATCAAACTCGACGGTGTGTCGGTCGGCGATCTCAAATCGTACGGGGATGATCGAATCGAACTGCGTCTGAAGGGGCTCACGCGTGAAAAGCGCGACGACATCCTTCGCCAGATTGAAAAGATGTTGAAGTAAGAAAGACTAGTAGAGAGATGGGGCACGCGGCAGCCGAGAGCCGCGCCCCGCTCGCTAGATGATTACGCCGCGCGCGATTGGCTCAGCGTGAAGGCTAGCAGGTCACCGTCAGTCGGCTCGCCCCAGGTCTTGCGAGCCAGCCAATCGAAGAATGCCGTTTCGACAATCTTCGAATCCAGCCCTCGGCGGCGCCAGTCGTCGCGCATGTGCGTGCCAAGTCCCGGCAATTCATCTTCTTCAAACGACTGCCGCGCGATCTCCCGCTCGGACTCACCTTGTTCGTCGTACAACTCGCGCGCTTCCTTGCGGCGATACGCCGAGTACTCGCCGAGCAGACGCGCCTTGAGGTCGTCGGCCGGCGCAGCAACCGCAGCCTTGCCGCCACCACTCGACGGCAACGCTTCGACCGGCGGCGCGTAACCTTTCTTCAATGCGTCCTTGAACAACGCGGGCGCGCTGCGCACCGGCGGCAACGACGTGCTGCGCATGCGTTGCTCGGTCATCTGCAGCGCGGCGCGAATGCGATTTTCTTCGCTGTCGGCGTAGAGCGTTTGCGCTTCTTTCAGCGGGATGCCGATCTTCACCATCCGGTCGACCAGCGTACTGTCGAACACGTTCGGATGTTCGTCGAGCGCGAGCATCGGCTGCTTGCGTTCGGTCACGCGAAACTGGATCTCGGCGACCCGGCGTCCTTCCCGGTGCTCGATCAGTTCGACGAAGATGTTCGTAACGGCGTTGACCTCGGCAATGGCCGGGCGCAAGTAATCACGTTTGAAGTATTTGTACTCGCGCTTCGCTTCATCGCCCGCTTCCGTGTCGGGCGTGCCGGAGAGGATAGGGCGCCACCACTCCCACGTCTCGCGCATCGTCAGATGGCTCGGGTTGGTCAGGTAGCGCACGCAAATCTCGTACAGCGCGAGACCCGCGCTGCTGCGCAACTGGCTCTGGAACTGGAGACTCAAGCGGGCATACTGAACCGGATCGAGCAGTTTCTTCTTGATCTTCGGTGCGAACGAGAATTCCACCCAGACACGGCGGGTGGTGGGGTCTTCGAGAATTTCCGCGTCGGCAATCAGCGTGGAAATACCCCATTTCCGCCCCGGCTTCTGACTGGACGTGCCGGTGCTCCATTCGACCTGCACCGACACCATGCGCCGCAAGTGCTCCTTGACGAGCGCGGTGTCGTTGGAATCAAACGCGGAGTTCGCGACGATATCGGACAGCAAGGCCCGATACGTGTCGCCGGATTCGTCCGCTTGCTGAGCCACGGCGAGGAGCACGTTGAACAGTTTGCGGGTAAGGAGCGTGATTTTGCCGCTTTTAGGCTGAATCGCGATCGCCTCGACGGCTTTGCGCAATTCGGCCGAGCTCGGGCTGACTACGTCGGTCTTCTTCGCGCGCTTCGTGGCCATGCGTCTGGTCGAGGAGGGATTTGGCGAGAGCATACCGGCTGCGGTGATACGCGTCTATAGCGTGCATCTCACCGTTGCGGGTGAAGCGAGTTTACGAGGCGCGACTCACCTCGAGCAACTCCCGAAAACCCTCACCTCAGCCGTTTCGCGCCAGGTTCGGGCCATCCTTGCAGGTCGCGGGCCTGGCAAATTCGGACCATTTCCGCAGCGGGCGCGAACCGGCGCCATCTGATCCCGAATGTTCTCACCTCAAAAAAATTTCGAGAATTTTGACGGGTTGCCCGCCGACCCGGTGCACTTGCGGTCTACCAAGTCCGTGAACAAGCTTCGAGCAATATTTGGCCAGCAGGGGAGGGCTGCGCCGGCGCAAAGCGTGCCACGCTGACAAGCCAAACGGTGGAATCGACGCCACCTTAACAAGCAACACCTCCGCATGCGTGCTCCGCTGTGCGAAGAGCGCGCCGAGCACGGCTACAAGCCTGTCGCCGGCTTTCTTGACCCGCCCTGCACGCAGCTCTGCCCATGCATTCACGCGATGCAGCAGCCCCACGCGGGATCTCTCCGCAGGCGTCGCAAGCTTTCCAACCGTGCACCCGGCCCAGATCGGCACCGCCTGAGCTTCGTGCATCGATGCCACTGCCACTTGTCACTGCCACTTGTGCAACCGTTATAGGCAGTGGTCGACCAAGACGTCCTGACTCGATGGGTTCGAATCAACACTCTCGAAGCCCCCGAAAAAGCTCACCTTAATGCTAGCGGCATGCTTGGAACGACGCGGCCTTCAGGCATGTTGAACTCCCAAAGCACGGAAAAACGGTCCCGAAAAACCTCACCATAGGGCTATCTGAGGGTCCCCAAACCACCTAAAAAAGAGCCCCCGAAAAACCTCACCTTTGCGAAAGCAATCGAAAATACTCAATGATTTCATAATCTTATAGATTTCAGTTTAGCCGCGTCATCTGCGAACGCTCCCGTAAAATCTCACCTCAAAGCCGATTTCGGTGAATTCCGGCATTTTTGATCGCGGCCGTCGCCGTCCTGAAAAATCTCACCTTTCGATTTCAGCGACCGTAAAACGCAAACGACTTCGGCAGCGTCGGTAGGGCTTTTCCGGGCGATGGAAGCCATTTTGGTCCTGTATTTCCTCACCTTAACGATCGCCGAGCACCCAAACGACTCCTGAAAAACCTCACCTTTGATCCAAACCAGGTGCATTTCACGGACGGCGCATGCCACAAAACCCGACCTCCCGAATTTCCTCACCGTTGGCAGGCAGCGATCGACCAACTCATCGCCGTCGACTTTGGATTCAGCCCGAAAAGCAGCCTCGCTCCCGAAAACTCTCACCTTAGGCACCGGAATGCACAGAAATAAGGCAAAAATGCCACCCCTTCCCCGTAAAATCTCACCTTCGGTTCGCGTTTTCTCCCGACTTGACTCACCAATGGGGTTAACGAGCTCAAAATAAGGCCGAAATTGGGCGGACGAATCCATCCCGAAAGCGCTCACCTTCGCCCTGGTCGACTCTCGAACAGACTTTCGAGCGCCGCCGGGCGATCCACGTCATTCAGGTCCTGCAAAATCTCACCTTTGGTCACACCGCACTTTTGGGGTGACTCCTGAACCCGCTCACGTTCTGTCCCGGACCCGCTCACCGAGGCCCCCGAACCTCATCACTCGACATTCCCGCAAGACCTCACCACCTCTCCCGCAAAGCTTCACCTTACCGGGCTGGAACCCTTGCCAGATAAGGCTTTGCCATGGCGTTAACGTTTTTAACATGGGTTCAAAGGTGTTTACTTTTATTACTCTCTAGCATTTCCCCGCGTGTCCTTCGGACAAAGCCTTCCAACCAAAGTAGCCATGATGAAGCGCTCGTGAAACAGTGCACGATCGCTGTAAAATCTTTAAAAGCTCTTTCTTTACAAGACCTTATTGGCTATTCTTCGTTTTGTTTCACGGAAAAAATCAGCTAGCGCAAATCCGCCGACTCACTTCTAGCAACAAAACACGCCTTTACTCGAATCCATGTCCCAGCCCAACAAATACGTAGCAAACAGTACGTAAATTGTTATGATTCATCCAATTCGAGCGACATCGAGGTATACATGAATCTGGATCAGGAACGGCAATCCATTCGAAACGAGCTTGAAGCTCTGCGAGCCAATGGGGCACGGCGACAAGAACTTTCGCTGCATGCATGCAAGCGACTGTTTTTCGATCTGGGAATCCGGCCCTCCATGGCCACCGTTCGTGATCTGACCCAGACCGGCAGCGCGAGCGACATTCCTAAGGACATCGACCACTTCTGGGAGCGCATCCGAAGTGTGTCGCGCGTGAAAGTTGGCGCCGGCGCTATTCCGAAAGCACTCGAAGACCGTGCCGGCGAATTGCTGGGCGTACTTTTCGAAGAAGCCGTCGCTCATGCACGCACAACGCTCGACGACGAGCGCGAGGAAATTCGCGCGCAGATCACCGCCGCCGACCAGCGCGCTCGAGAAGCGGAAATTCGTCAGCAAGCATCGGAAGACGCGATCAAGCGCAGCGAATTGCGAGCGGAGGCCGCCTGGGAACGTGTTCGCGCGCTCGAAGCCGAGTTGTCGAGCACAACCACACACGGAAATGCTCACCAGGAGGGTTTACAGGCAACGGTGCGCCGACTCGATCACGAAAATGAAGCGCTTCGTCAACGGCTCGACACCGAACTCGCGACCAATGCAACGCTCCGGGACCGGATCGACGCATTGCACGTCGAATTGCGCCAAAGCACTGAACACTATGCGCAGCAGATCAAGGACGCCGTCGCCGAAGCCGAGCGGCGCGTCAAGCCGATGCTAGTCGAGCTCGACTCCTTGCGCAGCATGGCGGGCACTTATCAGTCCGGGGTGCGCGAAGCGAGCCGCAAAGAATTTGAGTTTATTCAGCAAATCGCCGCGGCCAAGGCGCGCGGCGACCGGCTCGACGCTCAGTTGCGCGAGCAATCCGACGAAGTAGACTCGCTCACGAAAGAGGTCGCCGTCCTGCGCGGTCAGCAAGGTATCGATCCGGCGATCGCGAGTCTACTCTGCTCGCTGGTGGACGCTGGCCGGTTGACAAGTGACGAATTAAGGGCGATCGGCACGGCGGCGGATGGTCATGTCGCCCTGCCGCTGCGGTGCCCAAAATGTGAGGAAGGTGAGCCGGAACTGTCGCAGGTGGATCACCGCTTTGAACTGCAATGTCCGGAGTGCGATCACTCATCGGGTCTCGGCAAATCAAGGCTGGAGGCGGTTAGCCGGTTTCTGTCGAGCGACCCGATTGCGGCGTCGGCGTGACGTTTGACGCGGTGCAATAGCGGACAAATTGCCAAAGGTGAGGAAATTCGGGACTCGAAAGGTGAGGAGTTTCAGGACTCGGCGTCTCCCCTTTTCCTTGTCAAACGCCCGTCACGCCTAGGTGCTGGCAGCGGCGGAACGGCCGGATCCGGCACCTCTGCGGCAGGAGAATCCTGCTGATCCATCCAGTTTTGCCACGCGCGATACAGACGGTTCGCCGACACCGCCTGCACGAACCCCAGCCACTGCCCGACCAGTTCCGCCTCGACCCCGCTCTCGAACAGATCGGCTGCAAACGTGTTGCGCAATGTTTGCGGACTGGCTCGCGACGCTCGCGACTCGGCGATCCCGGCTCCGTCGATCAAGGCGTCGACCGCGCGCAGCATGGTGGCTTTATGCATCGGACGTCCGGAAGGCGATGCGGGAAAAACCAGATTACCCGCCAATTCCGACAGACGCCGTTCGGCGAGCCAAGCGTCGAGAATCGCGGCGGCGAAAGGTGCGAGCCGGGTGCGCCGCGTCAGCATCGGATTGGCCGACTCGATTGTTACCCAAGGTGATCCCACATTCACGCAACTAACCGTAAGCGAAGCAGCCTCGCCCGTTTTCAATCCGCCGCCTAAAAACACGGCGATCAAAGCGCGGTCGCGCCGCTCCCGCCAACGTTGCGCCGCAGACAAATCCGGCAACGGCGAAAACAGATGCGCGATCAATGCGGTTCGTTCGGCGTGGTTGAGAAAGCCGGTCGGCTCGTTATCGCGCGCGTTTCGCCACGCTGCTTCGCCATCCTGAGCAATGAAGCGCGCCGGATTGGTCGAAGCGGATTCGATCTCGCGCACATGATCGAGCACTCGCTCGATCAGCCGCAAATACCGCACACGTTGAGTCTTTTTGACGTCGAGTCCGGCGACGAATTCGGCAATCGCGTGAGCTTCGACCGTGACCAGACTCTTTTGACGTGCGCTCAGCCAATCGAGAAAAAGCCCCCACTGCGCCTGGTAGACTTCAGCGGAAGAACGGCGGAAATGTTGTTTGGCTAGCCATGCGTCGAACGCGATTTGCGGGTCGCGGCGCCAGTCTTCACGTTGCTGATCGAAGAGATCCGTGGACGGCGCTGGACGCGGGACCGGGTCGGTCAGGTGAGGAGGTGACATGGGTTATTCTTCCGTTAGTTGCACCCATTGTAGGTGGCAACGGATGGAAATGCAGCCCGGATTCAGTCGCCCCAAGCGCGCGCGTGTTTCAAAGGCGCGTTCTCGGACGACGGCTGCGCAGCCCGCCGTGCCGCTTCTTCATAAGCACTGACCGCGAACGCGAACACCGCCGGCAGTGCCGTGGACGTGCCGAAGTCCACCGCCTCGTCCGTTTCCGGATACGGCAAATCGGACGGTCGTTGAAAAAGACCCAGCATCACCGCGTCGTGCCGGCTGGCGAAGCCGAGGTCAGCCAGCGCTTCGGCTTCGATGGCATGCAGCAAACGCCAGGTGAGCGGCACCTGTTGCACGATGTAGCGCGCAGCAATATTGCGGACAATGTGTTCGAGATCACGCGCTGCGGTTTGATAGCGCAGCGCGGCCAGAGCGTGGTCGGTCGAGTCGGTTGTCAGCTTGTTCATGATCGGCTCCAGTCGATACCCTGTACTGTACAAATATACAGTGTCGGATGCAACCTCGGGCGAAGTCCCGATTCCGCCAACAACTAGTTACGGTGCGCCGGAAGATCAGCCGTGAATCACCACCAGCAGCGCCTTCGCCTCGCCCTTGCCGGCGTTGCGGATCGCGTGCGGCTCGTCGGCGACATAACGCGCGGTGTCCGCCGCCTTGAGCCGTTTCGTCGTGCCGGCCGCCTCGATTTCGATCGATCCTTGCAGCACGGTCAGATGCTCGCGCGTACCGGGTTCGTGCGCGTTCGACACCAGCGCCCCACTTGGCTGCAGCGTCAATTCGTACCACTCGAACTTGCCGGCCAGCTCGATCGGCCCCCACACTCGCAATTGATACTTGGCGTCGTGCCCGCTCAAAGTGGGAATCTCGTGCGGCCCGGAGACAGCGATCGCTTCCGGCGTCTTTTGTGGCGCGAACAGCGAATCGAGGCTGACGCCGAGCGCATTGGTCAGCCGCCAGGCGACCGCGATGGTCGGATTGGCCTTGTCGCGCTCGATCTCCGAGAGCATCGATTTCGACACGCCGGCCGCACGCGACAGATCGTCGAGCGTCATGCGCCGTTCGGCGCGCAAACGCTGAATCTGTTCGCCGACGCGCGGCGGCGCCGCGACTGCCGGGACCGAAGTTGCGCCTGGGATGGGCGCCGCGTTGGCCGCGGCGCGGCGGATACCCGAACTTGCCATTTCCTGACCCATCGTTTAGAGTTGTTCGACATACCGGATTTTAGTTCGGAAAAACGAAAAAATCCGATAAAACTGACAGCCGACTATAACAGGCCGCCTCGTGGTCGCACATGCCGAACACGCTGACACGGGCGCTATCACCCTTTTCAGGAGTCTGGTTCATGCGTGACCTTTACCTCGCCCATCTGCGCGGCACCCTCGAGCAGATTCGCGCTGACGGCTTTTACAAGAACGAGCGCGTGATCGCCAGCCCGCAATCGGCCGACATTCGTCTGGCTAACGGGACGGACGTGCTGAACTTCTGCGCCAACAACTACCTCGGCCTCGCCGGCGACGCACGCCTGATCGAGGCCGCCAAGCAAGGTCTCGACAACGACGGCTTCGGCATGGCGTCCGTGCGCTTCATCTGCGGCACGCAAACCGTGCACAAGGATCTGGAACACGCGCTCGCCGCGTTTCTGCAGACCGACGATTGCATCCTCTACTCCAGCTGCTTCGATGCAAACGGCGGCCTGTTCGAAACGCTGCTCGACGAAAACGACGCGATCATCAGCGACGAACTGAACCACGCGAGCATCATCGACGGCGTGCGGCTTTCGAAGGCGAAGCGCTTTCGTTACAAGAACAACGACCTCGCCGATCTCGAAGCGAAGCTGATCGAAGCGGAGGCCGCCGGCGCGCGCTTCAAACTGATCGCGACCGACGGCGTGTTCTCCATGGACGGCATCATCGCCGACCTCGCCGGCATCTGCGATCTGGCCGACCGTTACGGCGCGCTCGTGATGGTCGACGACTCGCACGCCGTGGGTTTTGTCGGCGAACACGGGCGCGGCACGCCGGAACATTGTGGCGTGCTGTCGCGCATCGACATCATCACCGGCACGCTGGGTAAGGCGCTCGGCGGCGCATCGGGCGGATACGTGGCCGCACGCAAGGAGATCGTGGAGTTGCTGCGTCAGCGCTCGCGTCCCTATCTGTTCTCGAACACGCTGACGCCGAGCATCGCCGCCGCTTCGCTGAAAGTACTCGAACTGCTGGCGAGCGAAGAAGGCGCGCAATTGCGCGCGCGCGTGCGCGAAAACGGCGCGCACTTCCGCAGCAAGATGAGTGCGCTCGGTTTCACGCTCGTGCCCGGCGAACATCCGATCATTCCTGTCATGCTCGGCGACGCGCAGCTCGCTTCGAAAATGGCCGATGCGCTCCTGAAGGAAGGCGTGTACGTGATCGGCTTCTCGTTCCCGGTCGTGCCGAAAGGCCGCGCACGCATTCGCACGCAGATGAGCGCCGCGCACACGCCCGAACAGATCGACCGCGCGGTGGATGCATTCGCGCGCGTCGGCCGTGAACTCGGTGTCATCTAATACGGAGGCGCACGTGAAAGCATTGGCAAAACTCGAACGCGCTCCCGGCCTCACGCTCACGGACGTCAAGAAACCCGAAGTCGGCCACAACGACGTGATGATCCGCATCACGCGCACCGCGATTTGCGGCACCGATATTCACATCTGGAAGTGGGACGACTGGGCGCAAAAAACGATTCCCGTGCCGATGCATGTCGGCCACGAATACGTGGGCGAAATCGTCGAAATGGGCCAGGAAGTGCGCGGCTTTGCGATCGGCGATCGCGTGTCGGGCGAAGGCCATATCACCTGTGGCTTCTGCCGCAATTGTCGCGCGGGCCGCCGGCATTTGTGCCGCAATACGGTGGGCGTCGGCGTGAATCGTGAAGGCGCGTTTGCCGAGTATCTGGTGATTCCGGCATTCAACGCATTCAAGATTCCGCCCGAGATTTCCGACGACCTCGCCGCGATTTTCGATCCGTTCGGCAACGCCACGCACACCGCGCTGTCGTTCAATCTGGTCGGCGAAGACGTGTTGATTACCGGCGCCGGACCCATCGGCATCATGGCGGTGGCGATCGCGAAACACGTGGGCGCGCGCAATGTCGTGATCACCGACGTCAACGACTATCGCCTCAAGCTCGCGCGCAAGATGGGCGCGACGCGTGCGGTCAACGTCTCGCGCGAATCGTTGCGCGACGTGATGGCGGACCTGCACATGACCGAAGGTTTCGACGTCGGGCTGGAAATGTCCGGTGTCCCGAGCGCCTTCACCGGCATGCTCGAAGCGATGAACCACGGCGGCAAGATCGCGCTGCTCGGCATTCCGCCCGCGCAGACCGCGATCGACTGGACTCAGGTCATCTTCAAAGGCCTTGAAATCAAGGGCATTTACGGACGCGAGATGTTCGAGACCTGGTACAAGATGGTCGCGATGCTGCAAAGCGGCCTGGATCTCTCGCCGATCCTCACGCACCATTTCAAGGTCGACGACTATCAGGAAGCGTTCGCCACGATGCTCTCCGGCGAAAGCGGCAAGGTGATTCTCGACTGGACGGCCGCATGAGTTAACACGCGCCGACGCGCGACCACGCTTGCAGTCTCAGCGTGCAGCAAAAAAACGCTTGGACCAACGCCCGCACCGCGCTCACCCGCCTGCGGGCGTTTTAACGAACTCGGCCTGAATGCGCACATGAATATCGTCGCCGACGGCCGGATACCACGTCGCCAGGCCGAACTTCGCACGACTGAAATGACCCTCGGCAGAAAAGCCGAGCGTGTCTTTCTTCGTGAGCGGATCGGGGGCAAAACCATTGAAGGTGACGTCGAGCGAGACCGGTTGTGTGACACCATGAATCGTCAGATCGCCGGTCAACGTGCCGCGCGATTCGCCCGTGCGCTCAAAACGCGTGCTGACGAAGCGAATCTCCGGATAGCGCTCCACGTCGAGCATGTTGGCGCTCTTCACCATTTTGTCGAGCAAAGGCACATTCGTATCGATGCTCGCGGCGTCGATCGTCACCGACGTCGTGCTCTTGTCCAGACCGCCTTCGTTCCAGTCGAGTTCGCCCTTCTTGCGATCGAAGCGCGCCGTGAAGCGCGAATACTTGAAATGATCGATGTCGAAGGTAATGCTGCAATGATCCGGATCGATTTCGTAGCGGCCGGGCGGCACGCGTGTTTCGTTCTGGCTGACCGTATGCGTGAGCACTTGCACGGGCGTGCAGGCCACCGCCGTCAGTAGTGTTGCGCTGAGCAGGGCGCGCATGAAGGTGGCGCGGAGAGTCAGTGTACTCATGAAGTTCGTTCCCGTTGACCGATCGTGCTCAAGATAACAGTTCGCGCACCCAACCTGCAAAAACGCAAAAGACTTGACGAGGGAGAATGATCGTTCTACCCTTCGTCCATGGCTACCGAAACTCACACTGAATCAGTCGCACCCGGCAGCGCGCGCGAGCGGCTGCTGGACGCGGCTGAAGCGTTGATCTACGCCGGCGGCATTCACGCAACCGGCGTGGACGCGATCGTCAAGCAGTCCGGCGCGGCGCGCAAAAGCTTTTACACGCATTTCGAATCGAAAGATGCGCTCGTGGCCGCCGCGCTCGACCGGCGCGACGAACGCTGGATGAACTGGTTTATCGCGGGCACGCAACGGCATGGCAAGACGGCGCGCAAACGCCTGCTCGGCATGTTCGAGGTGCTGCGCGAATGGTTTGCATCGGAGGATTTTCACGGTTGCGCATTTCTGAACGCATCCGGTGAAATTGCCTCCGCGGACGACCCGATCCGGATCGTCGCGCGCCATCACAAGGAACGCCTGCTGGCGTTCGTGCAAACCGAATGTGATGCATTCGCGGCGGAGTCGGACATCGACGCCCGTCGCACGGCGCGCTTGTCGCGTCAATGGCTGATCTTGCTCGACGGCGCCATTGCCGTGGCACTGGTGAGCGGCGAGCCCGATGCCGCCCTCGACGCGCAAGCTGCAGCCCAAGTCCTGCTCGACGCGGAGTGCGCGGGCGAGCCAGGCATCCCGCCAAGCAAACGACCGCCATCCCGGCGAACCGCAACCTGACTGAGGAATTACCATGGCCGACTCGATTGAAACCCGCCCGCCGCTGCCGCCCTTCACACGCGAAACCGCAATCCAGAAAGTGCGCGCCGCGGAAGACGGCTGGAATACCCGCGACCCCGAGCGCGTGTCGCTCGCCTACACGGTGGATAGCGTGTGGCGCAACCGCGCCGAGTTCACGCATGGTCGCGCGGAGATCGTCGGCCTGTTGCGCCGCAAATGGGCGAGAGAACTCGACTACCGTTTGATCAAGGAACTGTGGGCGTTTACGGATAACCGCATCGCCGTGCGCTTTGCCTATGAATGGCACGACGATTCGAACAACTGGTTCCGCTCGTACGGCAACGAGAACTGGGAATTCGACGAGCACGGACTGATGGCGCACCGTCACGCCAGCATCAACGATATGCCGATTCGCGAAGCGGACCGTCTTTACCACTGGCCGCTCGGCCGCCGCCCCGACGACCATCCCAGTCTGTCCGATCTCGGTCTCTGACCTTGCGCGGGTGAACGCGCGATGCGCGTTCACCGCTCTGCCATCGGTTCTCCGTTACTGTTATGTCTGCGCGTCCGGGCACGTGTTGTGCCCACGCGTCCGAGCGTGTCCTCAACATCGCCTGTGCGGCTTGAGGTACAGTGCGCGACGGACGGCATGCAAGCATACCCGGAACATAGATGACGCCGGCGCTCGACCGGTGGCGGAGAGGACATGCATTTTCGGCAGATCAACAAGAATATCCGACGTACCGCAGTGGCGCTCGTTGCCAGCCTCGCCGCTGCGTCGGCCGCCCATGCGGGCAATTGGTGCGAGGGCGGCGTATGGGTCGACGCCATGCTGGGTTCGTATCACATCAACCCTGATCCGAACACGCATTTCGAGCAGTTCAATCCGGGTCTCGGCGTCGAATGCTGGCTCAATAACCAATGGGCGTTGACTGCCGGTGGCTTTCGCAACTCGCTGCGCCGGCCTTCCTACTATGGCGGCGGGGTGTGGGCGCCGGAGTTCGCGCACTGGGGCATCGTGCGGATCGCGGCGATCGGCGGGATCATCTCGGGCTATAACTACGGCAACTGGGGCTTGGGCCGCGACCATACGATCGGGCCGGTGGTCGCGCCGATCGTCATGGTCGAATACAAGCGTGTGGGCGCGAACTTCATCGTGATTCCGCCGATCCCTTCCGATAATCTTCCGTTCACCATTGGGTTTCAATTCAAGGTGAAGTTCTAAGCAAACTATCGATGTCCAGATAGCTTCCCAATCATCCGAAGGCACCGGGCAACCAGCAGCCCGAATTACATTTTCGGTCGATTACTGCTTGCAGCAATACGTGCAACTATCGGCACCAAACGAGGGTTGAACGCCGGGATCGAGCTACCACGACATTCAGCTCGAGCGACGATTGCATCAATGGTGACCCGTGCCACTGCGCGGTGTGCTCGCTTCGCGAAGTGCTTCAGACGGCGATCGCTCACGGGATGCCGCGCCCAGATCAGCGCTGCAAACCAACCGATCACCGTCCATCCGAGCAAGACGTTCACCATGGTCACCGCAAAGGCGTCTTTGCGTTCTCTGGCGTCCGCAATCATTGCGGGCGCCAGATACAGCATCAGCGCACCCAGAACCACCGCACCTTCGATAATCTTCAACATTTCAACACCTCGCTACAGCCTCGGTACGCGCACGACTTTCAGATTAGTGACCGGAGTACAAGCGACCAAGAGACTGGTCAGGTTGACGGCTGCCGGATTCCGAAGACGACCCAACTACGCCACCGTACGAATCATTGACCGAACCGACCGCATTGCTGCGTTCGACTGCGACCGTTTGTGCGCTCTGGCCGCGCTGCGACGCCGGGGCGCCAACCGACGGGCGATACGAAGGTGCCGGACCATACCCACTGGCAAATGCGGGAGCAGCGAAAGCGGTAGTAGCTGCGACGAGCAAGGCTGCAAGAAGTTTGCTTTTCATGATGAATCTCCAATGCGATTTTTTAGAAGCACCGCGAGTCGAGTGAGACCCGCGCCGTTGACAAGTTGTACTTTAGACGGCGCCTATCTTTTTTCTATGCCAATAGCGTGAAATCACAGTTGCTGCAAACCAAACAATGAAGCGGAGTGCGGCCCATGGCGGGTTTCCGGGCATCACCGTGCTGAGAAAGGCCGATTACGAACAGCCTGCGGATGAAAAAAACTTGCGTTCAGGTCGAACCAAAGGGCGAAAACATGGATTCGCCCGCGGTGCTAGCATCGTTGACGGACAAGTTGTGACAACCGCGCAGTGCAGGCCCGACCTGCGAGTGGAGATCCGAAATGTCATCACGTATCGACAAGTCTTCGCTGGTGTTCGACAGCATCGAAAACGATGAGCACAACCGATGCGTGGACCTGTTCCTACGTTCGGACGGCACGTACGGATTCGAAGAATTTCGTCGCGATGTCGAAGACGGCGGAGCCTGGACGCCGGTCCAATACTATTCGGGCGCTGTGTTTCCTTCGAAGGAGGAAGCGCTCGGCGCGGCAATCAAAGCAGTCGTCTGGCTTGCCGATAGGGTGGCTCGTTGAGGTGAGCCGTTCCAGGATGGTGAGGAATTCCAGGAGATAGCGCCGCACCGATAAATGGTGAGGAATTCCAGGAGATGACGCGCATCACGATCAACGGTGAAGCTTTCCAGGAGACAGACAGGTCAAACTTGCCGAGAGGTGAGCCGTCCCAGGAGCCGGAACAGCACCTTAACCACAAACAAGAGACGCAAGGTGAGCCGTTCCAGGAGATCGCCCGGCAAAGGTGAGCGATTCCAGGAGGTGAGTCAACGCCGCGCTGAATCCGCACCTGAGATAAGGTGAGGATTTCCAGGGAGTTCTATTCGTAGCGCCAACGGTGAAGCATCGAGCGCTCAAACACCTCACCTTGAAGCGTATCGGCGTAGCGCCGATGCTGCCCATCTGCTTACATCCTCTTCCATATGCAAACAAAGCGTGAACGCGCCAGCTTGCCCGCGCAACGCTGCGAAAAACCACGTGACCCACGCTATAAGGCGTCACACACACTCACGCGTTTCGCGGCAACGGCCATTCATCGCCGAGCTTGTAACCGCTTCGTAAAACATGATCTTTCGCCGGTTGATAAGTTGCGCATGACACGCAACGTCGCCACTCCAAACACGAGCGACGACGTGGCGTGACCATAGACTCATCGAAGGAGAAAGCATGAAGAAGTTATTGGCAATCGCGGCACTGGCCGCCTTGAGCGCAACCTTGAGCGGATGCTGGTGGGGACCGCCTCCGGGTTGGGGCGGCGGCGGTCCGGGTCACGGTGGCCCCGGCGGCGGCCAAGATGGCGGCGGTCCCGGTGGAGGCGATGGGCCTCATGGTGCGATCTTCGTTCCTGGCAACGCGGCCCAAGCTTGATCGATACACACTGGCCACGCTCAAAGGTGAGGGAATTCGGGAGCAAAAGTCCGAGTTCTTATCGAGCGCGTCTCTGCATGAATTTGACATCGATTTCTTGGGAAACTAGCATTCGCTCAACGCATTTTGATGCCTCCCGCGAATAGACGTCCAACCTTGCTAGAAATCACCATGCACGCCAAGCTCGATAAAGCCGGCCGTCGCGCTGCCGAAGACCGCGCGCAGTGCTCGCACAACGGCACGATCGACTTCGGCTCCGCGGTGCGCGCGCTCGGTGAGGTCGGCATCGAATCGTACTTCACCGATTACCGACGCGGCGAAGTTCATGTCGAGCGCTTACCTCAATGACACCCAACGCCTTCGCCAAGGAAATCAAGGCGGCGCTCGCCCCGCACGCCGACGCAGACCGCGCGCTCGCCATGCGCGCCTATATGCGTCACCAGTTCGACTTCATCGGTGTGCCGACGCCGCTGCGGCGGCAAGCGGTAACGCCGGTTTTCAAGCGGCTGCCGGTGGAGAACGCCGATCACTTGCTGGCGTGCGCCAATCGCTTATGGACGATGCCGGCGCGCGAATACCAGTACGTCGCGACAGATCTGCTGGCGCGCAACTGGAAGACGCTTGCGACCACCGACATCGCGCATTTGCTGGCCATCGCGCAGCATGCTTCGTGGTGGGATTCGATCGATCCGCTCGCGGCCGTGGTCGGCGACGTGCTGAGAGCGGCGCGAGTCGGGACGCCGCAGGCGCAGGCGGTAATGGATGCCGCGCTTCAGCACGAATCGCTGTGGGTGCGACGTATCGCGATGATTCATCAACTCGGCTGGCGCGGGCATACCGACGAAGATCGCCTCTTCGGCTACGCACGGGCGCTCGCCGCGGAAAATGACTTCTTTATCCGTAAGGCGATCGGCTGGGCGTTGCGCGACTACGCGCGGCACGCGCCCGACGTGGTGAGCGGTTTTCTATCGGCCTCGCGAGACCTTATCTCGCCGCTCACCTTGCGCGAGGCGTCGAAGCATCTTCCGCCGATTCGCTGACGCTTCGATCGCGTAACGTTCGCCCGCGTGCGGTCTAATCACCGCCGTGCGCGAGCGCAACACGCGCTTTGTCTTCCGGACTGTCCGCAACGAAATACTTCTTCGCCCACGAGCCATCCGGCGCCAGCATCAAACGCTCATGCGTGCCGTCGTTCTTTTGCCGTATCGCCAACGCACGCGCCCGATAGTGCTCGTAGAGCCGCAGAAATTCCGCGAGATACGTGCCGGCGATGCGGCGGTCGCGAATCTCCAGCAGGTTCTCGTCGTTGAAATGTTCCGAGTTGTTGCTCATATTCGCCGAGCCCGTGTAGACAATCGGATTGGCGCCCTCTGCGTCGATCACCAGGAACTTGTGGTGAATGATGACTGGCGCGTAGCTCGGCGCGCGTTCGCCTGGAAAAAGGCGCAACTCGGGTTCGAAGCCTGCCGGCACGGTCGCCGGTGAAAAATACTCCGCGTCGATCACGTCGTGCTTGTCCCGGCCGCGGTGATATAGCTCCATGTTGGCGAGCGCGGTCGTCGAGACGATCTGCCCGTTTTTCTCCGCCTCCTCTGCTGCCTCCGCCGACTTCGGGCTGATGTGGTTGACGAGGCCGAACATCATCCGGCCTTTGTCGCCAGCCGCGAAACAGGCATCGCGCAGTGGCGCGTCGGTCGGCATGAAGAGGCAGAACACCACGGAGTGCTTCGCCTTGTTGATCGCGTCGACGATCGTGTCGATCTGCAAACGCGAGTCCTTCGCTTCCGGCGAAAAACAGACCCGCACTTTCGCGCTGCCGATCTGAATCGACTCGGACCAACCCGGCGTGAGCTTCGCCGTCGCCGCAATGCTCGGATTGCCGGCGAGCGCCTTGGCGCGTTCGCTGTACAGCGTGGCCAGTTCCGGCGAATCGAACAGATGGAGCACGTTCGCCTGCTCGGTGATGCCTTCGGTGGTGAAGTTGGCCGAGCCCGTCAGTACGCGCGCCGGTGACGCCTCGCCATTGCCGTTGTCCACCACGATGAACTTGTCGTGCATGATGTGCGTCTTGTCGCGCGGCGCGAACGTGGCGACATCGGCGAGCTCGTCGACGGCGGGTTGGTTCGGCGACGGTGCCGGTGGCTTGCCCTTCTGCGACACCTTGTGCGAGTCGTAAACGATGGCAAGCGATGCTTTGCCCTGCTTCTTGCCGAAAGCCTCGAAGGCAGGAATCGCCCAGAGCGGATCGGTCAGGTGGTACACCGCCGATGCCGCGCGATGCGCATGATCGAGCGTCAGCGTGAAGACTTCCTGCAAGTCGTTTGCAAGCCATTTGCGCAGGCGCAATGCCTGTTCCGCCGAAGGCGCTGCGTTCGGCGCGAGATGCAGCGCCTTGACTTTACGCGCGAACGCCTGCGAACTGACCACGGCGCGGTTGAACCACGAGCCGATGTTCGCCTCCATATGCGCGGGCAAAGTCAGCTTGCATTCGCCTTTTTGCGCGTCGAGCAATTGCGGCGCTGCCGGCGTGCCGACCACTGGATAGACGAGATAGGTGAACGACTTTTCCCGATCCGCCTCATCGATCCGCGCATCCCACCACATGAATTTCTGAATGGGCGCCTCATTCGTCGGCGCGTCTTTCTGCGTATCCGGCACCACGCCTTTGAACGTCAACCGGTTGGGCAGCCAGCTGCTGGCTTCGCGTTCGTGGCCATCGGCGGCGAGAAAACCCGGCGTCCGTTTGATGGCGAAACCGAGGAAGTCTTCGCGCTTGCCGCCTTCGGGCCAATCGAAAGCGAGTAGGACGAGTGTCGGGGACAGATAGCTGCGCACGCTTACATTCATCATTTGGCTCCATGATGTCGAATGGAGCTTTAGTCTGGATGCGCAGTTTGTTGAAATGGTGACAAGACGCGAAATCAAAAAAAGGTATTAATTAACGGCGTTTTATTCGGAAACTTTAGCAATATATTTAACGCGTTGAATGCGCTCTAAAAGTCTGCGGTCATCGCTTAGTAACATGCGTGCGCAATACTCCGCAGCGCTGCAAGTCAGACCAAATTTCGCATAAAACGCGCTGCTCCCAACGAGGGCTGACGCGAAGGCCAGACCCCGGGGGGTTCACATGACTATTCGTCATCGCATCACGCTATTGGTTGTTTTGATGTTCGTCGCCTTATCGGCGATCGGCGGCTACGCCGTCTACCAGACGCGCGGCAGCGCCGCCGAGGTGCGCAAGGTCACGGAAGGCGTCGTGCCCAGCGCGCTCGCTTCCGCCGACCTCGTGTCGCAAGTCAAGGATGTGCAGCTCGCCACCATGACGCTGGTCTACGCGCCCGACGCCAACATGGTTGCCCAGGCGCAGGACGACCTGACGAAGAAGCGGGCCTCGTTGCAACAGGCGCTCGCCTTGCAAGCGAAAGATGCCGCGAGCCACGCCCAGAAGGGTCTCGTCTCGCAGGCCAACGACAGCCTCGAAAACTATTTCTCCGCGATCGCCGAGACGGCCAAAATGAAGGCCGACGGTAAGAACGAACTCGCGCAGGCGTATCTGTTCGCTAATGTCGCGCAGTATCGCGACGAACTCGAAGGGATCGTCGAGACCTTGCGCGTCGAGAAGAATCGCGAGAAAGACGAGGCGATCAGCACGCTGAACACCACGCTCTCGACCACGACCACGGCAATCGCTGTTGTCACGGGCATCGCGATCATTCTGCTGACCTCCATCGGCTCGCTGCTCTACCGTCAGATCACGCGCCCGCTCAGCCGGATGCAAGCGATGATGAGCGAGATCGCCTCGAGCCAGGACTTTACGCGGCGTGTGCCGGTGGGCCGCCTGGATGAGATCGGCCATTCGATCGTCGCCTTCAACGGCATGATCGAGAAGATTCAGGAAAGCTCGGCGCAACTCAAGCAGAAAACCGCCGACATTCAGGCGATGTTGCAGAACATGCAGCAAGGCATTCTGACCGTGATCGACGGCGCGGTGATTCACACGGAGTACTCGGCGTATCTGGAAGACATCTTCGAAACGAAGGATATTGCCGGGCGCGGTTTGATGGATCTGGTGTTCGCGGATACCGATCTCGGTTCGGACGCGCTCTCGCAAGTGGATGCGGCCGCGCATGCGTGTCTTGGCGAAGACTGCATCAACTTCGTGTTCAATCAGCATCTGTTGGTCGGCGAGATTTCCAAACGCATGCCCGACGGCCGTGTGAAGATTCTCGATCTGAGCTGGTCAGCGATTACCGATGAAAACGACGTGATCGTGCGCCTGATGCTCTGCGTGCGTGACGTGACCGAATTGCGCAAGCTCGCGGCGGAAGCCAGCGAACAACGCCGCCGCCTCGACATGATCGGCGAAATTCTCGCGGTCAGCGAGGAGAAGTTCCACCACTTCATCGAAAGCTCGGCGGGCTTCATCAGCGAGAACGAGCGGATCATCCGCAAGCATTCGGAGGCGGATCACGCGGCGATTGCCGAACTGTTCCGCAACATGCACACCATCAAGGGCAATGCGCGGACCTACAACCTGCAGCATCTGACCAACGTCGTGCACGAAACCGAGCAGAGCTATCACGAGCTGCGCCAACCGGACGCGGATCGTTCGTGGGATCAGGAGCATTTGATGCGCGAACTGACGCGCGTGCGCGAAGCTATCGACAGCTACGCGAAGATCAATGAACAGAGCCTCGGCCGCAAGAACAAGAATCAGCCGAACGACGCCGGCAACTCCGGCCACTACGTGATGGTCGCGAAGGAACATATCCAGCACACACTGAGCATGCTGGACCAGACCAACGCCGGCGAACTGCATGAACTCCAGTCGATGCGCGATGCGCTGCGGCGCACGCTGAGCGCGCTGGGCAGCGAAAGCGTGCGCGACGCGCTCTCCGGCGTGCTGGACTCGCTGCCGTCGCTCGCGAGCGAATTGGGCAAGCCCGCGCCGACCGTGCGTATCGACGACAACGGCTACCGTCTGCGTGGCCAGGCGAGCGGCACGCTGAACAACGTGTTCATGCATCTGCTGCGCAATTCGATGGACCACGGCATTGAAACCGCCGAGGCGCGCAGCGCCCACGGCAAAGCACCAGCCGGCACGATCACTGTCGAAGTCGGCGTGGACAATGGCGCGCTGCAGATCACGCTCAGCGACGACGGCCGCGGCCTCGCGCTCGAACGCATTCGCGGCATCGCGATGGAGCGCGGCTGGATCGGCCGCGACGACACGCTGAGCGACGAAGCCATCGCCGATTTCATTTTCCGGCCAGGCTTCTCGACCGCGGAAACGGTCACGGAGTTGTCGGGCCGCGGTGTCGGTATGGACGCCGTGCGCGACTTCCTCAAGCGCGCGAACGGCAGCATCGAACTGCGCTTCACCGACGATCACAAGGGCGCGGCGTTCCGTCAGTTCCAGACCATCGTCTGTCTGCCGGATAGCCTCGCCGTCGATACGCTCGGCTTGGAAGCGCGCGGCGAAGCCGCGGCACTGCAACTCGACGCGATGGCGGACTGAGCGCCGCATCGGCGTACGTCGCGACGGAATTCGAAGGGAACGGTTGTGATTCAACAGTATGTATTGGCGATGGCTGCAGGCAGCGCGGTGACCGCGCTGCTGGCATTTGCCGCGCACAAGCTGCACAGCGCGAAGCTGACGGCACGGCTGCGCGCCGAAGCGCAAGCCAGCATTTCCAGGCTCGAGGCTGAGCGGGCCGATCATGGCACAGCCATTCGCGCGCGAGAGCAGGTCGAGCAGGAACTCCTCGCTTTGACCACGCAGTTGCGCGAGGACCTGATGCAGCAATCGGCAAGCGCCGACGAACTGCGCGCCTCATTGAAAGCGGCCGCCGAGGACAAAGATCAATTGGCGCATCAGGCGCGGCAGATCGCTGGCGAAGCCGAGCGTCTGAAGAGTCTCGGTGCGACGTTCGAGCGCTGGCACGAACAGATGATTTCGCTGATGACGCAAAACCACGACATGCACGCGAAGAATCAGGAGCTGTCGTCGATTGTGCGGCACGTGGTGATCGTGTCGCTGAACGCGTCGATCGAAGCTGCACGCGCGGGGCCTGCCGGACGCGGCTTCGCGGTGGTGGCGAGCGAAGTGCGCGCGCTCGCCGCGCGTTCCGAGGAATTGTCGAAGAGCTATCGCGACAGTTTGCACCGCAACGACCTGACCACGACGTCCACGTTTCAGGACATTCAGGCGGGCGGCAAGATGATCGCGGCATCGCTCGCGAGCGTCGAGTCGCTGGCCCATCAGTTTCATTCGAAGCTGCACGAGGTGGCGGTGTGATCTCGGCCCACGCCAAGGACAGCTTCGACCGCATTTTCCGCAAGGCTGCGCAGGCGCGTTTGCCGCTGGATTCAGGCGAGCTGTGCGAGATCGCGCCGATAGCGGACGCCAGCGTCGGCGTATCCAAAGATACGCAAGTGGTCGTGCTGACCATTTCGTCGATCGTATTCAGGCTGCTGCTGATTCTTCATTTCGACGAAGACGACACCACACGCGGCTACTACCTGAAAGACACGGCGGACGAGCGCCCCTTCCAGGAAGTCTTTCTGGAAATCTGCAACCTGTGTTGCGGGGCGATGAATCAGGAATTGCTGCGCTACTTCCCCGACCTCGGCATGTCGACGCCTTATGTGCTGAACGCGCGTTGCCTGCCGCATCTGCATGAATTGAAGCCGGCTCTGTTGTCGTCGTATGCGATCACGCTCGACGGCAGCGTGCGGCTTGCCGCGACGGTGTGCGTGTGCGCGCATGCGTCGCTCGACTTCGTCGCCGATACGAGCGTTGTCGAAGAAACCAGCGGCGAGCTGGAGTTGTTCTGATCGTGAAATGGATAGCCGCTGTGAGCAGGAACGCGACATGAACATGAACAAGCCCGTCAGCAAAGTGCTGGTGCTGGACGACTGCCCGGCGCACAAAGAGGCGCTGAAGCGCTTTTGCGACGAGAACAATCTGGTCGGCGTGAAAGTCGGCAAGAACCGCTTGCAGTCGGTGCTGCGCTCGAATATCGATCTGGGCGCGGTGCTGTTCGCCGAGAGTTACGGCGGCTCGCCGGAAGCGAGCGCCGAGATCGCGATCAGGATCAACGCGGTGCGCCCCGAGTTGCCGATCATCATGCGCCGGGATAACGACCCAGGCATGGACGGCTTGCCGGAGAGCCTGCGGCGCGTAGTCTGCGCCGCGTACGTCGCGCACGATATGGCGCCGCTGCGCCAGGTGATCGACGACTACATCTTCAGCCTGGATTATCCGAACGCACTAGTGCGCGGCATCGCCGACATGACGCAGGCCATTCTCGGCGACGTGTTCAAGGACCTGACCATCACGTGCGACACGCCGTATATCGTGCGCGACCGCATCATCTTCGGCGAGGTGTTCAGCCTGATTCCGCTGGAAAGCGCCTGGTGCCGCGGCTACATGATGATGCAGGCCGAAGAGACGCCGATCCTCGAACTGCTCGATCGTTATCAGATGATCGACAACGCGCGGCACGGCGAAGCGGATTTCCGCGACCTGAACAGCGTGCTCGGCGAAGTGACGAATCTGATCTGGGGTTCCTTCAAGAACCGCTATGTCGGCGATGCGGACGCCTGGGCGCGCAGCCAGGTGCAGGTGCCGCTGCTGGTGAATCACAAGCACAAGTACATCTCGTTCGGCAGCGGCAATCCGCAACTGTGCTTCACGTACTGGCTGAAGGATCCGCAGTCGAGCCGTGCGGTCAAGTTGCATCAACGTTTTGTGTTCAGCCTGAGCTGGTCGCCGGAAGACTTCAAGGAAGTCACGGACGACGTCGGCGCAATGGTCGAGGCAGGCGAACTGGATCTGTTCTGAGTGTTGTCATAGGAAAAAACATGTCGAAAATTCTGGTGGTGGATGACTCGAGCACGGTGCGCGACGAAGTGGCCGGCTTTCTGAAGAAGAACGGTCTGGACGTCGACACGGCCGTGGACGGCAAGGACGGCCTCGCCAAGCTGAAGGCCAGCCCCGGTATCAAGCTGGTGATCAGCGACGTCAACATGCCGAATATGGACGGTCTGACGATGGTCGAGAAGATTCGCGGCGAGCTCGCCAACAAGACCGTCAACGTCATCATGCTCACAACCGAGAGCAGCCCGGCAATGAAGGAGCGCGGCAAGGCGGCCGGCGTGAAAGGCTGGATCGTCAAGCCGTTCAAGGGCGACGCGGTGCTGGAAACGTTCCGCAAACTGGCAAGCTAAGCGCTTGTTTCGCTGCAAGCGAGCGCAAAGGTGAGGTTTTTCGGGAGCTTCGCGCAGGCCGGTGTTTGAGTCTGTTTCGCAGTCGCGGCGACTGTCGAAATACGGGAAAAACGCTAGTAAACCGGCTGGCGCAGTGATCGAGGCGATGCTTCCGGATGCCTCCGCTTGATCAAAGGTGAGACTATTCGGGACCATCCGGGTATTCGCACAAGGCTCGCCACAAAGCCTGGTTTATTGCGACATGCGCTGACCATGCCGCTTTTTCTGCTCATAAAGCCTCATCGCGCCTCGGATCGAAAACGGTGAGCGGCAAATTCGATCGGCACTCACCACGATGCTTTGTTTCAGCACGATGGTGTTGCTGGCCAGCATATATCGATCACAGCACCCATCCCCCGCGCGAATCGCGCATCTCCATCACGTGCGAAGCCCTGCACGTACACGGCTGCTTACCTGGGTATGCAAATTACTCCATCGGCTTTAAAGGTGAGAGTTTGCGGGAGTGGCCTGTTCTGGAGTAGTCGAACCACGCCCAGCATGCCTTTGCGGCCTGCCCCCAAGCTCGAAAGGTGAGGGTTTTCGGGAGCAATTCGACGCCTGCCTTGCCCCGAACCCCAAGCGCTCCGTGTCAAAGGTGAGGTTTTTCGGGAGCCCACCCGCAAATCGTACGGTGCGCCACACGCGCGGACTCATATCACGTTTCGCGTTGAAAGAGTTGGGAAGAAATTGGCAACCTAGGGGGCTGTTCCGCGTTTTGAGAACAGCCGCATGCGGGGAAGATGGCGACGCGGACGACAGGGTGCGCGGATCGGCTATATCCGCATGCCAGATGCCTGTCTCTGAAAAACGATCGTCTCCTGGAATCAGTTGGATGAGTCAGCATATTCTTTTCGTGGGTGCCGACGCCGGCTTGACTGCCGTGGTGGGCGAATCATTGCGCGGTCAGGGCTGCGGCGTGTCAGCACGTCCGCCTGCTGCCGGGCTCAAGCATGTGGTCGAGATGGAGCGGCCTTCGTTGCTGGTGCTCGACATCTCGGCGCCGCACGGCGACGGCCTCGCCGTGTTGCGTGACTTGCGCATGAGCGGCAACGACGTGCCCGTGATTCTGCTATCGGCAAGCAGTAAAGCGATTGATCGCGTGATCGGTCTCGAACTCGGCGCCGACGACTTCATGAGCAAGCCCGCCGACCCGGCCGAACTGCTCGCGCGCATTCGCGTCTTGCTGCGACGGCGCGGCTCACTCGCGCCTGGCGCGCCGGAGACTCGACCGCCGTATCGCTTCGGCCGCTGCGAGCTGAACTTCTCCGCGCGCGAATTGCGCCGCGACAACGAGCACTTCGCGTTGCGCAGTTCGGAGTTCGCGTTGCTCAAGATCTTCGTCAATCACGCGATGACCGTGCTCACGCGCGTGCAACTCAACGAGAAACTGCGCGGCAATAGCGTGTTGCATCAAGGGCGCAGCCTGGACGTGTCGATCTGGCGGCTGCGTCGGCTGATCGAAATCGATCCCTCGGAGCCGCGCTATGTGCAAACGGTGTGGGGACGCGGCTATGTGTTCGTGCCGCACGGCGAACTCGGTGCGGCCGAGCGCGATGTGATGGTCGCGCCCGGCGTGTAAATCGGCGGGGAGTCAGGCGAAAGGTGAGGGTTTTCGGGAGCGCTCGATGCGCCCCGTTATCAGCGCATTAAGCCGGCTTCGCGATCTCGCGAATATCCGCGACCGGCGTTTGGCCAAATGCATCGCTCAATGCGTAATCGAGCAACTGGGTGGCGCATTGCTCGGGCGTCGACAGTTGGCCGTTGCGCTTGAGGTCTTCGAATCTTTCGCGCATGGGGAACTGTTCGACGCCGCTGCCGCGAATCTCCGCCTGCATATTCGTATCGATCACACCGGGCGCCAGACTGCAGATACGCAACGCACGATTCACGTCGAGTGCGACAGCGCGAGCGTGATGATCGAGCGCGGCCTTCGTCGCGCAGTAGATGCTCCAGCCGGGATACGCATTGCGCGCCGCGCCGCTGGAAATGTGCACGATGCGCCGGTCGGTTGCGTCGACGGCGGCCGCGGCGAGCGCGCTGGCCAGCATCAACGGCGTGGCGACGTTGAGGCTCACGGCGGTCGCGATGGATGTCGCGTCTTGTCCTTCAATCGGGCCGATGGGCTGCACCATCCCCGCGTTGTTGATCAGCAGAACCGTTTGCGCGCCGCTGACGAAGCCACGCAGCGCATCGCTCGCGATCCATTGCGCGACGCGTGCGGTGTCGGCCAGTTCCAGTTCGATTTCTTCGAGCAGCGTCGGGAAGCGCGCTTTGAGCGCGGCATGACGCGAGCGGGACAAGCCCAGCACCGCGATCCCGCGAGCCAGAAGTTGTTCGGCGAGCGCCTCGCCCAGACCGCGCGTGTGGCCGGTGACGATCGCACGGATCGGGGAAGAAGTGGTCATGTCGGTCCTTGGGATCGTTGGCTTGGAAAGGCCGCTATTTTCTCACGCGACATTTTTCCGCGTGCGGCGGCCCTCACTGCGAGCGCGTGCGTTTCACGTCAAGCCGAGCGAAAACGCTCGCGATACTGCATCGGCGTCGCGCCGATTCGCTTGGCGAAGACAATGCGCATGCGGTCCGCCGTGCCGAAGCCGCAGTCGTACGCAATCGCCTTGAGCGCCGCGCCGCTGCTTTCGAGCAGCTTGCGCGCCGCATCCACGCGGGCGCGCTCGACGAATTCATGCGGCGTCACGCCGGTCTCCTGCACGAACACGCGCGCGAAGTTGCGCGCGCTCATGCCCGCGACGTCCGCCAGTTGCTTCACCGTGAAGCTCTCGCGAATCCGTTCCATGACGTGCGCCTGGACTTTGGCGACTGGCGAGGTGTCGTCGGCGGGCGCGGTCAGGTAGGGGCTGAATTGCGACTGGCCGCCTTGCCGCTGCGCGAATACCACCAGACGTTTGGCGACGGCGAGCGCCGTGTGCGGACCGTGATCCTCGGCGACTAAAGCGAGCGACAGATCGATGCCCGCAGTCACGCCGGCCGATGTGACGAGTTGCCCATCGCGCAGATAGATGCGGTCGAAGTCGACGCGCGCCTTTGGAAATTGTGCCGCCAGTTGCGCTGCGTGCTGCCAATGCGTCGTGACGTTGCGGTCGTCGAGCAGGCCCGCGTGACCGAGCGCGAACGCGCCGGTGCAGATCGAACCGTAGCGGCCGCACTGGGGGGCGACGTTCGCCAGCCAGTCCAGCAGGGGCGCATCAGGCGTGGTGTCCGGCAGTTCGGGGCCGCCCGCGACCAACGCAAGATCGAACGGACCGCGTGCCTTGTCGAAGGTAGCGTCGGCGACCAGCATCATGCCGTTGGATGCTCGCAGCGGTGCGGCTTGGGCGCTGAGCAACCTCACCTCGTAAGCATCCGCGGACGCGACGAACCGGTTGGCTTCGGAAAACACGTCGACCGGGCCGGCGACGTCGAGCGCCTGCACGCCGGGAAAGATCGCGATCGCGACGGTGGGCATCGGAAGACTTCCTTTGACGAGGGACGGGATCCGCGAGGCACGGCACCTATTTTCTGCATCTGGCGTCAGAATAGGCGGATCGCACAACAACGCGGCGTCTCGCCATGGTAATCAAAAACCTTCTCCGAAGGCTCGACCTCACCACGCTGCAACTCTTCCTCGCGGTTTACGAAGAAGGCACCCTCACGCGTGCCGCCGAGCGCGAGGCGATCGCCGTCTCCGCCGCGAGCAAGCGTCTGCTCGAACTCGAACAGGCGGTCGGCGCCACGCTGTTCCAGCGCAACGCGCGCGGCATGACGCTCACGCCGGCAGGCGAAACGCTGCTGCATCACGCGCGCCGCGTGATGCGCGACATCGAGAATATCGGCATCGAACTGGCCGGTCATGCGAGCGGCGTGCGCGGCTATGTGCGCATGATGGCGAACCTGTCGGCGATCGTCGAATTCCTGCCGGAAGATTTGCGCGCGTTCCAGTTGCAGCATGAGCGCGTCAAGCTCGATCTGGAAGAGCGGCCGAGCGGCGGCGTGGTCGAAGCCGTCGACGACAGCCTCGTCGACGTCGGCATCTGTTCCGGCGACGCCGACACGCGCGACCTGCACGTCGAACACTACCGGCGCGATTCACTGGTCCTCGTGATGCGCGACGATCATCCGTTGGCGGCGCGCGAAAGCGTCGCCTTCGTCGAAACGCTGGACGGCGATCACGTTGGCCTGCACGCCGCGAGTTCCATCAATGCCCGCACGCATCTCGCCGCGCGTCAGGCGGGCAAGCCGCTGCGACTGCGCATCCACGTGCCCGGCTTTGACGCGGTCTGCCGGATGGTGCAGGCCGGCATGGGCGTCGGCGTGTTGCCGCTGAAGGTGTATCAACTCATGGGCCGTCCGCTGGGTCTGGTCGGCGCACCGCTCGAAGACGACTGGTCGGAACGCAGCCTCGTGCTGGTGGTGCGCGACGTCGACGCATTGTCGCCGGTGAGCCGCCTGCTGTTCGACCATCTACGCTCGATCGAAGCCTCGGAAGCCCCGCCCACCACTGCTTGACGAAGAGCGTTCGCCGTTCGCGAACGGTCGTTGGCGAATTGCGGTTGGACGCCGCAGCCGCGCCGCTCATAAGCTGTCTCTCAACACGAAACCAGCTTCGGAGACAGCATTATGGGTGGACCCCTTCAGGGTATCCGCGTCATCGAGATCGGAACCCTCATCGCCGCGCCGTTTGCCGCGCGCCTCATGGCCGAGTTCGGCGCCGACGTCATCAAGATCGAAGCGCCCGAGACCGGCGATCCCCTTCGCAAATGGCGCAAGCTGCATGAGGGCACCTCGCTCTGGTGGTATCTGCAGTCGCGCAACAAGAAGTCCATCTGCGTGAATCTGAAGTCGGCGGACGGTGTCGAGATCGTCAAACGGCTCGCGGCCGATGCCGATGTCGTGATCGAAAACCTTCGCCCCGGCGCGCTGGAAAAGCTCGGCCTCGGCTGGGACGTGCTGCACGCAATCAATCCGAAACTGACGATGGTCCGCATCTCCGGCTATGGCCAGAGCGGCCCATACCGCGATCGGCCGGGCTTCGGCGCGATCGGCGAAGCAATGGGCGGCATCCGTTACACGACCGGTGATGTGGACGGCGCGCCGGCGCGCGTCGGCGTGAGTCTCGGCGATTCGCTCGCGTCGCTGCATGGCGTGATCGGCGCGTTGATGTCGCTGCTGCGCGTGAAGACGGGGCAGGGCGAAGGCCAGGTGGTCGATGTCTCGCTGGTCGAGAGCGTGTTCAACCTGATGGAAAGCCTCGTGCCCGAATACGATCTGCTTGGCCATGTGCGCGAGCGCAGCGGCGGCGCGCTGCCGGGCATCGCGCCGTCGAACACGTATCGCACCGAAGACGAGGGCTTCGTCGTGATCGCCGGCAACAGCGATCCGATTTTCAAGCGCCTGATGCAGGTGATCGGCCGTCCCGATCTCGCCGACGATCCCGCCTTGGCGCGTAACGACGGCCGCGTTCAACACTGCGCAATGCTCGATCAGGCGATCACCGAATGGACCTCGCACCACTCCACCAACGACGTGCTGGCGGCGCTCGAACGCGCTGAAGTGCCGTCTGGGCGCATCTATTCGGTGGCCGACATCGTCGCCGATCCGCACTACCAGGCGCGCGACATGTTATTGCAGGCGCAACTGCCGGGCGGCGCGTCGGTGAAGATGCCGGGCATCGTGCCGAAGCTCTCGGACACGCCTGGCGAAGTGCGCTGGCAAGGGCCGACGCTCGGCGAGCATACCGGCAGCGTGCTCAGCGAACTCGGATTCGCCAACGAAGATATCGAGCGGCTCCGCCGCGAAGGAGCCGTGCAATGAATCGCGTTTTGAACACCCCGCACTACGACAAACTGATCGTGCAGGAAGTGGCGCCGCGCGACGGCTTGCAGATCGAACCCACCTGGGTCGACACGCCGGACAAGATCGCGCTGATCAACGCGCTATCCACTGCGGGCTTCACGCGCATCGAGGCCGGCTCGTTCGTTTCACCGAAAGCGATTCCCGCGCTGCGTGACGGCGAGGCCGTGTTCCAGCAGATCGAGCGGCAACCGGGCGTGATTTACGTCGCGCTGATTCCGAATCTGAAGGGCGCCGAACGCGCGCTGGCTTCGCGAGCGGATGAACTGAACCTGGTGATGTCCGCGAGTCAGACGCACAACCGCGCCAACATGCGGATGAGCTGCGAGTCGTCGCTGGTGGCGTTCGGCGATATCGTGCAGCACGTGAAGGGCTCGGGCGTGCCGTTGAACGCGTCGGTGGCGACCACGTTCGGCTGTCCGTTCGAAGGCAAGATCGACGAAGACCGCGTGATCAGCATTGTCGATACGTATCGCGAGATGGGGATCGAGGGCATCACGCTCGCCGACACGACCGGCATGGCGAACCCGCGGCAGGTGACGCGACTGGTCACGCGCGTGCTCGAACGACTGCCGGCCGCCGCACTCACGCTGCACTTTCACAACACGCGCGGGCTGGGTCTTGCGAATGTGCTGGCGGCATACGAAGCCGGCGCGCGCCGCTTCGACGCCGCGTTGGGCGGCCTCGGCGGCTGCCCGTTCGCACCGGGCGCGTCCGGCAACATCTGCACAGAAGACCTCGTGAACATGTGCGACGAAATGGGCATTCCCACCGGGATCGATCTGGAAAAGCTGATCGCGCTGTCGCGCGGCTTGCCCGCGTTGCTCGGCCACGACGTGCCGGGGCAACTGGCAAAGGCGGGTCGTAACTGCGACCTGCATCCCGTACCCGAATACGTTCTACAAATCTAACCCTCCCCTAATCGATTAAACGACCGGACGGCTTCGCCGAATCCGGCATTGGAGACGAACATGAGTGAACTGGGCGCAGTCGCAACCGGCAACCGCGAGCACAGCGCGAACGATGCTTCGGCCATCATCCGCAAAGTGGCGTGGCGGTTGATGCCGCTGATCATGATCTGCTATCTGTTTGCATTTTTTGACCGCATCAACATCAGCTTCGCGAAGTTCCAGTTGCAGAGCGACCTCGGCTTGTCCGATACCGCATACGGTCTCGGTGCGAGCCTGTTCGTGATCGGTTACGTGCTGTTCGAAGTCCCGAGCAATCTGTTTCTGTACAAGGTCGGCGCGCGGCGCTGGATCGCGCGGATCATGATCTCGTGGGGACTGGCGACGGCCGCAATGGTGTTCGTCAACAACGAGTGGCAGTTCTACGGGTTGCGTTTCGTGATCGGCGCAATGGAAGCGGGCTTCGCGCCGGGCGTGCTGTACTACCTGACGCTGTGGTTTCCGCCGAGCTATCGCGGGCGTATCACGTCGATGCTGTTTCTCGCGTCCGCGTTTTCCGGCCTGGTCGGCGCGCCGCTCGCGGGGCTCGTGATCGGACACATGAACGGCGTGCTGGGCATGCCTGGCTGGCACTGGCTGTTTCTGCTCGGCGGGTTGCCGTGCATCGTGCTCGGCTATCTGGTGCTGAAGCTGCTGAAGGATCGTATCGAAGACGCGGGTTGGCTGTCGCCGGCAGAAAAGTCCTTTCTGTCCGGGCAGATTGCGCAGCAGAGCCGTCATCCGGACACCGGGCATTCGTTGATGGGTGCCATCAGAACGCCGGGCTTTCTCACGCTTGGGCTGGTGTATTTCCTGATTCAGGTGGCGTCGTACGGCTTGAATTTCTGGGCGCCGCATCTGATCCACGTGGCGGGCACGAACAACCCGACGGTGATCGGTTTGTTGACGGCGGTGCCTTATATTGCCGGCGCAATCTGCATGGTAGTGGTCGGGCGCTTGTCCGATGCGAGCGGCGAACGGCGCAAGTTCGTGTTCGGCTTGCTGGTGATGTCGGCGATCGGCTTCTTTGCAGCGGGGTTCTTCGACAAGCAGACGGCGTTGCTGGTCGTCGCGCTGGCTGTGATGGGCGCGGGCGTGGTCGCTTCGATTCCGGCGTTCTGGGCGTTGCCGCCGAAGCTCGTCACGGGCGCCGGCGCCGCCGGTGGGATCGCCTTGATCAATACGCTCGGGCAGCTCGGCGGCATTGTGAGCCCGATCATGGTGGGGCGCGTGCGAGACCTGACCGGTAGTACGACGCCGGCCTTGTACGTGATCGGCGCGATGAGCCTGGTGTGCGCGCTGATCGTGTTGTACGGATTGCCTGACTCATTGCGACGCAAGGAAGCCGCGCGGTAAAGGCTGACCTGACGCGATCGGTCAGCCCCTGCCATGCAACGCGGCGATTTCCTGCAGGTCCAGATCGTGTTCGAGAACGGTCAGCAGTTCATCGTGAAGCAAGCCCGTTCGATGCAGCTGCAATAGCTCGACGCGTGCCGCCGAAACGGCGGCCAGCACCACGTCGTAGTGCGCGGCGCGTTCTTTCGCAGGAAAGGTGGCTTCGTCCTGATGGGCCTCGGTAATGCGCGCACGATAGCTGTACTGTTCCAGCAAGCGTGGATGAATCACGCTGCCATCCGCCCCATGCACGAGCGGCTGAATGGCGGCGAGCTGCGCGGCTTCGAGCCGTGCCCACGCCTGCGGCTCGGTCAGATGCTGTTCGTTTCGTTCTGCTGCGTGGTCCGGATTAATCCAGCGAATCAGCGCTCCGATCGTCGTGCCTTGACCGAGCACCGTCACCAGAATCACGGCAAATGAGGCGACCAGGATCAGATCGCGGCCGGGCATCTCCTCAGGCAAGGAGAGCGCGATAGCCAGCGTGACCACGCCTCGCATGCCGGCCCAGCTCGTGACGGTGGCCGAGCGCCAGTCGGGTGTGCCGCCCGTGCGGCGCGCCAATTTGCACACCAGCGCCTTCAACCATTCCACCGCGAAGACCCACACGAATCGCGACAGCACGACCACCGCGAGCACCGCGCCGACGGCGGGGGCGAACGCGGCCAACACGTCGCCGACGCCGCCTAGCCGCACGATCACGCCGCGCAGCGACAGTCCGATCAGAATGAACACCAGCGCTTCCATCAGGAAGATCACGACCTGCCAGAAGGCCGTGCCGCGCATGCGTACCGCCGCCGAAAAGACTTCGTGCTGATGCCAGCCGAGCACCATCCCGCAACTCACGGTCGCGATCACGCCCGACACATCCAGCGTGTCGCCGACGATGTAGCTGGTCCACGCGGACAGGGTCGATGCGGTGATGATGAGGTATGCGTCGTCGAGATAACGCAGAAGCTTGACGACCACGAAACCGATCGCCACGCCCACCGCTATGCCGCCCAGTGCGAGCACGGCGAAGCGTCCGATCGCATGCTGCGCGCTGAAGGTGCCGGTTAGCGCGGCTGCGACGGCGAAGCGGAACAGCACGAGGCCGGCGGCGTCGTTGAGGAGGCTCTCGCCTTCGAGCAGCACCATCAGGCGGCGCGGCAGCGCGACGCGTTCGAGCACCGCCTTCGCGGCGACGGCGTCGGGCGGCGAGACGATCGCACCTAGGGCGAAGCACGCGCCCCACGGCAGAGCGGGCACGACCCAATGCACGACCAGACCGACCGTGAGCGTGGTGAACGCGACGGCGCCGATCGCGAGCAGCAGGATGCCGCCAAGATTGCCCTTGAACTCGTCCCACACGGAGAAGTACGCGCCGTCCATGAGGAGCGGCGGCAGGAACACGATCAGGACCAGTTCGGGATCGAGATTGAAGCGTGGCAGTCCGGGCACGAAGGCCATTGCGGCGCCGCCGACCAGCAGCGCGGCGGCTGGCGGCAGACGCAGCCGCTTGGCAAGTAGTTCGAGACCGATGATCGCGACGAGCGACAGCAGGACGACTTTGAAGCCCATGACGGACGACATGTTCGGCCTCGGCAAATGGCTGGGGAACTACTTTTTATCACACCGCGGGTGGGGTGCCTTTGGAGACTTTCATGAACGTGCAGAAACTGATGGCGATGGGAATCGCCCTGGGGCGACAGGACGCCCCCTACCGAAAGCGATGACGAAACGCCTGTCCCCCCAGCAGCTCAGACAGCTCGTGAACCTGATCGTGCTGCTGCGCCAGCAGCGCCAGTTCAACCGGTCAGGTCAGGTGCCCGTGACGCCGGAGCTGCAGCAGCAGGCGAAAACGCTGGCCGCGTTCGGTGGAGCTGCCCGCAGCCACGCAGCTTACTCGGTAGCCGCTAGTTTCGGCGGCCTAAGCCTGTATCGAACACCCTTTCCGCTGTGCGAATGATAAAGGACGATGTAGAGATAACCGTCGGTCATCATTTTCACTGAATCTTCGTCCTGGTCGCACATGCCAATCCATTGCGCACCGGGCTCGAAGGGTAGGATCAGGAGGCAATCATGAACCAGTGGACTTCGGGGTGCGGTCGTATCGTGCTGTCCATGTCGCTGGAGCAGGCTTGCGGTGCGTACCATCCTGGGCGCTGCGATGACGAAGTGCGCGCACTGTCAGAAGTTGACGAGGTCAGTCGCCAGCTCACGGCGCTCGACCCGGCGCTTGTACGTGAGGAACTGAAGCAGTACGGCGCCTGGGACGAGGCCGAACTTGCCGACCATGAGCAGAATCTCCAGCGCCTGCTATGGCTGGCAGCGGGCAGCGTGACCGAGGGAGATCCTGATGCATAACTGTCATCCATTCCGTCGCGCCGTGCGCAGGCACGGTCGCCGCAAGGACGACACCGACCGGTGTCTGAAGGAGAGAGCCATGTACACGATGACGCTACGCGAGCAGGCGGACGTGCTCGCACGTATTTCGGCTACCGCGCCGCATGACACGGCGCGCAGTGCTGCCATCACGGCCGTGCGCGAGGACCGTGCAACCGCATTGCAGGTGCTGGAAATTCACCATTGCCTGCAACGCTGGGCCGAACTCGGCAAGGGCATTGCCCGCGACGAGGCACGGCGTGCGCTCGCCCAGGTGGAGGGCGACACGCCGGGAGTGCGGTGGTACGAGACGGGAGGTGGAAGCAGGGGATAGCACAACAAGTGACTTGCAGACGCGAAGTGCATGAGTTTATCGGGACAACACATCGCACTACTATTCGAATGCGGCACTTCCCCAGTGTCGTAACTCTCGACACAGGGGCGTCCTTAGTTGCGCTTCGTTTGGGGTGGCCACCACGGCACCCCGTTTTTTTGGGAGGTCCTGTCGCTTGATCTCCGCAAGCGATCTCCCTTGGTCCACCTGTTTCCTTTTCTCATTCATGTTCCGATGGATCCTGACAGGGGCACGTGTAGTTTCCCAAGCATTTCGTCAGCGCCGATAAAGCGATGTTTGTGCCGGCACAAAAAGGCCGCAATTTTAGGAGTTGTCGGATATGTGCACGCTCCGATCTCATGAAGAGTTGTGACGCTCTTGGCCAAACGAAAAAAACGAAGGAGAAAAATGAAACCATGGAAATTCACTAGTAGCGTGTCGGGCGGGATCGTTCGCCTGATTGTTGCAACCGGGCTGCTGATGTCTGTTGCTCACGCTAACGCGGCGACAGAGGACGAATGCTTTAGTCTGTACAGAAAGTCATTGGGGGTCCCGGGTACGCCGATGTGCACGCTGCAGGTGCCGGGCACTATGCCGGCGACGAACGGACCGGAGGATCCCCACAACGCAATGTATTACTACAATTGCGGGACTGCTTCCTATGTATCGGACTACTGCGGAGGCGCTGGTGGCGGTACGCCTGACGATAGCTGCCCGGTGGCGGACCCGGTGTTTCCGGCAAATGGGATTGTCACGCTCTCTGAAACTGACTTTGCAAGCGGCGACACCTTGCCATTTGTGTTTAGCCGTAGCTATGTTTCGAAGCCGTTCGACAAAGCGCAGACAGCGATGGGTGGGTTCTGGATCAGTAACTGGCAGCGAAGGCTTGACCTGAGCGCAGTCAATGCGAGCACGCCGAAAATCACAGCGTTTCGAGGTAACGGACAGCCCCTGATATTCAGATCGATTGGCGGAGCGTGGGCCGTACCTGGAACTTCAGGCCTTTCCCTGTCAAAAGCTGGCGACGGATACTTCTACCTGAAAGACGAACGGCTTGGTACGACGGAAACATACGCCGACAGCACGGGCCTGTTTCACTCGGAGACAAACCGCACGGGTATGTACCGTGAGGTTGGGTACGTTGGGCAACGGCTTGATTCAATTGCGCAGTGGCCCGTCGATCGGATTGGGCAGCCGGCATCGCGGCTGACACTTAGCCTGACATACGACAGTAATGGTCGCATCCTGAGCGTGGTGCCCCCTTCGGGCAATGCCACGCACTATGCGTACGACGCGAACGGTAATCTAGCTTCGGCAACCGCTCCAATTGGAAACGTTCGTCAGTATCTATATGAGGATGCTCGCTTCCCCAATGCGTTGACAGGGATAAAGGACGAATCCGGTTCACGGATTGCAACATGGGCCTACGATTCCAGCGGACGTGCGATCTCCGTCACCCATCCCGACACGACACATAATGTGTCGCTAAGTTACGGCTCCGGCACGACTACCCTCAGCGACATGTCCGGCAGCAGCACGTACTCCTTTAATACTGGAGACACTTCGCGCCCTGGCTCAATTGCCACGCCTGGCGGCACGGTATCACGCACGTGGGATACGTCAGGAAACTTGAAGCAAAGAGTCACCCCAGATGGGAATACGCAGTACACGTGGGACGGCGCCAACCGGCCGACGAAAGCAATTGCGACAGTCGCGGGCAACAAGACAGTATCGACGATTGAGTACAGTGACAGCAATTCATTGCGCCCATACCTGGTCTCTACACCGGGCAAAATCCGGGCGTTTGTATACGACACAGTCGGCAACGTTACGGGCTACGCAGAGAGGGAAACGACCGATCTTACCGGCGAACAGGGGATGCAGGCGATTGGGACGGGCAACCAGATGACAGTCGGTGCGCGCTACGACCAGGCTGCCCGTCTTCTGTCCGCCACCGTTGTCAAGAATGGCACGAAGACTGAAGATTGGACCTACACGTATGACGCGCGTGGCAATATCGCGACGACGCAGGATGCCGTATCGGGTTGGACAATGCGAACCCTCGGTCGTGATGCCGAGAACCGCGCGACACAGATTGCGGGTAACAGTGGCCAGGCAGGCATCGCTTACGACGAGCGTGGTCGCGTAAAGTCTTTTCAGTATAACGAACCGGCAAGTTCGGTAAATGGCGGACTCGCCCGTGTACTGGCAGTCGATTACCAGTACGCTGCGAATGGCACGGTTTCGTCACATTCAGCGAAGGTCTCAACTAACGGCGCGTGGTGGCAGCCAATCAGCGACGCTGAGCTAGGAGTGTGGCTAACCAACTGGGAAGTGGGGAATGATCCGGTTGCACCGTCCGCAAGCCTCACGGGACTGCAGTCAGATACTCAGGCATTCGTACCAGACATCTGCGTCGAGTGCTACATGCGTTGGAAAGCTACGCTGACGGGGAAACTTTTCGGAAGGGAATTGAGCGCTGCACTTCCAACATGGGGTGAGACAACGGAACTGATGCTGAGCGATCAGGCGCAGGTCCCTTATCCCGTGCTCGTGCCGGATTTGACCAGTTCGGCGAAGCGGTCGACGCTTTATAGCGCGCTTTTCGGAAGCGGGGGTGGGGGCGGTGGGATGGTGAAGTGTGGCGGCCGTGAGGATCACGAGTCACAATGTCATGACAAGTACGAGGCGGACCTGGATTTTTGTATTCTGGTGGCCAAACCTAGGGGCATCCGAGCATATGCGCTGTGTAAACAGAATTCCTTTGACAGGTATCAACAATGCAGGGGGTATTAATGGTTAGTCATCCGCCGTATACCGTGGTTCTAACGTACACCGATGAACCGAGACAATTGATAATGCAAGCCGTGGATTCGGCCCTGATGGCTCCGCTCGTTGCGGGAAAGATGGCCGTGCCGTTTTTTCTTGACGAAGAGGAATTCGGGTTTGACGACGAATTGGCACGACAGCTTGGAGTTGCAATGCTTAATCTGATTGCAGCAGGCCGACCAGACGTCAAAAAGCATCTGAATCTGACGCAACATCCAATCGATGAGCCGCCAGAAGACTGATTGGTCATAGGTCCCGTGACTTGACCGAACGACGTTCAGTCATCGCAACGGTATGTTCTGGCGGTTGCGGTGATGACAACAACTGCGTGTGAAGTTTGTTGCAGCGGGAGGGGCCGCCTTGGCGTCGCCCGCTGGCTCGCGATTTAAACTCTTGTCGATCCTTGAAGGGAGCAGGCCAGCGTGCTGGGGCGCGCACGTACGGATAGCGAAGTACGGTGGTGTGCGCTTATTTGTAAAGTGTTAATTTACAGTTTATAGTGTTGTTCAGATCGGGGTTGTAACTGTCGCGACGGGTTGGCGTGGCGTTGAAGCTATGACAAATGATCAAATCTTTCAAGCACAAGGGTGTGGAGCGCTTTTTCTCGACCGGTACCAAAGCGGGTATCCAGGCGTGGCACGCATCGAAGCTGGGTCGTTTACTGACTGCACTGAACAGGGCGAAATCGCCGGACGATATGAACCAACCCGGCTGGGGGTTGCACGAACTAGAGGGAAAACGAAAAGCGTGCTGGTCTGCTCAGGTCAATGGTAACTGGAGACTGACATTCGAGTTTGACGGCGAGGACGCAATCCTTGTCGATTACGAAGATTACCATTAGCAATTTCCATACTCCGGCGCTGAAGCATGGCGTCGATCGGGTTCGCATAGTGAAGAAAGCTATGACTGGTATGTTTAATCCGCCGCATCCTGCGGCAATTCTGCGCGAGGACGTTCTGCCCGCGCTGAATCTGAGTGTCACTGAGGCGGCGAGCCAGCTTGGTGTGTCGCGGGTTATGCTTTCGCGGCTTCTGAATGAGCATGCAGCGATCACCCCTGAAATGGCGCTGCGCATTGAGCAATGGCTTGGTGTGGAGCGTGGAGGGCGAGCTGATCTGTGGCTGGGGATGCAGCTTGACTACGATCTGTGGCAGGCGCGCAAGCACGCGCCCAAGGCGGTCAGGCGCGCACCGGCAGAAGCGACGGCCTGAGCCCGCGGAAATCATGGGGTGTGATTCATGACCTTGAGTTTCCGGCCAGGCATGAGCGCCTGTGCCTTCATCGTGGACGGCTTTACCACTATCTGAAAGAGCATGAAGGGGAGGAACCTGCGGAGCTGGTTCTTCACCCTGAACATAAGCGCGCGTTGAGCGACGAGCTGGGGTATGGCGTGCTGGCGTCACGTACGGCACGTGCAGCTTCAATAACATACCTGTGCTAGGGGAAGATACCTGCTGCCGCGTACTCTGGCTGGTCACAACCGACAGCCAGCGCTGGGACCTGTAGCCCCTATCACCATTCACCGCGGGGAACGCGCGTATCGTTACCCACACCGCGTGCACCGCAGCATCGGCAGTTCCACCTGTTCGAACTTTAAACAAGGCAAGCGCCTTGTAAGTCCCCGCGAGGGACCGCTGTTAGCTTGAATCTCAAACGAGACACATGTCTAATATGTAGGGCAGTCCCCCGGTGGGGGGGCGAAGGTTTCCCCGCACCGCAGCGTATGGGGAAACGTGGGGGAATGGATGTTTGAGGGTGCGCGGGGGACGGAATTTTCCCCGTGCCCCGCCCGCAAAGCCTTATGCGGCGGGCTGTTTATCACATGGTGTGATTTGTCCACAGCTTTGCGAACATTTGTGGGGATAACTGGCAGTTCGCGTCGAACCGCATGTCGACGGAACGCGTTTCCAGCGGATCCGCCCGCAAAGTGCCGACCGGTGCTCACGCATGAACCGCAGGTCGATACCTCCATCGCATCAACCACTTGGCTGGGATGTAAGAAGGTTGTGCACAGGCTTGCCAACATTTTAGGTGGACAAGTTTTGCCTTCGGCGCGGACATGCAGACCACGCCGACGCCGAAAGCAAATGTCACTTAGATCCCTTAACTCAACTCAAGTCTTCAACGGCGACGCAGCCACCGCTTCCCGCGACTGCACCTGCAAAACCGCATCGCGCTTATCAAGCAGATGCTGCCGAAGAATCGCACTCAGCTTCTTACCATCCCGCGCTTCAAGTGCCTTCAGCATCTCGTCGTGATCATGAATCGCGCTATCCCACTTCGGAATCTGGAAATTCGACCGAAACCTGAGCGCCTGCAAGCGCCGATTCACCGCGACATAAGTCTGCCGCAGAGCCGAGTTCCTGGCCGCCTCATTGATCTTGTCGTGAATCGCCTGATTGCGGCTGTAGTACCCGGCCAGATCGTTCTGCGTACGGCACGCGAGCATCGCGTAATGCAGCGCCTTGATCTCGGCGAGTTCAGCAGCCGTCATCCGCTCGGCCGCCAGTTCGCCGGAAAAAGCTTCGAGACCACTCATCAATTCGAAGGTCTCGCGCAATTCGGCCTCCGACATCTTCGACACCGACGCGCCACGATTCGGCGAAATCTCGATCAACCCTTCCGCGGCCAACACCTTCAGCGCCTCGCGCAGCGGCGTGCGTGAAATACCGAGCGTTTCGCACAACTCGCGCTCGTTCAATTTCTTGCCCGGCTCGAGCACGCCTTCGACGATGAAGCGCCGAATGTGCTCCACCACCGTGTCGTGCAAGCGCTGCCGCTCGACCTTCGGCATCAGCGGGGAAGTGGCGACGCCGGCCTCGAAATCCGAATTTTGCATACAAAAGCCCTCAACATCTCATTAGCTCGGATTTTATAGGAAGCTGAAAGATTAGTTAATAGCGCGGGTAAACACCGGTGCCAGTGGGCACTTTTCGCCTTGGGATCGTCAGGGTTCGTCTGATATAGTTTTTTGAATGCAAAATTCAATCGGAGGAGCCCAATGCTCAAGCTAGACTTTCACCCCGCTGGCCGTCACTTTTTGCAGATTCCGGGTCCGAGCCCGGTGCCCGACCGTATCCTCCGGGCGATGAGCTACCCGACCATCGACCACCGCGGTCCGGAGTTCGGCGAACTCGGTCTGAAGGTGCTCGACGGCATCAAGAAAATCTTCAAGACGCAGCAACCCGTGGTGATTTACCCGGCCTCGGGCACGGGCGCCTGGGAAGCGGCGCTCTCGAACACGTTGAGCCCCGGCGACCACGTGCTGATGTTCGAAACCGGCCACTTCGCCACGCTGTGGAAAAAGATGGCGGAAAGCCTCGGTCTCAAGCCGGAGTTTCTCGGCCTGCCGGGTATTGAAGGCTGGCGTCGCGGCGTGCAGCCGCAAATGATCGAGGAGCGTCTGCGCGCCGACACGCAGCACGCGATCAAGGCGGTGTGCGTGGTGCACAACGAAACGTCCACGGGCGTGACCTCCGATATCGCCGCCGTGCGTCGCGCAATCGACGCAGCGGGTCATCCGGCCTTGCTGCTGGTCGACACGATCTCAGGCCTCGCGTGCGCCGACTATCGTCACGACGAATGGGGCGTCGACGTCACCGTCTCGGGCTCGCAAAAAGGTTTGATGCTGCCGCCTGGCATCAGCTTCAACGCGATCTCGCCGAAAGCCGTGGCCGCCAGCAAGCAGGCAAAACTGCCGCGTAGCTTCTGGGACTGGACTGACATCGTCGAGATGAACAAGACCGGTTACTGGCCGTACACGCCGAACACGAACCTGCTTTACGGACTCAATGAAGCGCTCGAGATGATTCTCGGCGAAGGGCTCGACAACGTGTTCGCCCGTCACGAACGTCTCGCCGAAGCGACCCGTCGCGCGGTGCGTGCGTGGGGCCTGGAGATTCAGTGCGCCGATCCGTCGGTGTACAGCCCGGTGCTCACGGGCGTGATGATGCCCGACGGCATTGATGCCGATGCGGTGCGCAAGCTCATCTACGAACGCTTCGACATGTCGCTTGGCACGGGCCTCGGCAAGATGAAAGGCCGCATGTTCCGCATCGGCCATCTCGGCGACTGCAACGACCTGATGCTGCTGGCCACGCTGGCCGGCTGCGAAATGGGTCTGCGGCTCGCGGGCGTGCCGCTCAAGGAAAGCGGCATGCCTGCCGCTATGGAATGGTTGAGCCAGCCGACCCAAGCCTCGGGCCTGAAAGCCGCGGCCTGAGGACACGAGGCGCAACCAACGGCTCGCAAAAAAGGGACTTCCCTGACGAAGGAAGCCGCGCACAGAACGCGGCCCGAACTAATGCGATGGTCCCGCGGCGCAAGCCGCTGCCGGGCAACGACGCAGCGCGCCATATCAGGCCCGCCGTCGACACATGCAATGGAGAGAGACGATGAAGCGGTTTCGTGTGACCAGTGCGACCAGTATCGTTCTAGTGATGCTATGCATCATGTACTTCATCACCTACCTCGACCGCGTCAACGTCAGCACGGCGGCGGCGGGTTTCGGCAAGGAATTCCATCTCTCGCATACGGAAGTGGGCCTGGTGTTTTCGGCCTTCGCGTACCCGTATCTGATCTTCCAGATCATCGGCGGGTGGGTCAGTGATCGCTTCGGCGCCAAACGCACGTTGATATTTTGCGGCGCCATCTGGGGCGTCGCGACTCTGCTGACGGGTTTTGCGGGCGGCCTGGTTTCGCTGCTGGCCGCGCGCGTGCTGCTCGGCTTCGGCGAGGGCGCGACGTTTCCCGCCGCTACTTCCGCGATGGCGCGCTGGGTCGCCAAGGAAAAACGCGGCTTCGCGCAGGGCATCACGCATGCGGCCTCGCGGATCGGCAATGCGGTGGCGCCCGGCCTGATCGTGCTCGTCATGGCGACCTGGGGCTGGCGCGAGTCGTTCTATATCTGCGGCGTGTTCAGCTTGTTGTGGGTCGCCGTGTGGGCGATCACCTTCACCGAACATCCGAAAGATCATCCGCGTATCACGAACGACGAGCTCACCGCGCTGCCCGCGCCGAAGCCGAAAGTCGCCGGCGTGCCGTGGGGCAAACTGTTTCGCCGCATGTGGCCGGTCACGATCGTGTACTTCTGCTACGGCTGGACGTTGTGGCTGTTCCTGAGCTGGATTCCGCAATACTTCCTGCACAGCTATCACCTGCAACTTCAGAAGTCGGCGATCTTCGCTTCGGTGGTGTTCTTCGCCGGCGTGATCGGCGACACGCTCGGCGGCATCGTGACCGATTCGATCTTCACGCGCACCGGCAGCCTGAAACGCGCACGTAGCTGGATGGTGTCGGTCTGCATGTTCTTCTGCCTGCTCTCGCTGATTCCGCTGATGTTCACGCACAGCCTGTATCTGTCGATGGCGTGTCTCGCGTCCGGCTTCTTCTTTGCCGAAATGACGATCGGTCCGATGTGGGCGATTCCGATGGACATCGCACCGGAATACTCGGGCACCGCAAGCGGCATGATGAACACCGGCTCGGCACTGGCGGCGATCATCTCGCCGGTGGTCGGCGGTTTCCTGATCGACTACTTCGGTAGCTGGGAATTGCCGTTCGTCGGCAGCATGCTGTTGATGGCGATCGGCGTGGTGCTCGCGTTCCGCATGCAGCCGGAAAGCAAGTTCGCGCTCAACGCAGCCGATAAAACGCATGTTCCTACCGGCATGGGCGTTTGAGCGCGCTACACCGTTCCATCTTTCCGCCTCACGACACGACACTATGACGACAGCACTCAGCCGGCTTCTCGCCGATGCACGCCGCAATCGCGCCACGCTCGACACGTTGCCGCCGGAGCACACACCCGCCGACGCCGCCGCGGCTTATGCGATCCAGCATGAAATCCTAGACGCATGCGGCGCGCGGATCGCCGGCTGGAAGATCGGCGCGAAGTCCGAAAGCGGTCCGATCCAGGGCGCGCCGTTGCCCGACCTCGACTTGCATGCCGACGGTGCGCGTTTGCCGCGCGAAGTCTTCGCGCCGTTGGGCCTTGAACTGGAAATCGCGTTTCGCTTCGGACGGCGTTTCGATGCTTCCACCACGCCGTATAGCGAGGCTGAAGTGCTGGCGAGCATCGGTTCGATCGGCGCGACCATCGAAATCGTGGCGAGCCGCTACGCCGAATGGCCCGCTGTCGACAAGCTCGCTCAACTCGCGGATTTGCAGAACCACGGCGCGCTGATCGTGGGCGAATTCACGCCGTATCGCGAGGATTTTCCGTTCGTGGCGCCGTCGCTGCATTTCAATTTCGACGGAAACGATGTGGTTAAAGCCACGCCCGCCAATCCGGCCGGCGATCCGCGACGCCTGCTGACGTGGCTCGTCAATCACGCCACATCGCGCGGCATTGCGGTGACGCCGGAGATGGTCGTCACAGCCGGCTCCTACACCGGCATGTTCTTTCCGCAGACGGCGGGCACGGCGAGCGGGCGCATTGAAGGACTCGCGCCGGTCAGCCTCACGCTGTACTAGCCGCTTCCCTGTTTTTGCCATAGGCCGACGATATGACGAACCCCACTTCCGCTTTACTCGTCAAGCCGATCCATCTGGTTCCATCCGCCGCGCGCCTGACAAGTCCGCTCGCGCAGCATCTGCGCAAATCACTGCGCGGTGACGTGCTGTTCGATACGGCGAGCCGCGGCCGTTACGCGACCGACGCGTCGATCTACCAGATCACGCCGATCGGCGTGGTGGTGCCGCGCGACCAGGACGATCTGCGCATTGCACTGGAAATCGCGCGCAGCGAGAAAGTGCCGCTGCTCGCGCGCGGCGCGGGCACGAGCCAATGCGGCCAGACGGTCGGCGAAGCACTGGTGATCGACACGAGCAAGTGGTTGAACAACATCGTCGCCTTCGATGCCGAAGCGCGCACGGTGACGGTCGAACCGGGCGTCGTGCTGGATCATCTGAACGCGTGGCTCAAACCGCACGGTCTCTGGTTTCCGGTGGACGTTTCGACAGCCGCTCAATGCACGATCGGCGGCATGGCCGGCAATAATTCGTGCGGCTCGCGCTCGATCGAATACGGCAACATGGTGCACAACGTCGACGCGATCGACGCGATTCTCGCCGACGGCAGCGAAGCGCGTTTCGCCTCGTTACGCGAGGCGCCGCAAGGCGCGCGCTTGCAGCAGATACTCGCGGACGTGAAGCAGATCGCCGAACGCGAGCGCGACGAGATCGTGGCGCGCGTGCCGAAGGTTCTGCGCCGCGTGGCGGGCTACAACATCGACGTGTTCGATTGCCAGAACCCGCGCGCATATACCGACGACGGCGTCGCGAATCTCGCGCATCTGCTGGTCGGCTCGGAAGGCACGCTTGCGTTCAGCCGGCAATTGACGCTCAGGCTCGCGCCACTGCCCGCGTATAAAACGCTCGGCGTGGTCAACTTCCCGACCTTCTGGCAGTCGATGGAGCTGACGCAGCACATCGTCAAGTTGAAGCCAGTTGCGGTGGAGCTGGTCGATCGCACGATGATCGATCTCGCGATGAGCAATCCGGCGTTTCGTCCGGTGATCGGCAAGGCGCTGGTCGGTGAGCCACAAGCGATTCTGCTGGTGGAGTTCGCGGGCGAGGACCGCGACGCGCAACTCGCGTCGCTCAAGCAACTCACGGAACTGATGGCCGACCTCGGCTTGCCCGACTCGGTCGTCGAGATGCCGGACGTGAACGAACAGAAAGCGCTTTGGGAAGTGCGCAAGGCCGGGCTCAATATCATGATGAGCATGAAGGGCGACGGCAAACCGGTGTCCTTCATTGAAGATTGTGCGGTGCCGCTCGAACATCTGGCCGAATACACGAGCCGCCTGACCGAAGTGTTCCATCGAAACGGCACGGAAGGCACGTGGTATGCGCATGCGAGCGTCGGCACACTGCACGTGCGGCCGATTCTCGACATGCGGCGCGACGGCGCGCTGAAGATGCGCGCGATCGCCGAGGAAGCCGCTGCACTCGTGCGCGAATACAAGGGCGCCTATTCGGGCGAACACGGCGACGGACTGTGCCGCGGCGAATGGGTCGCGTGGCAATATGGCCCGCGCCTGAATCAGGCGTTCAGTGAGATCAAGGCGCTGTTTGATCCTGACAACCGCTTCAATCCCGACAAAATCGTGCGTCCGCCGAAGATGGACGACGCGCACAATTTCCGCTTCGCACCGGGCTACAAGGAACATCGCATCGACACGGCACTCGACTGGTCTGCATGGAATGTCGAACGCGATCCGCTGACAGGACAGGAGACCTTGCCGGGCAGTGGCAACGATCTGTCCGGCGGTCTCGCGAAGGCCGTCGAGATGTGCAATAACAACGGCCACTGCCGCAAGTTCGACGCGGGCACCATGTGCCCGAGCTACCGCGTGACGAAGGATGAACAGCACGTCACACGCGGACGCGCGAATACATTGCGCCTCGCGATTTCCGGTCAACTCGGCGAAGCGGGTCTCGCGAGCGACGACGTGAAGGAGACGCTCGATCTGTGCGTCTCCTGCAAGGGCTGCAAGCGCGATTGCCCGACAGGCGTCGATATGGCGAAGTTCAAGATCGAGGCGCGGGCGGCGCGCGTCAAGCGTCACGGACTGCGTCTGCGTGACAAGCTGGTGGCTTTTATGCCGCGCTATGCGTCGACAGCGAGCCGCATGCCGGGCTTGATGGCGCTCGCCGATAACGTGCCGGTGCTGTCCGCGTGGTTCAAGCGGTCCGTGGGCTTCGCGCCCGAGCGGAGCTTGCCGCGCTTCAAGAAGTCGTTCCTGGTTGATGCGGTGGCGGGCAGGGCGACACAAGGTGCCGCGCTGAAAGAGGTGCTGCTGTTCGTCGACACGTTCAACAACAACATGGAGCCGGAAAACGCGCGCGCTGCGCAGCGGGTGCTGGAGGCAGCGGGTTACACAGTGCACTTCAATACGCGCCAGGGTGAGCGGCCCGTGTGCTGCGGCCGCACGTTCCTCGCGGCGGGTCTCGTCGATGAAGCGAAGCAGGAAGCGCGGCGCATGCTCGATCTGTTCAAGCCATTCGTGGAGCGCGGCGTGCCGATCGTCGGGTTGGAGCCGTCGTGCTTGCTGTCGTTGCGCGATGAGTTCCTGCACTACGGCTTTGGCGATGAAGCGCAGCGGCTGGCGAAGCAGGCGCTCCTATTCGAAGAGTTTCTGGTGCGCGAGGAAAAGGCCGGACGTTTGCAGCTCGCATTGAAGCCGTTGGCCAAACAACAGGCGTTGGTGCATGGCCATTGCCATCAAAAGGCCTTCGACGCCTTCACGCCCGTGCAAACCGTATTGAAATGGATTCCTGAATTGAAGGTATCCACGGTGGAGTCGTCGTGCTGCGGGATGGCGGGCAGTTTCGGCTATGAGGCCGAGCATTACGCGACGTCGCGGGCGATGGCGGAACTGTCGCTGCTGCCGGCGGTGCGCAAGATGGATGGCAACACGCTCATGGTCGCGGACGGCACGAGTTGCCGGCATCAGATTCACGACGGCGCCGGCGTCGACGCGATCCATGTGGCGCGCGTGCTGGCGATGGCGTTGCAGTAAATGCAGTAGCAGCAGTAGCGCAGAACGCGCCGGCTCGCGCTCAGGCGGCGATAGCCTGCCGATACGCGGTCGGCGCCACGCCGACGCTCTCGCGGAAACGGTGGCTGAAATGGCTGGCGTTGGCATAGCCGCATTGCTCGGCGACCTGCGCGAGCGGCAGCGCCGTGGAGCGCAATAGCGTGCGGGCGCGTTCGAGCCGCTGCTGCGCGATCCACGCGGCGGGCGGCAGTCCGAACGAGGTGCGGAACATGCGCGCAAGATGAAATTCCGACAACGCCGCTACGCCGGCCAGCTCGCCGAGTGTGAGCGTCTGCGAAAGATGGCTTTCGATATAGTCGTGCAGCCGCCGGCGAGTCGCGACCGACAATCCGCCTTTGAGCGACGCATCCGTGCGGCGCACGCCTTGCGCGCGCAACAGCAGACTCAGCACTTGATGCGCGGTCTCATTGGTGCGCAGCAAACCGTCGGGACCCTGCCAGTCTTCGTTCGCAAGCGACTGACACAACGTGGCGATGCGGGCGTCTTCGAAATACGTGCGATCGGCGAGCGTCAGTTCGCGCGGCTCGAGGTCGAGTTCCTGAACCGCACGCTGCGTGAAGTGCTCCGGAAGGAAGTACAGGTGCATGAAATGCATGTGGCCGCGCACCCACCAGCGTGATTCGTGGTCGCCGGGCAGCGCACAGAGCCGCGACGGCGCGCCGTAATGCCCCGGCATTTTCTGACGCTCGGTGCGATAGCCGCCGTCCAGATAACACGACAACGTGTGATGGCCGGGCCGATCGTAGACGGTCTCGGCTTCTTCCGTGTCGCGAGTCCAGACGGCGATGGCCAGCCGATCGCCGAGCCACGCGAAGCGGTCCAGATTCGCGTTGGCGCTGCTCAGCGTGTGACACACCGACTGAAGGCCGAACGGCGATTCGGTGGGATGCGTCACGGCGGCGGGCGGTCTGTCGTTCACGAAGCGGGCGAAATACTTGTCATGACTGAATAAGCGTCAGTATACGGCCGCCCACGCGCGGCGGCTTGCCACTCCGAAAAAGTGCGCAATCCTGGACAAGTGCGGCCGGTCTGGCTGGGTCATAGTGGGCTTCCGTATTTGCTGCTGCAGGCCTGACCATGAATTTGTCCCTCTATGCCGCCACCGTTTTGATTTGGGGCACCACATGGATCGCGATCAAATGGCAACTGGGGGCGGTGCCGCCGCCGGTGTCCATTGCATGGCGTTTCTGGATCGCGGCGCTGGTGCTGTTCGCGTTGCTGCGTATCATGCGCCGGCCGATCTGGCCGCCGCGCGCCGCATGGCGATTCCTGGTCGCGCAAGGATTGGCGCTCTTCTGTCTGAACTTTCTGTGCTTCTACTACGCGGAACAGGTGGTGCCGAGCGGCCTGGTGGCGGTGGTGTTTTCGACCGCGCCGCTGCTGAATTCGATCAACGGCCGTCTCTTCATGGGCCGGCCGTTGCAACCCACGGCGATTGCCGGTGCGGCGTTAGGGCTCGTCGGTATCGTGTGTCTGTTCGTGCAGCAGATGACGGGACACCTCGGCGATCACGCCGCGTGGTTCGGGCTTGGGATCGCGTTTCTTGGAACCCTGTGCTTTTCGGCCGGCAACCTGTTGTCGAGCCGCATGCAATCGATGGGTCTGCACCCGTTCGCCACGAATAGCTGGGCGATGCTGATCGGCGCCGGCGTCTTGACGGTGGGAAGCGTATTGGCCGGCTTTTCGTTCGCCGTCGAGCCGTCCGCGCGTTATCTTGGCGCGCTCGCTTATCTCGCGATTTTCGGCTCGGTGATCGGCTTTACGGCTTATCTGATGCTGGTCGGGCGCATTGGACCCGAGCGGGCTGCTTACTGCACGGTATTGTTTCCGATCGTGGCGCTGGCGGTGTCGACGGTGTTCGAAGGCTATCAGTGGTCCGCGCTGGCCGTGGTCGGACTGTTGCTGGTGGTGGCCGGCAATCTGGTGGCGTTCGATCTCACGCGGCGTATCTTCGTGCGGCGAGTGCGGACTTCCTGAGGGACGTTTTCCCGGCGAGGCGGCGCGCTAATCGGCCGCCGTGCCGAGAGTGCTGGAGAGTCACCGTCTGCCAACGCGTCTCTTTATCAACGGTGATGATTCAGATTGGCACGGCCGCACCTGCGGGCGTTTGAGGTGAATATTTTCGGGAGCCTGGAAGGCGGTTGAGAAAAGCTCCGGTGAGCTTTTCCGGGAGTGCGGAAATCAAGCAAAAATCAAAGCCGGCACCCTCTCCATCACCTCCGCATTAACCACATGGGTAGACGAACCCACCCATCACCCGTATAATCTCAGCACCCTAACCGCGAAATCGCAGCTAGATAGGCCCAGTTAGAAGGGGTTCGATGCAAACTAGCAGCACTTTGCATCCGCTCTGACGCCGGTTGAAACCCGGTATGCAAGAGGGGCCTCAAACCCCGTCGGACAAGCAGCCCAGCGCTGTTGCCCAATATCATCGATGGATCTGGCACCAGTTTTGCTCACTGGTCCGCCACCGAAGGCGAAATCACACTGCCTTCGCGCCGGGCAAAAACAAACCCCCGGCGCCACTCGGTTCACCTCGCGGCATCTGCCGCGTCCCGAACTTCCCATTCGCAGCGTCATCACGACGCCTGTGCGGCGCGGCTATTTCCGCGCGTCGCTCGAACAAGGAGGCGCATCTTCATGATTCAACGTCCTGCCAGACTGATCGGCAGTCTTGTAGCCATCGGTGTCGTCGTCGCGTTGCTGTGCCGCGCGGTCGACCCCAGCGCGCTGCATCAGTACGCGCCCGATCTCGTCTACTACACCAAACGGCACCTGCTGCTCGTCGGGTACTCCATGGCGCTCGCGCTGCTGGTCGGCATTCCCGCCGGCGTATTGCTGAGCCGCCCGTCGCTCGCGCGTCACGCCGAACGCTTCATGCAGATCTTCAACATCGGCAACACGATTCCCTCGCTGGCCGTGCTGGCGATCGCGCTCGGCATCTTCGGCATCGGCGATATTCCGGCGCTCGTCGCGCTGTTTCTCGCGTCGTTGCTGCCCATCACGCGCAATGCCTACGAAGGCATGAAGAACGTCTCGCCCGCGCTGCGCGAAGCGGCTCGCGGTCTCGGCATGACGGGCTGGCAGTCGTTGTTGCGCGTGGAGTTGCCTAATGCCATGCCGATTATCATCGGCGGCGTGCGCACGGCGCTCGCGATCAACGTGGGCAGCGCGCCGCTCGCCTATCTGATCGGCGCGGACAGTCTCGGCACGCTGATTTTTCCGGGCATCTATCTGAACAACCAGCAGCAGCTTTTGCTCGGCGCGGCGGCCACCGCGATCCTCGCGCTCGTGCTGGACGGCATCGTCTCGGGCGGCAGCCGCTACCTGCTCGCGCGACGCGGGGTGACGGCATGACGAATCTGTTCAAACGCAGCCGCTGGCTCGCCGCCGGCGCATTGCTCTTCACGAGTCTTCAAGCGAGCGCGGCGACGCTCGTACTCGGCGGCAAAAATTTCACCGAGCAATACGTTCTTACCGAGATCACGTCGCAATACCTGCACGCGAAGGGCTACACGATCGACGCCCGCACCGGCCTCGGCAGCACGCTGTTGCGCAGCGCGCAGGAGAATGGCCAGGTCGATATCACGTGGGAATACACGGGCACCGCCGCGATCGTCTACAACAAGATCACTGAAAAGCTCGATCCGAAGACGATGTACGAACGCGTGAAAGCGCTCGATGCGAAACGTGGCCTCGTGTGGCTCGATTGCTCGCCGCTGAACAACACGTACGCACTCGGTCTGCCGCAACAAGTGGCGCAGCAAACCGGCATCCGCACGATTTCGCAACTCGCCGCGAAGATGGCGGCGGAGCCGAAAAAGAAACACGTGTTTGCGATGGATGCGGAGTTCGCCAATCGCCCGGACGGCCTGAAGCCGCTCGAAGCCGCGTACGGCATGCAGTTCAGCCGCGCGGAAACGCGGCAGATGGATCCGGGCCTCGTCTACACGGCGCTGCATAACAACCAGGTGCCGATCGGGTTGATCTACACGACGGACGGCCGCGTGAAGGGCTTCAACATCGTGCCGCTCGAAGACGACCGCCACTACTTCCCCGCATACAACGCCACGCCGGTGGTGCGCAAGACGACGCTCGACCAGAACCCGCAACTCGCGCCGCAATTGAACGCGTTGTCCGACGCGCTGAACAACGACACGATGCTGGAAATGAACAAGCAGGTCGACATCGACGGCAAGCCGGTGCGCGAAGTCGCGGCGGAATTCCTGCGCACGCACAAGCTGCCCTGAGCGGAGATCTTCTTTATGACTGTATTCGACTATCTATCGGCCAACTGGCCTGAATTGCTGCAACTCACCGCGCAACACGTGTGGCTGGTGGGAATCGCGGTGGGTTGCGCGATTGCCGTCGGCGTACCCTTGGGTATCCTTATCAATCGGCACGAGTGGCTCGCCGCGCCGCTGCTGAGCATTGCAACGGTGGTGCTGACCTTGCCGTCCATCGCACTGTTCGGCTTGATGATTCCGGTGTTCTCGCGCTTCGGCCAAGGCATCGGCGCAGTGCCGGCGATCACCGCCGTGTTCCTCTATTCGCTGCTGCCGATCATGCGCAACACCTACCTCGCGCTGCGCAATGTCGACGCCGGCATCAAGGAAGCGGGCATCGGTATCGGCATGACGGTGTGGCAACGGCTGCGGCTCGTCGATTTGCCGCTCGCCGTGCCGGTGATTCTCGGCGGCGTGCGCACGGCCGTGGTGATGAACATCGGCGTGATGACGATCGCCGCGGTGATCGGCGCGGGCGGTCTCGGCACGCTGATCATCCGCGCGATCGGCCAGAGCAACATGATGAAACTGTTGGTGGGCGCCGTGCTCGTGAGCTTGCTCGCGATCGTCGCCGACCTGCTGCTGCAAGCGCTGCAACGCTTGCTGACCCCGAAGGGAGTACAAAAGACATGATCGAACTCGACAAACTGACCAAGACGTTTACGCAGAAGGACGGCCAGCAGGTGAAGGCAGTCGACTCGGTGAGCCTGACTGTCGGCGAAGGCGAAATCTGCGTGTTTCTCGGCCCGTCGGGCTGCGGCAAGACCACCACGTTGAAGATGATCAACCGTCTGATCGCGCCGACTTCGGGCCGCGTGCTGATCAACGGCGAGGACACTTCAGGTCTGAACGAAGTCGAATTGCGCCGTCACATCGGCTATGTGATCCAGCAGATCGGCCTGTTTCCGAACATGACGATCGAGGAGAACATCACGGTCGTGCCGCGCCTGCTCGGCTGGGACAAGAAGCGTTGCCGCGAACGGGCCACGGAGTTGATGTCGATGGTCGCGCTCGATCCGAAGCAGTATCTGAAGCGCTATCCGCGTGAACTTTCGGGCGGCCAGCAACAGCGTATCGGCGTGATTCGCGCATTGGCCGCCGATCCGCCGGTGCTGCTGATGGACGAGCCGTTCGGCGCGGTCGACCCGATCAATCGCGAGTCGATTCAGAACGAGTTCTTCCAGATGCAGCGTCAGCTGAACAAGACGGTGATCATGGTGAGCCATGACATCGACGAGGCGATCAAGCTTGGCGACCGCGTCGCCGTATTCCGCCGGGGTCAACTGGTGCAATACGATCATCCGGATACGCTGCTGGCGCATCCGCGCGACGAGTTCGTCGGCGCGTTCGTCGGTCAGGACAGCACGTTGAAACGCCTCTTGCTAGTGAAGGCCGGCGACGCCGCCACCCAGCCGGAAACCGCGCATGCCGACATGCCGGTCGCGCGCGCGTTCCAGATGATGGACGACAGCGACAGCCGCTATCTGACCATCGTCGACGGCAAGCAGCAAGCGCTCGGCTATGTGACGCGCCGCTCGGCGCGCGCGGGCCAGGGTGTGTGCGGCGATCATCTGACTGCATTCAAGGCGACGGTCAGCGCGGACGAGCATCTGCGCATCGTGCTGTCGAAGATGTACCAGTTCAATTCGTCATGGATGCCGGTGCTGGATGGCGACGGCCGTTATGTCGGCGAAGTTACGCAGGATTCGATTGCGGACTATCTGAGCTCGGGCCGCTCACGTCGGCAGACGGGTCAGCCGGCGATCGTGTCGCCTGCTGTCGCCGCGGCGGAAGCGGCGGCCGCGCAAGCTGCAGCCGCTGAGCACGTGTGATATTGGGGTAGTCAACAAAACGGCGTGAGCGCGGCGTCGCGAGTCGAATCGAGCACCGGCCACGGCGATGAATCGGCCGGCGGCGCGGTGGCCGTTCTCACCATGCCGGGCGCGCTTTCGAATATCTCGACGAGCCAGTCGACGAAAGCGCGCACGCGTGGCGAAATCTGGCGGCTCTTCACATACGTCACCGAAACGGGCACCGGCGCGGGCCTGCACTTCGGCAACACTTCGAACAACTTTCCCGACGCAAGGTACGGCGCGGCAACCGCGCGCCCAGGCTGAATCAAGCCGAGGCCTTCGAGTCCGCAGGCGAGGTAAGTGTGTTCGTCGTTCACCTGGATGAAGCTGTCCAGCTTCACCTTGCTCGCTCGCGCCGCCACGCTGAAGTCGAAGTCCATGCGGCGGCCGGTTTGCGTCGACAGCCAGTGCACGGCGACGTGATCCGAGAGATCGTCGAGATGGCGCGGCTCGCCGAATCGTGCGAGATACGCAGGGCTCGCGCAGGTCACGCGTTCGATCGAACCGAGCCGGCGCGCGAGCAGGCGTGAGTCCGGCAACTCGCCTAACTCGATGCTGCAATCCACACTCTCCCCAACCAGATCGAGCGAGCGATGATGCACGCCGAGCGCCAGTTCCACATGCGGATGCTGCGCATGAAACGAGGCCAATGCAGGTACCACGATCGACGCCGCAATCATGCCCGGCATGGCCACGCGCAAGCGGCCGCGCAAATTTTCAGGCTGGTTGAAAAGACCCGATTCGACTTCTTCGATCGCCGCGAGAATCTGCGCGCAGCGTTCGTAATAAGCGGCGCCTTCGGCGGTCAGCGTGACTTTGCGCGTCGTGCGCACCAACAGTTGCACACCGAGCAGCGACTCGAGCGCCTGCACGGTGGTCGTCGCGGTGGCACGCGGCACTTCGAGCGATTCCGCGGCGCGCGTGAAGCTGCTCGTATCGACGATGCGTACGAAAATCCGCATGGCCTGCACGCGATCTATCACGATGCTTCTCCGGTTGAGCGCGGCTGCTGGCGTATCAATCCTGCCGCGAGCAACGGCGCGATCGCAAAGATCTCGAACAGCCATGCGGCGGTCTGTTGCGCGCCGCGCTGCGCGGGCAGCGTGGTGAGACCCGCGCCGTTCGCGACGAGGCCGGCGAGCGCCGACCCGAGCGCCATCGCGAAGAGTTGAATGGTGGTGATAGAGAGCGATGCGAGGTTCTCCTCGCCGGATTGCGCGGCGGTGAACACACGTGTCAGCAGATGCGGCCAGCCGATTCCGACACCCAGTCCGACGCTGACGAGCGCCGCGCACAGTGTCAGCGTTCCGCCTGCGCTGTCGAACAGGTCGGCTTGCGGCATCAGCCACGCGAGCGCGGCGAGACCGAGCGCTTCGACAATCGGCCCTGCGCGGCTCAAGCGTTGCGCGGCGACGGCGGAACGTCCGGCGCTGAACACCGATCCGCACGACCAGCCGGCCGCCATCAACGCGGTCAGATAGCCGGCCGCGAGCGGCGAGCGGCCATGAATCGTCTGCAAGAAATACGGCACGAAGATTTCACTGGTCACGCCGATGCCGAGCAGGCTCATGCACGCATAAATACCGCCGATGCGCGTGCGAATCGAATATGACCCGCTCGGCAACAAGCGCGTACGCGTGCTGTCGCGTTCGAGTCTTGCAAGCAGGCAGACGAAGCCGAGGCCAACTGCGACGCCGATGGCGTTCCATACAATGTTCTCGCTCAAGGCGGCAAGCGAAATCACCAGAACAGATGCGCTGAGCAGCACGACCTTGAGCAACGGAACGGGCGCCGCCGCGCCGGTCGCGTGCTTGCCGTCCACCTCGCGATGCACGATCACGGCGAGCAGCAAGATGGCCGGCAGCAAGACCCAGAACGCGAGCCGCCAGTCGCCGAGTTCCGCGAAGACGCCGCCGAGCGCGGGCCCGCACAACGTGGCGACGCCCCACATGCCCGACACCAGTCCCATCGCGCGAGGCCACAGGCGCTCTTCGAACACGACGCGAATCAGCGCATAGCTGAGTGCGAGCAGTATGCCGCCGCCGAGACCTTGCAGCGTGCGCCCGGCCAGCATCCACGGCATGGACGGTGCGCTCGCGCAGACGACAGTGCCCAATGCGAATACGGCGAGCGCGCTGAAGTACGCGGCGCGCGCGCCGAGCACCGCAAGCAGACGCACCGACAACACCGAACCCAGAATCGACGCGACCACGAATAGCGTGGTGTTCCATGCGTACAGTTCCAGTCCGCCGATCTCGTGCACGACCGAGGGCAGGATCGTTGTCGCGACATAGACGTTGGTGGCGTGCAGCGCGACGCCGCCGGCCAGCCCCAACGCCCGCCAGCCGTTGCTGCCACTGAGAAGATCGCTCCATGCGGGCGCATTCGATTGCAGATTTTTCATGTCGTGGACAGCCGTGCAAGGCTGGCTTATTATCCAAGTATTGGCTTGGATAATAATGGCGCTCAATGAGATATGCAAACGAAAGCTTGGAAAATTCACCGGGCGTCGCGTCCGCTGCGACGATAGCCGCGCCGGTGGATCGCATCCTGAATCTGTTGAAGGTGCAGGGGCCGTTGTCGACGGCGCCGATCGCGAGTGAACTCGGCATTACCGTCGAGGCGGCGCGCCAGCAGATCCAGAAACTGTTGAGCGGCGGATTGATAGAAGGACGTCAGGCTTCGCAAGCGGGACCTGGGCGGCCGAGTCAAAGCTGGGCTTTGACGGAAGCGGGCAACGCGCGTTTTCCCGACACACATCCGCAATTGACGGTGCAACTGCTCGGGTCGATACGTCAGCTATTCGGCGAAGCGGGACTCGACAAGTTGATCGACCAGCGCGCCGTTGAAACGCGCGCGAATTATCTGGCGGCGCTCAAGCCGGTCAAAGGCCTCAAGGCACGGCTCGCGAAGCTGGCGGAGATTCGCAGCGCCGAGGGTTACATGGCGGAGTTGCACAAAGACGGACGCGACTGGCTGCTGCTAGAAAACCATTGCCCGATTTGCGCGGCGGCGCGAACCTGCCAGGGATTTTGCCGCACCGAGTTGCAACTCTTCGCGGAGATTGTCGGCGAAGACGGTTCGATTGAACGCGAGGAGCATGTGCTGGCAGGCGCGCGTCGGTGCGCTTATCGCATCCGCGTAAATAGCAAATAGCACCGCATTTGTGCGCAGGCTTATGCGCTTCGGATTGTTTGGACAATTCAACATTTAATGCGAATTTTTTATCAATATATTTCTGATTTTTCTATGCGAGGATAAAACGCCAACATTTACGCGTGCGCGATTGCCCTTCGTCCGCACGCCCGCGGATGTGCGCCGGAAACGCCAGCTGTTCGCGCTTCGCACCTTGCAAGGAAATACCGTCGTGACATTGTTCTCTCGCCTAGGCGTGGCCGTTGTTATCTTACACAGTCTTATCCCGCTGAATGCGTCCGCGCAATCGCAACTCAATTACACCAATTCATGGATCGGTAATAGCTTTGGTTTCGGCGACGGCAAATGGATGCAGCAGGATATCCAGGCCATCAGCGTCGGCGCCGACGGCACCGTTTACACCAACGCGCCGTGGGACGAAAGCGGCAGTGAAATCGCCGCCTACCGCGCGGGCGACAAGATCGCCGTCGCCGGTTCGACGCATGGCTGGGGCGCGGCCGGTGGCGACGCGGTCGCGGTCAATCACACGTACCTGTATGCGGCGATGTCGATCGGCAACGAGAGCAACGCCCTGGTCGGCGCGGACTATCCGGCAGCCAACCTGACCTGGTACGGCATCACGCGCCGCACGCTCGCCAATCTGGCGACTGGCGCGCCGTTCAGCGGCGGTATTGGCAATAGCGCCAATGCGACGAAGAACAGTTTTCTGCCGCTCGATACGGTAGCGACCGGCAACGACGCGAGCATTCGCGGCATGGCCGCCACCGACAGCGAACTGTATGTGGCCGACACCTACGCCAACCGGATCGTCGTGTTCGACGCGAATTCGATGCAGCGCTTGCGCTCGTGGAACGTGACATCGCCGGGGCGCGTTGCGGTGGATACCGATTCGACGCTGTGGGTGATGAGCGGTGTCTCTTCTGGAAGCCTAACGATTCAGCACTATGCAGCTAACGGCACCGCGCTTGCCGGTACATTGACGCTACCGGCGGGCGCGGTGCCGGCTGATATCGCGGTCACGCCGGCGGGTCAAATCCTCGTCGCGGACAACGGTCCGTCGCAACAGATTCTTGTCTTCAACAAAGACGCTAACGGTCAACCGCAAGCCGCCGCGGCGATCGGCACGCGCAACGGCATCTTTCACGCGGTCAAGGGCGTGCCCGGCAATTGGCGTTTCAACGGCATGACGGGCATCGGCGTCGATCCCGCGGGCAATCTGTACGTCGCGCAGAACGGCGAAGGGCCGCGACCGGTCGGATCGGCATCGGTTGGACAAGGCGCGGTGCTCGAAAGCTATGTGTACAGTTCGCACGCCCTCAATTGGCGCTTGTACGGCCTCACGTTCGTCGATAGCGCCGCGTTCGATCCCGCCACGCCCAATTCGGTCTACACAGGCTCGAAGCGCTTCACGCTCGATTACAGCCAACCTGTCGGCCACGAATGGTCGTACGCGGGTTTCACGCTCGATCGTTTCGACTATCCGGACGACCCCACTTTTCACGAGCCGCGCGGCGTGCGTGGCGAGCCGATGGTGCGTCGAATCAACGGCCAGCCGTTTCTCTACACGCTCGATCCGGGCGCGCATTATCTGAACGTGTATCGCTTCGATGCCGCGCACGGTGAAATGGCGATTCCGTCGGGCCTGCTCGCGCAAAATCCGCTGCCGGGCACATGGCCCGCGGCGCAGCCCACGTATGGCGAATGGCTATGGCGCGACAGCAATGGCAACGGCAGCGTCGACGCCAGCGAGATCAGCAGCAATCCGTCCACCGGCAGCACCGTCGGCAACGGCTTCTGGTGGGTCGACACGCCGGGCAATGTCTGGCTCGCCACGCCGTTGAGCGGCATCCGCGAAATGCCGCTGCAAGGCCTCGATTCCGCGGGCAATCCGATCTACACGTACGCCAGCTCGAAGATGTTCGCGATGCCGCAGCCATTCACGCGGATAGCGCGGATCGTTTATATCGCGGCGACCGACACCATGTACATCTCCGGCTTCACCAGCGCGATTCCATGGGATGCGACGCATTGGAAAGAGGCCGGCCCGGTGCTCGCGCGCTATGACAATTGGAGTTCCGGCACGCCGACGCAGCAGTACACGATTTCGCTGCCCTGGAACACACAAAGCAATCCGCAAACGACGACCGTGGGCGTCGCGGTGGCGGGCAATTACATCTTCGTGGCCGAGCTGTACACGCAGAAGGTGGATGTGTACGACGCGCGCACCGGCCAGGCCGTCGGCTATATGACGCCGGGCGCGAGCGTCGGCAACACGAGCGGCTGGGTGGACGTGTATCTTGGCATCAGCGCGGCGCAACGCGACAATGGCGAGTACGTCGTCCTGCTCGAAGACGACGCCCGCGCAAAAATTCTGATGTATCGATGGACGCCTTAACGCGGATCGCGTTCGCCCCGTTCACGAATGGACGGCAACGCACGATCGGTATATAACAACATGAAAGGATGGCTTGTTCACCGCTGCATCAACAGGAGCGAAGTTTCATCATGACGCAAGACGTAACGCCTAAGCCACCCACGGGCGACCGGCCCGATCTGGAAAACCTCGACGCAGCGCTCAGTCACGTGGATCAGCAGGTATCGTCGGGCAGCATTGCATCCGGCGCCGCGAAGGGCATCCTGTATAGCCTGATCGAAACGCTCGGCACGTTTGTCGGCGATCCCGATCTGCCGGAGCATGCACGTTCGGGTTACGAAGGGCTGCTGGAAGCCGCTCGCGAGCTGCGCGCGAGGCTGGATCACTAAAGGCGATGGCGCGTTGCCGGTCGGCGGCGCGATTCGCATCGGCATGCATGCCGATGTCGAACGGCCGTTGCTCCTGTTCGGTGTGACGGCATAACGCGGCTGCGATTCATCATCGCATTCGGCCGCTGCATTTCGGCGCCGCCGCTGTCTATGATAAAAAGGCGCACTGTCTCCAACATTGCGCCTTTTTTATGCTCTCTGCGTCTGCTATCGCGCTGCTGGCCGTCGGCATTGTCGTCGTGCTGATCACGCCCGGCCCCACCAATACACTGCTTGCCGCGGCCGGCTTGCGCCAGGGTGTGCGGCGCTCACTGCCGCTGATCGCCGCCGAACTAGGCGGCTATCTCGTCTCGATCTCCGTGTGGGGGCATTTCCTCGTCCAGGCGGCGCATGCGCTGCCCTGGCTGCCCTCGGTGTTGCGCGTGGCGGCCGGCTTGTACATCGCCTATCTCGCCGTCGACATGTGGCGCGCGGCAGTCGCCTTGCCCGACTCGGTGCAGCGGGCGAGCGGCATGCGCACGTTGTTCGTGGCGACGCTGCTCAATCCAAAAGGCTTGCTGTTCGCCGGCACGATCTTTCCGGCTGTCGCTTTCGCGCACCTGCCGGCCTACGCCTTTTCGATGCTGATGTTCGCGTGCCTGCTGGTGCCGATCGCGCTCGCGTGGATCGCGTTCGGTGCGGCGCTCGGCAGCGGCAGGCTCACCTGGCTCAATCCGGTGAAGATGCAGCGCGGCGCTTCGATTGTGCTCGGTGTGTTTTCCTTGTCGCTTGCGTGGGCAGCGCTGCATTGAGTGCGGCGCTGATCGGGCGTTCAGGCGGCCACGCTGTCGCCCAAGGCGTCGTCGACCATTAACGCGTCGAGCCATTCCGGCGGCGCGGACGTGATTTGTAGTTGCGGCGTGCCGTGCCAATCCGCGCAGCGTTGCAACGCGCGGCGCAGATCGCCGGCGAGACGGGCGCTCAGACGCACGCCCGGTTCGATGTGCAGCGACTTCAGTTCGAACACGCCTTGGGTCCGGTGCGCTTTCGCATCCACGCGGCCGACCAGACGCCCACGGCTCAGCAGCGGCAATACGAAGTAACCATATTTGCGCTTCGCCGCTGGCGTATAGCATTCGATCGCGTAGTCGAAGTCGAACAGCGCCGCCGCGCGCTTGCGATCCCACACCACCGGATCGAACGGCGACAACACGGTAGTGACCGTCGACGAGAGCTTGCCGCTCGCGGCATCGTCGAGTATCGCGGCGAAGTCTCGATGCACGAACGTGTCCTGCTTCCAGCCTTCCACCTGCACCGGAATCAGTTCGCCCTGGTCGGCGAGCGCATGCAGTTCGTCGCGGTACGGGCGTCGTGGCAGCCGGTAGTAGTCGGCGACCCAATCGGCGCGCGCGACACCGAGCGCACGGCAGGTGCGGCGTAACACGGCTTCGGTCACGGTGTGCGCGGGCGGCAGATCGCGCGCGTCGTCCCAATCCGGCAGCACGCGCTCGGTCAGATCGTAGACGCGGTGAAAATTGCGCCGCTCGGCCACCATCAATTGACCGATCGCGAACAGCACTTCCAGATGGCGTTTCTCCGGCTTCCAGTCCCACCAGCCGTTTCCCTTGCCCGCCTCGCGGGCGAAATCCGCGGAGCGCACGGGACCACTCGCGCGAATGTGCGCGAGCAGCTTCTCAATGTCCTTGCGATATTTCTTGTGCCACTCGGCCGCGTATTTCCAGCCCATGCCGCTCGGATCGAGCATGCGATGGCGCAGCAGGCCGTAATCTTCGATCGGCACGAAACAGGCTTCATGCGACCAGTACTCGAACAGCTTGCCTTCGGCGAGATGCTCGTCGAGCCATTGCTGCGGATAGGCGCCGAGCCGGCTGAACAACACGAGATAGGGGCTGCGCGCGACGACGTGAATCGTGTCGATCTGCAATTGCGCCATGCGGCGGATCGTGTCGAGCACGTCGGCCTTGACGGCTTTGCGGCGCGGCGGCGTCAGCAAACCTTGCGCGGCCAGATGCAGGGTACGGGCGGCGGAAAGCGAAAGAGTCTTCACGCGGGCGTCGATCAGTGAGTGACTGCGATGGGGGCGGACACAAGGCCCGGCCTAGATTAGCAGCCGCTACTGTAGCGTGAAGCGCCCAAACTTGCCTTTACCACCCGCGGCCGTGATGCCGATCCCAGCCGCGATGACGGCCATGATCGTGGTGCCAGTGACGGTGGCCGCCGCGATAGTAGTCGTCCCGGTAGCCGTAACCGTAGACCGGTTGGGGCGCATACACGACGGGCGGTGGCGCATAGACCGGCGGCGCTGCGTACACCGGGCCTGGTGTGTTGACGAACACGCCGACGTCCACCCGCGCCGAGGCGGCAGTCGATGCGCAGGCGGCGGCAAGGCCGAAGGCGGCGAAAACGATCGCGCGTTGGAACATGCTTGCCTCCTGTCGAATGGCTGACGACAATATTACGAGACAGAAAGGCAAGCAGGTGCAACCAGTTGAAGGTGTGTGTAACAGCAGGTTACCCGCCGGCGGTTGCAAGGCCGGCGGGCATTTTCAAACCATCGAAATCATTCAGGCGCCCAGCGGGACCGCTTCTCCCGCCGATACCGCAAGCAATTGATGGATCTGCGCGACCACGGCGGCGCCTTCGCCGACGGCCGCCGCGACCCGTTTGGTCGAGCCGGCGCGGGCGTCGCCGATCGCGTACACACCCTCGACCGTGGTCGCGAGATCGCAGGCCGAGGCGCCGTCGGCACTGGTGCCGGTCAGCACGAAGCCTTTCTCGTCGAGTTCCACGCCGCAGGTACGCAGCCAGTCGGTATTCGGGTCCGCACCGGTGAAAAGGAACAGATGGCGCGTGTCGAAATGATCGGTGCCGTCGGGCAACGGTTTTTTCAGGGCGACCGACGACAAACCGCTTTCGTCCGCATCCAGCCGGCCGATCTCCGAGTTCGGATGCACGAACACATTCGGCAGCGAGCGGATCCGGTCGATCAGGTAGCGCGACATGGTGGCCTCAAAACCGCTGCGCCGGATCAGTACGTGGACCTTGGCCGCATGCGTCGCCAGATAGACGATCGCCTGGCCGGCCGAATTGCCACCGCCCACGAGTACGACTTCCTGGCGTTTGCACAGCTTGGCTTCGACCGGCGACGCCCAGTAGTAGACGCCGCGTCCCTCGAAGCGGTCGAGCCCTTCGAGCGCCGGGCGCCGGTAGACCGCACCGCTCGCGATCACAATGGCGCGCGCCGTGATATGCCCGCCGCACTTCAGTTCCAGCCGATGCGGCCGCTCCGCGCAATGCAGCGCCTTCACGTTGACCGGAATCGCGACGTGCGCGCCGAATTTCTGCGCCTGCACGAACGCGCGGCCCGCCAGCGCCTGACCGGAGATGCCGGTCGGAAAGCCGAGGTAGTTCTCGATCCGCGAACTCGCGCCGGCCTGGCCGCCTGGCGCGCGGCTGTCGAGCACGATCACCGACAGGCCTTCGGAGGCCGCGTACACCGCGGTGGCGAGCCCAGCCGGGCCGGCGCCGACAATCGCGACGTCGTACACATGCGCATCGTCGAGATCGGGCAGCAAGCCGAGGCACGTGGCGAGTTCCGGCATGCTCGGGTGACGCAGCACCGAGCCGTCCGGGCAGATCACCAGCGGCATGTCTTCTTTTTGCGCGGCGAATTGCTCGATCAGACGCAACGCGTCTTCGTCGCGTTCGTCGATCACGGAATGCGGATGGCCGTTGCGCGACAGGAAGCCTTGCAGCATGACGAGCCGGGCGTCGCTGCTGTTGCCGATCAGGATCGGCCCGCCCGCGCCCTTTTCGATCAGCGACACGCGCCGCAGAATCAGCGCGCGCATGATGCGCTCGCCGAGTTCCGCTTCCGCGACGATCAGCGCGCGCAGCCGGTCCGGCGGAATCAGCAAGGCTTCCACCGAACCGAGCGCCATGCCGTTGACCAGCGCGGGTCGTCCCGACAATTGACCGACTTCGGCCAGGAAATGCCCGGCGCCATGTTCGTTGATCAGCACTTCGCGTCCAATGCCGTCGCGTTGATAGACCTTCACGCGCCCTTCGAGCACTACGAACATGCCGGGACCGGTGAGACCGGTCTCGAACAACAGCTCACCGGCTTTCCAGTGGCCAATCTCGCCGAACTTGCGCAGACGACCGATTTCCGCGCAGGTGAGCGCGGGGAACATCTGATGCATGCGCGTCGAGAGTGACGAAAACGGCGCGTCGGCGACGACGTCCTGCTGTTGCCCTACTGTTTGTTGCACTTCAGCTTCTTGAGTCGAAAGCATTGAACCGCTCCTTCGGTGTTCATTGATGGATCGAACGAGAGGCGAAGCGGCGCGGCGCCCGAAGGCGCGAATCCAGGTGCGCTGCTTGCGCTATACGGCCTTCGGCGCGACGTCGTCGACCGCCACGTCGGGCGGCGGCATGTTGGGCAGCGAGTCCACCGGCTTGCCCGAGTCGCGCCAGGCTTCCATGCCGCCGCGCAGCGGCAGCACATCGGAGAAGCCGGCTTCGTTCAATTGCTTGGCCATCCATGCCGCGGAAATCTCATTCGGGCAGGAACAGTAGATCACCAACTTCTGATCGTGCGGATAGGTCGCGACGATCTCGTCGAGCTGCCGCTCGTCGGCGAATTGCGAGCCCGGAATGATGAACGGATCGAGCTTGCGCTTCTCATGCGAACGGATGTCGAACAGCACCGGCGTTTTGCCCGCCTTCACGAGCGAGGCCAGTTCGTCGACTTCGATGCGCGCGGACGCGAGCTTCGAAATCAGCTGGCGCCGGCGCACCCAGCGATACGCGGCATACGCCAGCAGCAGGCCGACGGCGACCAGCGCGGCCGTTCGGCCAAGGCGTCCGGCCATGGCGAACAGCATGTCGATCTGCCTCGCGAACAGCGCGCCGATGATCAGGCCGGTGCCGGACCACAATGCGGCGCCGATGCTGTCGTAGGTGAGGAACGTGCGGTAGCGCGTGCCCATGGCGCCCGCCATCGGGATCGATACGATCGACAGTCCCGGCACGAACTTGGCGACGGCCAGCACGCGCACGCCCCAGCGACCGAAAAAGCGTTCGGTCTTTTTTACGCAGGTGTCACGCGAGAGCGACAGGCGGCAAATCGTTTTCAGCGTATTGCCGCCGTACATACGGCCAGCGAAATACCACGCGCTGTCGCCGATCAGCGTGGCGAATATCGACAGGATGAGCACCGGCGCCAGCTGCGTGCCCACGGAACCGGGATGCATGGCCGCCATCGCCCCGAACAGCACGAGCGACGGCATCGCCGGAACCGGCAGCCCGATCGAGGCGGCGAGCACGTTCACGAAGACGAGCGCCGGCCCATATTGCTCGACGAGATCATGTAGCATCGGCTTACATCCGCAGCCCTTTCGGGCGCGGCGCAGGTAGGAAATGCAAAGGAGAATGCAAGGATTATGGACGCATTTTCAAGACGTGCAAACGCCCTGAAAAGAAGCCCTTTACTTGGGTGTGGAATGCGCAATCTCAAGCACACTCAACCACTTGAATGACGCATTAGCAGCGCGACTTGAACAAAACAAGAAAGGCGTGAATGTCGTGCGGTGTTGCTAAAGCGGAAATAATGCCCGATGGAAGCCCGTAGACGCCCGCTCAGCAAGCAATTAGAGAACGGTGATGCTAAAGCGTCACGCGGCATTCACACTGAAAGTGCAATGCCGCGTGACGGATTTCATTGACGATGATTGTGCTGTTCGCCGGGCAATTCCGCGCCGTGCGCGCGAATCGCGGCAATCAGTTCGGCTGGCGTGATTTCGTAGCGCACTTCGCGGTGAATGCCTGGCTTGCGCTCATCGACTTCGATCAAAAGAATGCCTTTGCCGTCTTCTGTCGATTCGAGGCGCAGCGAGCGAAGTTCGCGCGCCGTTGCGTCGTCGTATTCGGTGAGCAGGGCCATTGACCCGGAAGACCCGGTAGTGCGCATCGAAGTTGTCCTCGTTCCGTTGTTGATCGAACCATTGTACGGGCAGGATGGTGCGGCGTCTGTCTCGCCACCGTTACGCTTCACCTGGTTGCCGGCGCAGTTGCCTGCGTGCCGCACGCCGCCAAGCGCGTTGACTGGCGCGGCCCGCCGGGCAGCGCGTGTCGTCACGTCCCGCCGTGACAACCAGTTTAACGCGACTCTCGGCAACGACGGATGCATTTTTCGTGCCCCGTGACGGTGCGATTCTTCTCCCTGACTGTCACGCTGTTGACGCGCGCTCGGGTTAAGGGAAATGGGCCGGGCGCGGCGTACTTCGCGGCTAGCGCATTTTGTCCAGATCGCTGAGTTCGGCAACGCGCAGCGGTGCGTCGGCGGCGAGGAAAAACTCGTCGAGCTGCGGCGGGGCGGCCGCTGTGCCGCTCAACATCGCGTGAACTTGCCCGCGATGATGGATCTGATGGACGAACACATGCGGCAGCACGCTGCCGATCTTCTCGCGTTGCACCCCGACCGGCGGACCGCGGTCGATCTGGACTTCGCGTTGCAGATCATCGTCGGTAAGCGATTCGCAGAAGGCGAGCAGTTGCTGATCGCTCCGCGTTTGTGCATCCCACAGGTCGGCTGCGCGCGGATAGGGCAATTCGTTATCGAAAACGGTGAGGCCTGCGCCGCCGCCGATCAGCGCATCGAAGTAGTAGCGGTCCACCAGAAGGATGTGATTCAACGTGAGCTGTAACGATGGGAAGAAGCTCACCCTGCGCTCGGCGAACGCTTCGTCGGTCAAGGTGAGGCAGGCGCGGTAGAGACGCAGGTTCGACCACGCGTTGTTGCGCGCCATGGCGGTGAGGTGGGAAGACAGCGGATTGACGCGTGGCGAGTCGGAAGGGGTCACGTCGGCCTCCGGTAGCGGGAATCGGCATGAGGGTGCGCTTGCGCGTCGCCGTGATCGCACGCGTGGCGCGAGAATGGAAACGCTGCCCGTCTAGCGTAGCATCGCTTCGCGCGAGGCAATCGACGTGCGGCGCGTTCGTGAAGACGCGCTCCCGTATTCCCTCACCGTTCGCCTTGTCTGCTGGACGGGTGGCAACGAATGATCGAGGACAAAACCTCAACAATCCTCAATAGCGCAAGCACCGAAGCCAGTCCACAAAAAAATAGGCCCGTCCACGGAGAGGGCGGGCCGCTAAACGCCGTTGTTACTCGGGTCAGCCTGCCCTTGCAAACAACTGGGCGCTGACGCTGCCATCGTGCTGCGTCAATACTGGACTGTCGAGGTGGGGGTAACGCCGATCTATCAGATCAATTCGGCTTCTTCCTGCTCGACATCGTGTGCGGTGACTGGCGCACGGTGTCGGTTGATCTCGGGCGCCGACGTTTGCGCTGCATCAGCGGTGAACGCCCGACGCTTCGTGCCGGCGGCGCGTTGCGCCGGCGCTGCGTCGGCGACGGTGAACAGGCGCACCGCTTCATCCAGCACGTCCGCCTGTTCCGCCAGACGCTGCGCGGTGGCCGCCGCCTGCTCGACGAGCGCTGCGTTCTGCTGCGTGGCGCCGTCCAGATGCGAGACCGCCTGATTGACCTGGCGAATGCCTTCCGCCTGTTCGCTGCTCGCATTCGCCACGTCGACGATGATCGACGACACGCGCCCCACCGCCTCGTCGATCACGCGCATCTGCGACGTTGTCCGCGCAACTAGTTCGGTGCCGGCCGCGACTTCGGTGGCACTCGCTTCGACCACCGACTTGATTTCCTTCGACGACGCCGCGCAGCGTTGCGCCAGCATGCGCACTTCGCTCGCGACGACCGCGAACGAGCGGCCTGCTTCGCCCGCGCGCGCCGCTTCGACCGCGGCATTCAGCGCGAGGATGTTGGTCTGGAAGGCGATCCCGTCGATCACGCCGGTAATGTCGGCGATACGTCGCGATGCCGCTGTGATGCCCGCCATGGTCTGCTCGACCTGGCCGGCGATCTTGCCGCCGACCGTTGCCGCCGCCTGGGCGTCTTTCGCCAGATCGAGCGCGCGCACGGTGGCGTCGGCATTGGCTTGCACGGTGGTGGTCAGTTCTTCCATGGTGGCGGCGGTTTCTTCAAGCGACGCCGCTTGCAACTCAGTGCGTCTCGCGAGATCGACATTGCCGCTGGAAATTTCGCGCGCGTTGTCGAGCATGCCGGTGATCTGCGCGCGCACGTCGTAGACGATCGCCGCGAGATTTGCCTTCAACTGATTCAGCGCTTGCAGCACGTCGCCGAGGTCGTCGTGGCGCGCGATCTGCAGATCGGCGGTCAGATCGCCGGCGGCGAGACGCGTGGCGAATCCCGACATGTCGCGAATCGGCGCGGCGAGTTGGCGCGTCAGCACCTGCCATGACGCAATGCTGACTGCCGTGGTGACGCCCAACGCCATCCAGAACGGCACAGGCGGTGCGCCTTGCCACGCGACGAGGCCCGTCAGCAGAAGCGCCAGCGGCGTGATCGCGTAGCCGATTGCCGCACGCGTCGCAACAGGAAGGCGCATGAGCGCCTGCAAACGCCCCAGCACGCCGGTGCGCACCACCACGCCGCGGCGCAACCGCACGCCGCGCGACTCGCCGGTGCGCATGCGCGCGTACAGCGCTTCGGCGGTGCGCACCGCATTGCGTTCCGGTTTCACGCGCACGCTCAAATAGCCGACGACCGCGCCTTTCTCCACCACCGGCGTGACATTGGCATGCACCCAGTAGTGATCGCCGTTTTTGCGGCGGTTCTTCACGAGCGCGGTCCAAGGACGGCCGTCGCGGATCGTCGCCCACATGTCGGCGAAGGCTTCGCGCGGCATGTCCGGATGGCGGATCAGGTTGTGCGGCTGGCCGATCAGTTCGTCGCGCGTAAAGCCCGACACGGCGATGAAGGCCGGATTGCAATACTGGATGCGGCCGGTCAGATCGGTCGCGGATACAAGCATGTGTGACGACGGGAATTCGTACTCGTGCCCGGTGACAGGCTGGTTATTGCGCATGGCTTTCCTTGCTGGTGCTAGCCCGCGCGTGGGCGCGGCGCTTACATGGTTGCAAGGAATATCGGCAATTAACCCCGCGGGCTTGAGGGTTTCCCAGTAAACCACTCAGGTTTAGGCCGGCCTAAGCCGTTAATACAGGGTTGATTGACGCATCGTGGATGGCCGCGTGAAACAGCGCCGGATGCGTCGCGTGATACCTTCAAAAGGTCTACACTGCGCCCGTATAAGGACTGCAGACGCATCTCGTCCCTCGATTTCGCAGCGGTCTGCCTGCGCGAATCTGCCACTCACGCGAGCTGATGCAGAAGATCCTCGACCGTACTCAGGAGTCATTGGCGCAGGCTTTCGCCACGCTCGCGCAGAACGCGAAACGCCAGCAGCGCCTGTATCTGGCGACGATCGGTTCGCTGATGCTGATCGTGCTGATTTTCGCGCTGGTGCTGGCGGTAGCGGCCGGGCTCACGCACCTCGAATACCGCCGCACCCTCGAGTCGCAAAATGCCGCCGAGGTTTCCCTGCTCCTGCATCAGGAGGAGTCGTTCCTGCGGCGCGCTGAATTGACGCTCGATTATTACTACGGCGGCGCCGCGGCGCGGAGCGCGCCGGATGCGACACAGCAGGCGATCCTCAAGAGCGGCGTCGCGCGCGGCAAGGTAGACCGGGTGGATGCAGAATTCGACCTGGTGGTCGGCGAAACCACGCGCAACGCGTGGGGCCCGCAACTGGGCGAAAAACTCGGGCGCCTCTACGAATCGGCGCAATCGACGCTCGTGACCCAGCAGGCTTTTGAACTGCAGCAACGGGCGACGCTGATCGGCTTGAACGAAGACTTTGCTGTGATCCTGCCTTCGCTGGCGCAACCGCTCGTGGGCCAAGCTGGCAGCGCCGATCAGGCCGTCACGTCGACGCCGCAACCGGCGATCGTGAGCTTGCTGCGCGAGACGCTCGAACGGCACCTCGAGGCGCAAACCGGCAAGCGCGTGCCGGGGAAAGGCGAGCGCGTCTGGCTGGGACCGTACCGCGATCCGCTGCAGAACCGTCCGGTGATTTCCGCGGTGAGCGCCTACTATCACGGCGACACGCCCACCACGCTGATCAGCGCGAACATTCCGCTGGACGTGCTCGTATCGCGTATCGCGCCCGCCGACAGCGAGGGCGTGATCCTGCTGATGACGGCGGATCGCCGCATCGCCGTGTCGTCGACGCCGCTCGACATGCCAATCGCCAACCTGCTGCGGCAGGCGGTGGCTGCAACGCCAAGCCACGTCTTTCACTACAGCCCCGAGGGCACAATCTTTCACGAGCCGCTGGGGCCGGGCTTCGGCTTCCTGGTCGGCTACATACCGTGGAGTGCGCTGATCGTCGCACTTGGCTGGCAACTGGCGGTAATTGGCTGCCTGGCGGCGCTCACCCTGCTGGCGATTGCACTGATGGCACGCTATTTCGGGCTGCGGTTGTTACGTAATTCGTTTGCGGAAACGTCACGCGCGCTGGAGAGCGAAACGCTCAACCACATTCTCGTCAGTGCGACGCCGGTTGGGTTGTGCATCGTTCGACAGAGTGACTATTCAATCCTGACCGCCAACGCGCTTGCGGCCGAATTGCTCGGTATCGAGGCCGACGGCAGCCGGCTTCCGCCGCATGTCGTCGGCGAGTTTCTGGCTCAGGCGCCGGATCAGACGTCGGCCACGGCGATTGCGCGGGTGGCTGCATTCGTCGCGCCCGCGCACCCGGCGCATCAGCATCAGTTTCCGCAGCAGTCGCAAACGGAGCCGCAAACCGCATCGCCATCAGACAAAGGCGGCGGCGCGCCCTCGCGGTTTCTGCAATTCATATACGCGCCCGTGCGTTACGCTGGCGAGAACGTGCTGTTCTGCGCGATTCTCGACGTCACCGCCCAGACCATGCTCGAGCAGCAATTGCGGCATGCACAGCAGACATCCGAGGCGCTGATGCGCGCGCGTACGAATCTCTTCGCCGCGCTGAGTCACGAAATTCGTACACCGTTGAACGCGCTGCTCGGCAATGTCGAACTATTCGCCCGCACGCCCGGCCTCGAGGCGCATTCGCAACGGTTTGCGACATTGCGTGTTGCAACAGATGCTCTGCGCCGCGTCGTCAACGACATTCTCGACTTTTCGAAGATCGATGCCGGCGTGATGTGGCTGGTCAGAAAACCGTTTCGTCTCATCGACGAATTCGAAAGCATCGCCCTTTCCTACGCGTCGATGGACGGCGACAGCTCGATCCGTTTCTATGCGTTCCTCTCACCGACTCTCGATCAGACCTTGATCGGCGATCGAATGCGCATCGCGCAGATCGTCAACAACCTGCTTAGCAATGCGTTCAAGTTCACCTCGACCGGCAAGATCACGTTGCATGCCGAAGTGATAGACGATTCACCGGATTGCGCGATTTTGACCTGCCAGGTTTCGGATTCGGGCGCTGGCATGAACGAGGAAACGCTGGCGCGGCTTTTCAAACCGTTCGCACAAGGCGAACTGGGTGCATCGCGCGGTGCCGGCGGCACGGGCCTCGGTCTCGCGATCTGCAGACGCTTATGCGAGGTGATGGGCGGCCAGATTGCTGCGGACAGCGTGCCTGGTGTGGGCAGCGCATTTCGTGTATCGATCCCGCTCGCGAAAGCGCCCGTCGATTCGCTCGCGCCGGCGACGGTCCCCGAGCAACGCGGGACGGTGCTCGTCTTGTCCATGGAACGGGAAACAAGCGAGTTGCTGGACCGCTGGCTTCAGCACGCTGGTTGGATGGGACATCTGGTAACCTCGCTGGCCGCCGCGCAACTGTGGCTACGCATGAATGCTCCCCCCGATCTGTTGCTCGCCTCCGGCGAATACGATCTCGAGGTGATTGCCGCGCTGCGTACGTTGCAGCCGGTCGGCGCCGTGTGGATCACGCGTGGCGGCCCGCATTATCCCGAGCCGCGCGGCGACGGCGTGTTCGAAGTGAGTGAATTCAGCTGGACGGCGATTCTGTCGGCGATCGAACTGGCGCGCGGGGGCACATCCGCGGCGCCGACTCCTGCGCCCGCAATGGCCGATTCGGTGGGAATCCATCCGACGCTGCGAGGTCTCCCAGTCCTCGTCGCGGAAGACAATCCCTTGATCCAGAATCTAGTTGCCGAACAACTGGTCGAATTGGGGTGCGTGCCCACTATCGCCCCCGACGGCAAGCACGCGCTGAGGTTATTCGAACAGACAGGTTTCGAGGTGGTGCTAACCGACATCCACATGCCGGAGATGGATGGTTACGAACTGCTGGACGCGCTGCGCAAGCTGCGTGCGACCGTGCAGGTGCTCGCCTTCAGCGCCGTGGCCGAACATGAGGGGGCGCACAACTGGCGCGAGCGCGGCTTTAGCGGATATGTCGCCAAGCCGGCAACGTTGAGCGAGTTGCAAGCGGCGTTGCTGGAGGTGGCACCGGCTTCGACACCACCGCAGGTGGCTCCGGAGAACCTAGCGCCCGCCAGGGCGATGGCTCCCGCTCCCAACGCAGAGAGCACGCTCAGCGCGGACGACAAGGCGCGCTACTCGGCGATGCTCAAGGAGCACTTGCAAAAAGATCTGCCGAAGCTGCTCGCCATCGTCGAAGAGGAAGATGTGCAGGCGTTGGCCGGCTGGGCGCATAGCGCGAGCGGCGCGTTTGTCGTCGTGCAGGAGCCGCAGTTCGTCGACCAATGCCGGCGGTTGCAACGGCTATGCAATGACAGCGGACGCTGGACTACCGAGATGGACGAACTCGCGATCTCGCTGCACGACGCTTTATTGGATCACTACGGACTCGACGAGGAGTCGGCGCATTGACCCGCCATTCTGCTTTGCGGGCTCAACCCGGTCGTTTGGCAATGAAGTCGATTTCGACCAGCGCGTCGCGCGCCAATCCGGTGACGCCGATACAGGTTCGCGCCGGCAGCGCATCGGCGGGGAAGTAGGCGCGGTAGATCTCGTTCATCGGCGCGTAATCGCGCTTGAACTCGGTCAGAAAGATGCGTGCGGCCACCACGTTTTGCAGGCCGAGGCCCAGCCCTTGGAGCACCAGCACGAGATTGTCCATCACGCGCTTGGTTTGGGCGACGACACCTTCGGGAAGCGGTGCGGCGTCGTCGGTTGGGGAGGTCGGCATCTGGCCGGTCAGGAAGACCCAGCCGTCGGCCTCGGCAGCATGCGAGAACGGGCCGACCGGCGTGGGTGCTGAGGGAATCATCCAGAAAGAAGGTGCTGAACTCATGGCAGGGTGTGCTGGGCAAGATCGGATGTCGGGATGACAAGGTAACCGATCAAAAGTCAGGATGCCGGCGCGATGCCGGCATCGTGCCCAGTTCCCGCCCGCTCAGACCAAACCAGTCGCGTAATAAACCGCGATCACAAAGAACACCGCCATCGTCTTGATGACGGTAACCGCGAAGATGTCGCGATACGACTGCCGATGCGTCAAGCCCGTGACCGCCAGCAGCGTGATCACCGCGCCGTTGTGCGGCAGCGTGTCCATACCGCCGCTCGCCATGGCGACGACCCGGTGCAGCACTTCCATCGGAATGTGCGCCGCTTCCGCGCCCTTGATGAACGTGTCGGACATGGCCGCGAGCGCGATGCTCATGCCGCCCGACGCCGATCCCGTGATACCCGCCAGCGAGCTCACCGACACGGCTGCATTGACGAGCGGATTGGGAATGCTCTTCAACGCGTTGCTGACCACCAGAAAGCCCGGCAACGCTGCGATCACACCGCCAAAACCGTACTCCGACGCCGTATTCAACGAAGCCAGCAGCGCGCCCGCCACCGCAGCCTTGGTGCCGATCGCGAAGCGCTCGCGCACGCGGTTGAACGCCGTCACGACGACCATCACGATACCGAGGAGCAGTGCGCCTTCCACGGCCCAGATGGCGACCACGGCCTTGATCGTGGTCGTGACCGGCGCGTGGATGCCCGGCAGGATGTCCGGCGCCACGGTGTACGACGAGCCGTACCAGTTCGGAATCCAGCGGGTCAGCAGGAAGTTCGCGACGCCGACCAGAACCAGCGGCGCGACCGCCAGCAACGGATGCGGCAGTTGCTTCGATTCCACGCGATCCGGCTCGTTGACGAGTTCCGTGCCGTAACCTTCGCCGGTCGCCATCGCCGAGCGGCGGCGCCATTCCAGATACGTCAGGCCGACCACGATGATGAACAGCGAACCGATCACGCCGAGTGCGGGCGCGGCCCACGAAGTCGTCTTGAAGAAAGTGGTCGGGATGATGTTCTGGATCTGCGGCGTGCCGGGCAGCGAATCCATGGTGAACGAAAACGCGCCGAGCGCAATCGCGCCAGGCATCAGGCGTTTCGGAATATTGCTCTGGCGGTACAGCTCGGCCGCAAACGGATAGACGGCGAACACCACCACGAACAGCGAGACCCCGCCGTAGGTGAGCAGCGCGCACACCGCAACGATCACCGCATTGGCGCGCGAGCGGCCGATATAGCGGATCGCGGCGGCCACGATCGATTCCGAGAAGCCCGACAGTTCGATGACCTTACCGAACACGGCGCCCAACAGGAACACCGGGAAGTAGAGCTTCACGAAGCCGACCATCTTCTCCATGAAGATGCCGGTGAAAACCGGCGCGACGGCGGCCGGATCGGTCAGCAGAACGGCGCCGAGCGCGGCGATTGGCGCAAATAGAATGACGCTGTAGCCGCGATAAGCGGCAAACATCAGAAACGCCAGCGCGGCGAGGACGATGACAAAGGACATTGAGTCTCCAAAGCTTGGTTGTTCTACATGGTCGCCGTTCCGAGGGTGCGACGGCACGGCGCCGGGCAAACGCAGGTTCCGTGCCACGCATACGGCAACGGCCAGCCGCTTGATTTCGCGGACCGAAGGTCAAAACGTGATCGCGCCGATTGTACCCAAACGTCTCCAAAACGGGACGCAAATTGGCTGAAGTTAGACCAAAGCAAGGTTAAACCCTTATGTAACAAGCTTGCTGGCGATCTCTTCAATGAGATAAGCTTGTCTACGAAATGAGACAAGCATAATAAAACGATAGCCGGAGACAGCGACAGCATGATGAACGACTGGGCGGGCCTTCCCGCCACCTACGGCGACGTACTGCGCCGGGCGATGGATTCGCTCTTCCGCACATTCGAAAATTTCAGCGAAGGCACATTCATCGTGGATGCCGACGCGCGCGTGGTCTGGATCAACAAGCGCTATGCGGCGCGCTTCGGTTTTTCGGACCCGGAGCAGGCCATCGGCCGCGATTGCGAAGCGGTGATCCCGAACAGCTTGATGCGCGAGGTCGTCGTCACCGGCAAACCGATTCTGCTCGATATCCTGGAAACGGACCGCGAACCGCTCGTCGTGACGCGTTTGCCGCTCAAAGACGATGCGGGCGTCACGGTGGGCGCCGTGGGCTTCGCGCTCTTCGACGAACTGAAGGCGCTGACGCCGCTCTTTTCCCACTACTCGCGCGTGCAGGAAGAGTTGATCGCGACGCGCCAGTCGCTCGCGCAGGCGCGGCGGGCCAAATATACATTCGGCAGTTTCGTCGGCACGAGTGCGGCCAGCCTCGAAGTGAAGCGCCAGGCGCGCCGCGCGGCGCAGCTCGAGTCACCGGTGCTGCTGCTCGGCGAAACCGGCACCGGCAAGGAGTTGCTTGCACATGCCATCCACGGCGGGTCGGCGCGCGCGAATCAGCCGCTCGTGACGGTCAACGTCGCGGCGATTCCCGACACCTTGCTCGAAGTCGAATTCTTCGGCGCCGCGCCCGGCGCCTACACCGGTGCGGACCGCAAGGGGCGCGTCGGCAAGTTCGAGCTCGCGAACGGCGGCACGCTGTTTCTCGACGAAATCGGCGATATGCCGCTGCCTTTGCAGGGCAAGCTGCTGCGCGTGTTGCAGGACAAGGAGTTCGAACCGTTGGGCTCGAACCGGATCGTGCGCGCCGACGTCCGGATCATCGCGGCGACGTCGGCCGATTTGCCCGCGCTGGTCGCGGCGGGGCGCTTTCGCGCGGACTTGTTCTATCGGCTGAACGTGCTGACGATCCATGCGCCGCCATTGCGCGAGCGAGCCTCCGATATCGAGGCGCTGGCTTACGCCATGCTCGAGGATCTGTCGACGCAGGCGCGTGGCGCCAGTCACTTCGAATTGCAGGATGACGCGCTGCGGCTGCTATGTTCGTATAGCTGGCCTGGCAATGTGCGCGAATTGCGCAACACGCTGGAGCGCGCGGTGATGCTGTCCGACAGCGAGCGGATCGATGCCCGGGCGCTCGCGCCGTTTATCGGCTCGGCGCACGGCGGTGGGCATCGTCCGACTGCGTCCTTGCCCGAGGCGCTTTCGCCGCTGCCCGCTGCGGGCGCGCAGGCTGGCGCGCCTGAACCGGCCTCGTGGAGCGAGGCGATGGCGGCCTTTGAGAAGCGTTTCCTGAGCGACGCTTTGCGCGCCAACGGCGGCCGTGTGATCGAGACGGCGAACCAGATCGGCATGGGCCGCGCGACGCTCTATAAGAAGATTGCGGCATACGGCATCGACGTGTGACAACGTTCGTCGATGGCGATTGACGCAGCGTAATTGACGCGTGGCACAATCGCGTGATCGAAAAACAAGACGTGATCGGGGTTTCAATGAAACGCAGTCTCTCCTTCTTCGCGCGCCGGGCCTGCGCCACGCTGGCGGCCGGCGTTATCGGCGCGCTGAGCGGTTGCAGCAGCAGCGCGCCGCTGTTTCTGCCGGACGGCCGCGCGACCACGCTGGTGCAGTGCCCCGCGGGTTCCGACTCCTGCTCGCAGCAGGCCAGCGCGGGTTGCGGCGGCGCATTCGATGTCGTGCGCCAGTCCACTGAGAATGGCACGCTCAACCTGATTTACGCCTGCCGGGCGAAATAGCGGCTCGCCGGCGCGAAGACCGGCGCGACCAACGCCTCAAGCATCTTTCCTTCAGCCCGCGGTTCGACAACGAATGCGGGCGACTCGCTCGCCGCACCGATTTCAGCCGCGCGCGGCAAACTGGCTCACGCGAGGCTTCATGGTCGTCACGATAAGCGTATGGCCGTCATAAAGACCTGTATCTAATGCGGGTTCTCTCCGCATCTATGATGCGCAATGGGTAATTAATGCCACGCTTCACATTATTTTTCTTGTCGGCGGGCGCAATTAAAAACGCCGCAATTTTCACCGTTTAGCCAAGTCGGTGCGGCACCCAACGGAACGCGAAGTTTAGCCGCAGTACTCTCTTGCCAGTGGCTCAGGATTCAAGTGGCAAGCAGGTTTTGCCGGTTTGATCGCCAATGCGGGAAGTGCCGGGAAGGATTTTCCGTTCAGCCGAAAACCGGGAGTTTTTTGCGGCACGCTTTATGCTTCGATTTACGCATTGAAAATAGTTCAACGAGTAATCCGGGGAAAGCAATGAATCATCACCAACTCGAAAAAGATATTGAACATCTTGAACACGTAATCTCGCATATCTCCGCTGAAGACCGCATCCCGCTGTCTTATTGGCGAAACCGTATCGATTCCGTTTCCGGCGCGGCACTGGTGCCGTCGCAGGCGACCCGCGTCAAACGGCTCAACGCCGCGCTCTCGGCGCTGGAGCGACGGCAGAAAGCCTGAACGCCTGCGCAGTGGACGGCTGTGACGTACCCTTCGATCGGCTAACGTTTTCTGCAAAAATAAGGGAACGTAACGGCCACGCACCCTACGCGGCGTAGCGCGTTGTCTCGACACGGGGCAAGCCGCGTCTTTTGATGCGTACGCGCTAACGGCGTCCAGGCGGCGGATGTGCGCCGACCGCGGACGGAAGGCGCGCGTCAGGCAAGGGCGCGCAGGTCGCCACCTCCATCCACTGATTCAGGACAAACATGCAACCAGCAGGACTTTCCGCGTCTCGGCTGACGGCGCTGACCAACGCCATGCAAGGCTATGTGGAACGCGGCGAAGTGGCGGGCGTGGTGTCGATGGTCTGGCGGCGCGGCGAGATCGGTTATTTCGAGCCGCTCGGCTGGCGTGACGAAGCGGCGCAGTTGCCGATGGAGCGCGACACGCTGTTCCGCATTGCCTCCATGACCAAGCCGGTGACCAGCGCGGCGATCCTGATGCTGATCGAAGAAGATCGGCTCGCCCTCGACACGCCGATCTCACTCTGGTTGCCCGAGCTGTCCGCGCCGCGTGTGCTGCGCGACCCCGCCGGCCCGCTCGACGAAACCGACCCTGCCAGAGCGTCGCTCACCGTGCTGGATCTGCTGACGCACCGCGCCGGCTTCGCCTATCACTTCACTGCAACCGGACCACTGGCGGAAGCTTACGCCGACGCCTTCAACGGTTTCGAAGCGCGCATGGACGGCAACGCCTGGCTTGCCCGCATTGCGGGTTTGCCGCTGATGTTCCAGCCCGGCTCGCGCTGGCACTACGGCATCGCGACCGATGTCCTCGGCGTGCTGATCGAACGCGTGAGCGGAATGTCGCTCGGCGAGTTTTTCCGGACGCGAATTTTCGAGCCGCTCGGCATGCGCGATACCGCTTTCTGGGTGCCTGACGCGCAACTAGCCCGGCTGGCCACGGCTTATGGCGTCGAACAGGGCACGCGGCGGCGTATCGTCGAGGACCATCCGTCGTCGAGTCGGTGGGCGAACCCGGATCGCTTTCAGAGCGGCGGCGGCGGGCTGGTTTCGACGGCGCAGGACTATCTGCAATTCGCGCAACTGCTGCTTGGCCGCGGACGGGTCGGCACGACGCGTTTGCTGTCGCACCGCTCGGTCGATCTGATGCGCTCGAATTTTCTGACGCGCGACCAACGCCGCGTGTCGGCCTTCGGTCATGCGCTGTGGGCAGGCCAGGGGTTCGGCCTCGGCGTGTCCATCGTCGACGATCCGGCGCAGCAGTTGCCGCTCGGCTATCGCTCGATGGGCTCGTTCGGCTGGCCGGGTGCGTATGGCACCAGCTGGTTCGCCGATCCGGTGGAAGACCTGATCGGTCTGATGCTGATTCAAAGGCGCTCCGTCGAACCGTTTTCAATGACAGTGGACTTCGAACGCCGCGTGTACGATGCAATTGACGATTGAGCGAACCGGCCGTGTCCTGGCCAGCGTCTTTTAAGCGTGTTATCCGCTCGCGGTGTCGGGCTTCTCTATCCGGCAATTTATTCGTCTGATAGTGTCCGCACTTCAGTTCTCGTCAAAATGATCGGAGTACCCGTCATGGCCTCGTACAAGCAGTTGACTGCCCAGCTCGAAAAACTCCACAAGGAAGTCGCGGCGGCGCGCGAGAAGGAAGTTGCCCAGGCGATCGCCGAGATCAAGCAGAAGGTGGCCGAGTACGACCTGACTGCTGAAGAACTGGGTTTCACGAACAAGGGCACCGCAGCCCGCAAAACGCCTTCGGTCGCCAAGTATCGCAACCCGAAAACCGGCGAGACCTGGAGCGGCCGCGGCCGTTCGCCCGCCTGGCTCGTAGGCAAGAATCGCGAGCGCTTTCTGATCGAAGGTTGAAGTGCTTCGGCGCATGACGTGCGCGTGAGTCATGCACCGGATTGTCTAAAGTGATGTCGCGGGCGATTTTTCTCGCACCGCTGAGCAGGTCCCGAAAACGCTCACCTTTCGCGTGAACCTGTCGCGTGAGTCGTGAGCTCGGCCACGTGGCCAACTCAAAGCCTGGTTGCTTCGGTGAGCCTGGTTTTATCGAATCACGCACCTTGCGGCAAGCTTGCCGCCGCAGGCCGCCGTGACTGACCCACTTTCTCCGAAACCCACGCCGGCCTTTGCTGGCGGGCGTTCTCAGGCTCTGCGAAGAATCGCTGCAGCCGACCCTTAAGTCTCTCTCAGTTGCGTCTAACGCATTCGACGCTGTGCAGACTTCCGCTGCGCAGGTGCGCGACTAACGGTCGGCACGCTCACCGTTTGCTGCGATTCGAGGACGCACATGCTGTGGTCCCGAAAACCCTCACCTTTGCGCTTCCCGATACGCGCAGGCCACTGCGCTCGGGACTAACCCGGAGTTGAGTTCCTCTCATACCCCGCATCAAAACTCATCGATACATGGTCGCGGATGCCGAACGTCACAATCGGTCATCCACTCAACCTCGACGGAAAGACCATGAGCGCATCGACGGACAAACAACTCTTTATCGGCGAAGGATTCGAAGGCCCCGGCGTCAATCTCGCGCACATCAACGTGCTGGTCGGCCCGCGCAACGGTCCCGCCGGGCAGGCCTTTGCTACCGCATTGGCGACGCCTTCGGCGGGCCACGCGCCGTTCGTCGTGATTGCGCGTCCGGGCGTGCCGACCAAGCCGCTCACGCTGTATGTGAACAAGGCGCAGATCGGCAGCGACTTCCACGGCAACGCGACGTGGGGCGCCTCGCAAGCCGGCATCGCGAAGGCGGTGGCCGAGTCGCTGGAGAACGGCACGCTGCCGCCCGAAGCGGAAAACGACTGGGTGGTGGTGTCGGCGAACTGGGTCAACCCGTCAACCGACAATCTCGACGCCGTCTTCGAGAACAACTACCGCGCATGCAAGAACGCGATCCTCGCGGCGATGAAGGGCCTGCCGCATCGCGATGAAGTCTTCGCCGCCGCGCGCGACGTATCGAACCCGTTCTACACACCGAAGCAACGTTAATGGCACGCAGCGCGGCCAGTGAGTGCTCATGCGCAACTAACCGTCCGCGCTGCCGGATGCGATCAGGAAGGAGACACGCACTATGGAATACATTCGCCTCGGCCAATCCGGTCTGAAGGTTTCGCGTCTGTGCCTCGGCACGATGAACATGGGCACGCCGCAATGGAAGCCGTGGATTTTCGACGAAGCGCAAAGCGAGCCGATTGTTCGTCATGCGCTCGAAGCAGGCGTCAATTTCATCGACCTCGCCGATTTCTATTCGACCGGCGTGGGCGAAGAAGTGGTCGGCCGAATTCTGAAGCGTCTCGCGCGACGCGAGGAAATGGTCGTGGCCACCAAGGTCGGTTATGACATGGGCGCGTATCAGAACGCCGGCGGCCATTCGCGCAAGCACATCATGGACGGCATCGACGGTTCGCTCAAGCGCCTCGGCATGGATTACGTCGACATCTACATGCTGCATTTTTTCGACGTGAATACGCCGGTCGAAGAAACCATGGGCGCGCTCAACGATATCGTGCGCGCCGGCAAGGCTCGCTATATCGGCGTCTCGACCATGTACACATGGCAGTTCGCCAAGATCATGCAGGTCTGCGAGCGCAACGGCTGGCACAAGCCGATCAATATGCAATTGCAGTTGAACCTGGCGTACCGCGAGGAAGAGCGCGAGATGATTCCGTATTGCCAGGATCAGGGCGTCGGCGTGTCCGTCTTCAGTCCGCTGGCGCGCGGGCTGCTCACGTGCGATCCGAATTCGACGCGCAATCAGACCGACTTCTTCACCGCGCAAATGTACGGCGATGCGGCTTCGCGCGAGATTGCAGCGTCGGTGGCGCGCGTGGCCTCGCGGCGTGGCGTTTCCGCCGCACAGATCGCGCAGGCGTGGGTGCTGAACCAGGGCGGCGTCGCAAGCATGCTGGTCGGTGCGGATACGCCGGCGCAGTTCGACAGCGCGCTCGCCGCGCTCGGCACGACGCTTTCGGCGGACGAACTGTTCGAGCTTGAACGCAACTACACGCCGTGCGATCTGATCAACGACTACACCGCAGGCAAACGCATTGCGCGCGAAGCGCGCTTTGCACAAGGCGTGTTCGTCGAAACCCTGGAGAAGGCCGCATGAACGAATTTCTTCGCACGGGGCATTACATTGGCGGCGAGTGGTACGAAGGCGCCGACACATATGCCGTGTTGAATCCCGCGACCGGCGAGGTGGTCGCCCAAGTGGCCAAAGGCGGCGCGGCGGAAACCGCGCAGGCCATCGCGGCTGCCGAGCGTGCGTTTCCCGCATGGCGTTCGCTGACTGCAAAGGAACGTAGCGCCCGCGTCAAACGTTGGGGCGAGTTGATGCTCGAGAATCGCGACGCGCTTGCCGAACTGCTGACGCTCGAGCAAGGCAAGCCACTTGCAGAAGCGCGCGGCGAAGTCGGCTATGCGGCCAGTTTCTTCGAATGGTTCGCGGAAGAAGCGAAGCGCGCGTACGGCGACGTGATCCCGAGTCCCAATCCGAATGCGAAGATCATTGTGACGCGCGAACCGGTCGGCGTGGTTGCGGCAATCACGCCGTGGAATTTCCCGCTCGCCATGATCACGCGCAAGGCCGGCCCCGCGCTCGCGGCCGGCTGCACGATGGTGCTCAAGCCATCGGAAGAAACGCCGTTGTCCGCGTTTGCTTTGGCGGTACTGGCCGGCGAGGCAGGCATTCCGCCCGGCGTATTCAACATCGTGTCCGGCGATGCCGTGGCGATCGGCGGCGCGCTCACGGAATCCGACGTGGTGCGCAAGCTGTCGTTCACCGGCTCGACGCGCGTCGGCAAACTGCTGGCAAAGCAGTCGGCGGACACGCTGAAGAAGTTGTCGCTCGAACTCGGCGGCAACGCGCCCTTCATCGTATTCGACGACGCGGATCTCGACGCCGCCGTGCAAGGCGCAATGGCTTCGAAATTCCGCAATACCGGGCAGACGTGTGTGTGCGTCAACCGCTTCTACGTACAGGACGGCATCTACGACGCGTTCACGTCCGCGTTGACGCAAGCGGTGCGCAAGATGCGCGTCGGCAACGCGCTGCAAGGCGAAGTCGAACAAGGTCCGTTGATCAATCAGGCCGCGCTGAGGAAGGTCGAAACGCACGTGGCCGATGCATTGGAGAAGGGCGCGAAGATCTTGACCGGCGGCAAGCCGCACATGCTCGGCGGCACCTTCTACGAGCCGACCGTTCTGGTCGACGCCAACAATTCAATGCTGATCGCCGAGGAAGAAACCTTCGGACCGGTAGCCGCGTGTTTCCGTTTCAAGACCGAAGCGGAAGCCATCGCCGCGGCTAACGACACACCATTCGGCTTGTCCGCATATTTCTACACACGCGACCTGGCTCGCGCATGGCGCGTCGGCGAAGCGCTGGAAAGCGGCATGGTCGGCATCAACGAAGGGATTCTGTCCACCGAAGTCGCGCCGTTCGGCGGCGTCAAGCAATCGGGTCTCGGTCGCGAAGGCTCGAAGTACGGGCTCGATGAATACACCGAACTGAAGTACATGATGATGGGCGGCCTCGGACGCTGATCTTCACACCGCGCGTCCGCCGTACGTCATGCACACGCATGACTCACCGGCGGACGACGCAATCGGGCGCGCGGCGACACGCCGGCCACGCCCGGTGATCCATACTAACGAAGGAGACAGCGTGAGCAATCAGGATATGCAGGCGGCCACTCTCGGCCTCGCCCCCACTTTGCCGGCGGCAGCGGCATCCGCGCACGGCCCCATTCCTCTCGACGACGTTCCGCTGAACGCCTTTCACGTCAAGATCGCCGGGCTGACGTTCGGCGCGCACTTCACTGAAGGTTTCGCGCTCGGCACGATCGGCTATGCGCTCGCATCGCTGAATCGCCAGATGCCGCTCGACGCGTTCTGGATGGGCATGATCGGCAGTTCCGCGTTGATGGGCATTTTTATCGGTAGTCTGGTGTTCGGCTGGCTGTCGGACCGCATGGGACGCCAGAAGATTTTCTTGCTGAGCTTTCTGATCATCACAGCGGCCGCATTCGCGCAGTTCTATGTGCGCTCGCCGCTCGAACTGTGTTTGCTGCGTGTGTTGATCGGCTTCGGCATGGGAGGCGATTTTGCGGTGGGCCATGCGATTCTCGCGGAATTCTCGCCACGCAAACATCGCGGGACCTTGCTTGGCTCGTTCAGCGTGGTGTGGACGATCGGCTACGTGGTGGCGAATGTGCTCGGCATGCACTACGCCGATGCCTCGCCGGATGCATGGCGCTGGTTGCTGGCATCGGCGGGTGTGCCGGCGTTGATCGTTCTCGTGTTGCGCATGGGCACGCCGGAGTCGCCGCGCTGGCTGCATGGCAAAGGCCGCACGGCGGAAGCGAAGTCGATCGTGCTGAAGCACTTCGGCGCGAACGTCATTCTGGATGGCGGTCACGATGAGCACGCGCAATCGGCGGGCGGTTTCATGCGTCTGTTCAAGGCGGATCTGATCCGCCGCACGATTTTCAATTGTGCTTTCTTCGTGTGTCTCGTCATTCCTTACTTCGCCGTTTATACGTTTTTGCCGACCATTCTGAAGGCGATTCATTTGAACAACGATTCGAGCGCGGATTTTCTGTTGAACGGGTTTCTCGTGCTCGGCGCGTTGATCGGCATCTGGCTGACGATCAAACTTCCGCGGCGCGTGTTCCTGATCGGCTCGTTTGCGGTGACGTGCGTTTCGCTGATCGCGTTGAGTTTGCTGCCGGAGTCGGCGACGCTCGGCATGATCGTCGCGTTTGGGATTTTCACGCTCACCATGTCGGCGTTCTCGAATCTCGTCGGCGTGTTTCCGCCCGAGTGTTTTCCCACCGAGGTGCGCGCGTGCGGCGTCGGGTTGGCGATTGCGTGCAGTCGTCTCGGCTCGGCGATCGGAACGTTTCTGCTGCCGCTCGGCATCGTGCATCTGGGCTTCCATATCACGATGATGGCCCTCGCGGCGGTGCTGTTGATCGGCATGGTGGTGTCGATTGCGTGGGCGCCGGAAACGAAGCATCTGACGTTGAACGAAGCTAGCGGCGCTTAACGCGCGCTAACGCTGTAAAGAACCCGCCGCATCGGCAACGATGCGGCGGGTTCTTTTTGTTTTGGACCGCCTGAAAGTCAAGGCGAGCCAACGGAAAAACCTGCTTTTCATTCAACTCGACGGACTACCCACTGAAATCTGGGATTTTTCTTAATCTATCGTCTCGGATTCAACTGCCGTTGGCGATGCGATTCCCGGTACGGTTCAGAGATTCACCATCATTGGAAAGTGTTCCCTGAGTACGCTTTTCAACAAACCGATAGTTGCTTGCCCAGGGAGCGGGACAGCGGTGTCCGGCATGACGGGTGTTTATCCAACGAACGTCGCGGGGGTTGGCATGAGGATGCGCGATGCTAACGGCAAACCGATGGTCGGAACGGGCGCATGCTCTACCGATTTCCAACTCGGAACTACCGGCAGCGACGGCAGCTTTAATGTTTCAGGAACGTTTGAACTCGTCAAAACGGGTCCTGTCACTGGCGGATCAATCACGGGCGCAAGCTACAACACCGGCGTCCTGAACACCGGATATACGCTCAACAACGGCGCTAACACTATGACCGTCGCAAACACACCCGTGCGAGGTGTCACCTGCTCGGTGACTGCCGCGAGCGCGAACCAGACAATTCCTCTCGCGACGATCAACCCGGCGATGTTTCCGACTGCCGGCTCAGTCGCCGCAAAGACACCGTTTTCTCTGGGCCTCAACTGCCAGTCCGGCGTGAAGGTCTCGGTGACCTTCAGTTCGACGTCGGGCAATTCTGGCGTCGCCTCAGTCCTGGCGAACGCGGGTTCGGCAGCGGGCATCGGTATTCAATTGCTGGATGCGTCGCAGTCGCCGATTACACTGGATGTGGCACTTCCGCTTACGTCGAGCACGACAGGCAATATGTCGTTTCAGTTTTTCTCGCAGTACTACCGGCTGGGTGTTGCGCCCGTGGTTGCCGGAACGGTTCGGGCGACAGCTATCTTTACGATGAGTTATCAATAGCCAGGCCGCGCGCCTAAGCCGTTTTCACTGCGAGATTCCATCTGTCCCCGCGCAGACGTGTATCATTCGTCCCGGCGCTGTTCCAACCCGGCATCCCCGCACTATTTACCGCTAACGCGCGGCGTCTGCCGCCGCGTGGCCCGGATCCGCCGCGCGAGCCGCGTCTACCCGTCCGTTTCCCCGCCCGGCGTGCTTTGCCAGGTGGAGCGGAAACGCAAACCGCCGCCCGCCGTGGCCGGCAGTGCCCGAACCCTATTTGTCGCCAGACCCGATGTCAGTCTCCGAACTCAAACGCCGCCGCACGTTCGCGGTCATTTCCCACCCGGACGCGGGTAAGACCACGCTCACCGAAAAGCTGCTGCTGTTCTCGGGCGCGATCCAGATCGCCGGCACCGTGAAGGGCCGCAAGAGCAACCGCTACGCGACGTCCGACTGGATGGAGATCGAAAAGCAGCGGGGCATTTCGGTGGCGAGCTCGGTGATGCAGTTCGAGTACGGCGACGCCGTCATCAATCTGCTCGACACGCCGGGCCACGAGGACTTCTCTGAAGACACGTACCGCGTGCTGACCGCGGTCGACGCCGCCGTCATGGTGATCGACGGCGCGAACGGCGTCGAAGCGCAAACGCTCAAGCTGCTCGAAGTCTGCCGCAGCCGCAAGACACCGATCGTCACCTTCATCAACAAGCTCGACCGCGAAGTGCGCGAGCCGCTCGAACTTCTCGACGAAATCGAACAGCATCTGGGCGTGGCCGCCGTGCCGTTCACGTGGCCGATCGGCATGGGCAAGGAGTTTCAGGGCGTCTACGACATCCAGCGCGACCAGGTGCGCCTGTTCCGCGCCGGGCAGGACAAAGCGGGCGGCGAAGTCGAAACGCTGCAGGCGCTGAGCGACGAGGAAGGCGAACGCCGCTTCGGCCATAGCTGGGTCAAGGCGAAAGAAGAGATCGATCTGATCACCGGCGCGACGCCCGATTTCGATCGTGAGCAGTTCCTGGCCGGCCAGCAGTCGCCGGTGCTGTTCGGCTCGGCGATCAACAACTTCGGCGTGAAGGAAATTCTCGACGCGCTGGTCGATCTGGCGCCGCCGCCGTCCATGCGTATGACGGTGCAGCGTCCGGTTATGCCGGACGAGCCGAAATTCACCGGCGTCGTGTTCAAGGTGCAGGCGAACATGGACCTGGCGCACCGCGACCGCGTGGCGTTCATCCGCGTGTGTTCGGGACGTTTCGAGCGTGGCATGGCCGTCAAGGTGACGCGTTCGAACAAGACCTTCCGCGCCAACAACGTGGTGACGTTCCTGTCGCAGCGTCGTGAGACGGTGAGCGAAGCGTATCCAGGCGACATCATCGGTATTCCGAATCATGGCACGCTGAGTCTCGGCGATACGCTGACCGAAGGCGAGCAGTTGCAATTCGTCGGCCTGCCGTTCTTCGCGCCGGAAATTTTCCAGACCGTGGAAGTGGTCGATCCGATGCGCGCCAAGCAGCTCGGCGAGGCGCTCAAGCAACTCGGCGAAGAAGGCGCGATTCAGGTGTTCCGTCCGGAAGTGGGCGGCCTGATGATTCTCGGCGCGGTCGGGCAACTGCAGTTCGAAGTGGTGTCGCACCGTTTGTCGACGGAATACAAGGTCGACGTGCGCATGGCGCCGGCGCGTTATCGCATGTCGCGCTGGGTAACCTGCGACGATGCAGCCGAGCTGCGTCGCTTCACCGATTCGTACGCGGCACGGATCGCGCTCGACGCGTCCGACGCGCCGACGTATCTGGCCTCGCACGTGTCGGAAATCGAAGTCGCGCAGAAGGCGTGGCCGAAGATCGTGTTCAACGAATTGCGCGAGCACTCGGGCGCGCCGTTCAAGAAGGCGATGTAAATCCGCTGCGCTGGTCCCGAGCGCAAAGCAAGGCAACGCAAATCAGAAGGCCTCGTCGAAAACGAGGCCTTTTGTATTGACGCCCGTACGGCTGCCGACAAAATCATCAACGCTCACCCCAGCTTCAACACTTCTTCCCGCATCCACCCCGCCAGAGCCTGCACATGTTCGAGCCCCACATGCCGCTGGGGAATATCGAGCCAGTACCCGAACGGCCCGCTCACTTCGACATCGGAAAACTGCGCGAGACTGCCGTCCGCCAGTTCCTGGACGATCATATTCCGGTCGACGACCGCCAGCCCCGCGCCTTTACTTGCCGCGCGAATCGCCTGCTCCAGCGTCGAGAACTCGATGCCGTTGTCCGCGTAACGCGCGGGCATGCCCGCCTTGGCCAGCCAGTTAGGCCACAATTCCAGCCGGGCGTCGTTGTGCAGCACGTGCAGCGCCGGCATGCGTTGGAGTAGCGCGTCGAGCGGTTGACCGAGCAGGCGGGGCGCGCCCACGAGTACGTGGCGCTCCATCATCAGCAATTCGGAGTGCGCATCCGGCAGCGCCTGGCGGCCGAAGCGAATCTGGCAGTGAAAGTCGCCGTGCGCCTCGGTGCGAACGGATAGTTCGACGTCGGGCAATTCCACCGCGAGCGAACCCAGCCGCGGCGAAAACCATTGCGTGGCGAAAGTGGGCGGCAGAGCGAGCACGAGACGCCGCCGCCCCTTGGCGGCCGTGATTTGGCGATAGCCACGCTCGATCGTGTCGAAGGCTTCGGACAGGCATGGCAGCAATTGCAGGCCCGCCTGCGTCAGACGGATGCCTTTGTGGTCGCGCTCGAACAGTTTCGCGCCGAGCGATTCTTCGAGCAGCTTGATTTGCCGGCTCACCGCGCCTTGGGTCACGCACAGCGCAATGGCCGCGCGATTAAAGCTCATGTGACGAGCAGTTTCTTCGAAGAAGCGCAACGCGATCAGCGATGGCAAGCGCCGCATAAATCACCTTCTGTTACTTTTAATCGTGCGCGATTCGGCCGGAAGATGGTCGGACTGCGGACTCTGGTTGTGGTGCGTCGCCAGCCGCGCGTTTGTCTCCTGCACGCGCGATCCGAACCGCCATCGGCCGGCGATTTTTCAACCGGAAACGGCCATCGTGGCGGCCGGAAGATTGTCGCATTGGCGCCCGTCGTTTTGCTTGATCTCGATAAGAAATACCCGTGGCGGGCCCTGAGCCGTCGACCGCGACCGGGATGCCTGCCCGGCGTTCGAGGAGAAGCGCCGCGCGAGCGCTCAACTTCGCCTATGCTGACGAGACGCGCGCCCGGCCGCCGAGCCGGCTCGCCTTCCCCCGTCTTCGGAGCGCCCGTGACCGTTCGCAATCTCGACGCCTTGTTTCGACCCAAATCCGTCGCCGTGATCGGCGCTTCCGAGCGGCCCGGCAGCACTGGCGCGATGGTGTGGGCGCGCGTGCTGGAAGGGGGCTTCGAAGGCCCGCTGTGGCCGGTCAATCCGAAATACGAAACGCTCGGCGACCATGCCGTGATCGGCGACCCCGGCGACCTGCCGGAAGCGCCCACGGTCGCGCTGATCTGCACGCCGCCGGCGACGTGGCCGGGGATCATCCACAAGCTCGGCGGATTGGGCACGCGCGCGGCGATTATCGTCGGCGAGGTGCGCTGCGATGAAGACCGGCTCGCGCTGCGGCACGCGCTCTCGGCCGCGCGCCCGAATCTGCTGCGGATCGTCGGGCCTGGCAGTCTCGGCGTGGTGTCGCCGGCATTGCGCGCGCATCTGGGCGCGCCGTCGTGCACGGTGAAGGCGGGCGGCGTCGCGTGGGTGTCGCAGTCGAACGCGCTGACCAATGCCGTGCTCGGCTGGGCGCATGCGCGCGGCCTCGGTTTCTCGCACGCCGTGGCGCTCGGCGGCGAAGCGGACGTGGACGCGGGCGACGTGCTCGATTATCTGGCTAGCGACCCCGGCACGCGCGCCATCCTGCTCGAACTGGATACCGTGCGAGCGGCGCGCAAGTTCATGTCGGCGGCCCGCGCGGCGGCGCGCAACAAACCGGTGCTGGCGCTACGCTCCGGCCGCGCCGATCCTGCGGACGGCCTCTATACCGCAGCGTTCCGCCGCGCCGGCATGGTGCGGGTCGATGCGCTCGACGATCTGCTCGACGAGATCGAGACGCTCGGCGTGGGCCGCGTGGCGGCGGGCGCGACGGCCACGCTGATTACGAGCGACAGCGGCTTGGCCACGCTCGCCTGCGACGCCTTTGCCGCGGCCGGCGACACGCTCGCGCCGTGGCCCGATGAAGCATCGGATGCCTTGAAGCAGACTTTGCCGTACGCGGTCGGCGGCAATCCGCTGCAACTTGGCGACGATGCGCGTCCAGAGCATTTCGGCGCGGCGCTCAAACTGCTCGCGGATCATCGCAGCACCGGCACGGCCTTCGTGGTTCACGCGTCGACGCATGGCGCGCCAGTCGGCGAAGTGGCGCAGGCCTTGATCGCGAATCAGCGTTTCGCTTATCGCGGCTTGCTCGCGTGCTTCTTCGGCGGCGTGGATGCCGCCACGCGCGACGCGCTGCACGCACAGGGCATCCCGGTTCATACGACGCCGCAGCGCCTCGCGCGCGCCTTCGCGCGGCTGGTCGATTACCGGATGGGGCGTGAACTGCTGATGCAGACGCCGGAAGGCTTGCCGGCGCAAATTCCAGAATGCATCGACGCGGCGCAAGCTCAGGCGCGCGCGGTGCTCGGCGCAGGTGAGCACCAACTAACCGGCGAGGCGGCGGCGCGGTTTCTGGGGCGTTTCGGGTTGCGGGTGGAAGCGGGAGGCGGAAGTGCGAGCGAGGGCGGGGCGGGGGACGCTGCGCAAGACGTCGCACGGGGATCGGCGCAGGGTGCCGCGACAGATTCCGCGCAAGGACAGCGGCAGGAACCAGCGTTGGGCGCTACGGCTGGTTTCGCGCAAGGACAGGGGCAGGGCCAGGAGGAGGCGCCGAGCGCTACCGCTGGTTCGGCGCAAGGGCGAAGTCAACGGCAAGCGAGCGCGCAGCGCGCGGTGAAAGCCACAACGGCAGCGTCGTCGGCTGCACCGAAGTCGCCGGACTGCCCGGAAGGAAGCGCCGACTCGTCTACCAGGCCCGTCGTCGATATCGCTGTCGAACTCCACGATGACGACAACTTCGGCCCTGTCTTCAGCTTCACGGCGCCATCGGCTGACGGTGTGTCCGAACCGCTGCGAGTCTACGGCCTGCCGCCGCTCAATCCGATGCTCGCGCGCGACATCGTCACGCGTTCGCCGTACGCGCGGTTGGTTGCGCCGGAGCCGGCGCTGGCCGCACTGACGGCGCTCTCGCAAGCCGTATGCGACGTCAAGGAACTCGTCGGTCTTGCGCTGACGCTTAGGGTGTACCGCGATCACGTGATAGTCGTCGATCCCACGCTAACCGTCGCGCCGACGCGCAGCCGCCTTGCGATCGTGCCGTACCCGCGCCGCTTCGAAGAGACGCTGGACTGGCAGGGTGCGCGGGTGACGGTGCGGCCGATCCGTCCGGAAGACGAGGCCGCGCACCATGACTTCGTCGAAGCGATGACCCCGGAAGATTTGCGTCTGCGGTTTTTCGGCGCGGTGGGCAGCTTCGACCACTCGCAGCTCGCGCGCATGACGCAGATCGACTACGACCGCGAAATGGCGCTGATCGCCACCGTGCAAAGCGAAGAAGGCTTCACCCGGACGCTGGGCGTGGTGCGCGCGGTCGCCGATCCCGACAACGAAACCGCTGAGTTCGCGGTGGCGGTGCGCTCGGATCAGAAAGGCCGGCGCCTCGGCCAATTGCTGATGGACCGGATCATCAAATATGCGCGGGTGCGCGGCATCCACTGGCTGGTCGGCGAGGCGCTGCGTGAAAATACCCCGATGATCGGACTCGCCAAAGCCTGCGGTTTCACGACTACGCGGACGGAGGATCCGGGTGTGGTCGGCTTCAGAATGGCGCTCGATGAGCCAGCGGCTAACTGACCGAGCGACGGCGGCGATAAGAACGGTCGCGGAGGAAATTTCGGGAGATCGCGTCAGCGCGTGTCGATGTTGCGGCGGCCTTTTGAGTCGGCCGTAGTGGGTGCCACACGCACTCCGCAAAACGACAAAACTATCCAACCTTCAGACGTTTCTCAAGCCTTGTAAACGGGAGCTTACATAGACTCTTACGGCCGGGTTACTTTCTGGCTCCGAGTATCCGCATAGGTGTATCCAGCGAACTGTTGCTCGGGTGGGATTTTATTTAGCTCTCGTAACAGGTAAACAAATGAATCACAAGAAACGTACCCGCGAGACTCACCAGGGCACGGGGAAACTAGACTACCGGCTGGCGCTCATGCCGGCAATGTTGATGGCGGCGTTGGGTTGCGCGAATACCGCTTGGGCCGTCGACGCGGTGTTGTGGCGGCGGGTGCCGGCGCCATCAAAACGCAGGGCAACAAGACGACCATTTCGCAGTCCGATACCGGGCGCCTTCGTGCGGTTGCAAGGGTATGGCATCGGCGCAAGCTATAGCGGCAAGCGTGTGGCCGCGCAATTGAGTTACGCGATGCGCGCGGGGCATCCCTTGGCGCAAACGGCTCGCCAACAGACGTGGGTTACCGTATCAACGATCTTCTAGCGGGATCGAATCGCGGCGACAACGCCCACCCACCACACCCGCGCTCAAAAGAAAAAGGCGGCACGCAGCCGCCTTTCTTGTCGTACGCGTATGGAGTGCCACCCGCGATAACAGGGTTCTCAGACTTACGCCGCGAGTTTCTCCGCAGCGGCGTCGACCTGATCACGCGTCACCGCCAACTCCTCCAACCACGCATCCCCATAAACCGCCCCCGTCTCACGCTCCAACCGCGCAATCGTCGCCGCGCAACGGCTCGCATCCTTCGGCGTCGCAATAAACGACTTCACCGATTCACCCGCCTTGAAGGCATCGAACAACGGCACGCGAATATCGTCCGGCAGCGCGCGCGTCGTCCACTGATACGGCTTGCCGTTGAACGTGAATTGCGGCGGCAGCACCCGCTCTTTCTTCGCGGCCGGAATCAGGCCGTACGTGCGCGCGGCTTCGCCGATCTGCTCCGGCGAAAACAGCTCGTCCGGGCTGATGTCGAATTGCTGAATGAACGTCTCGATGCTTTGCATCGCCGCCGCGCGGTCGTCGCGGCGCTTTTGCGCATGAGCGACGATGTCGCGCAGTTCGTCGGCTTCTTCAGGCGTGATCGTGAAGCTCGACTGCTTCTGCTGGAGCTCGGAAAAACGCTGGAATTCGGAATCGGTCAGAAGTTTCGCCATTGCTTATCGATGAGCGCGCATGAGCGAACCCATGCGGCGTGATTTTTGAGAGGGTCGCCATTCTAAACCATGTGCGCGAGCCATCGAATTTCGACGAGCCGCCGCGCGGGTTCGCTTGCCTGCATGACGCGCTAGGCGGCGTTCTCGTGAAACATCGACAGCGCCTGGACGGTCTCGCGCAAGAGCGCGGTGGCGGCTTCAAGCGTCGGCGCGACGTATTCGTCGATACGCCGCAAATACGGACACGTGAGGACCGCGATCGCCTGACCGGACGGACCCTGGATCGGAAACGTGACGTCGGTCACGCCGAACGTCTGCTGGCTGTCCTTCTGCGAAAAACCCGCCGTGCGAATCCGCTCGCAGGCCTGCTCGAGCGCGGCGCGATCGATGGTGACCTCGCCCTTCACCTTGGTGTGTTCGGCCAGCATCTGTTCGCGCTGCTCGATGCTTTGAAACGCCAGCATCACGCGGCCCGAACCCGTATCGATCAGGCCGACGCGCGAACCGAGCCGCACCGAGATGCCCCACGTACCGGGACCATCCACCTGCGCGATCACCAGCAGATTGCCGCGGTCGTACACCACGAGGTGACACGACTGTTCGGCAGCGTCGGCAAAGCGCTGCATGAGCGGCAGCGCTTCGGAGATCAGACGGTTCATCGGCGGATGACGGTGGGCGAGCGCGTACAGCTTGAGGCTGAGCGAATACCGGTCGCCCGCCGCCGAGCGCACCACGTACTGACGCGCGACCAGCCGTTCGAGCATGCGATACATCTCGCTCGCATTGCGTCCGAGCAGCTTGGTGATTTCGGCGCGCGTCAGTCCTTCCTTCTGCTCGGCGAGCAGTTCGAGGATGTCGAGGCCTTTGTCGAGCGCCGGGGCGCGGTAGCGGTCGGCGTCGTCTTTGTCGTCTGCGTCCATCGTGAGCGAGGTTCCTTGGGCTGTTCTCATTATGTGGCGCGTGAGTGTAAGTGCGTGACGAATCTCGTAGAGGTGGCGTTCGTCCAGGGAAAACACGGACGGTTAATGCAGTGTACATGCCTTGACTTAAAAAAGTCCGTATATGAATAATACGTTCATTGGTGAATGAGCGCACGCCAATACTCACACGAATCGATTAGAAAGCGCTGGACGAAGTGCCGGGCCCCGCAGCCGGGTTCACGCAGTTCCCACAACAACCATCGTGTATGGGATGGGAGTCAGTGCTAAAGCGCTGATCCCCATCGACACAGGAGACAACCATGTCGTTCACGAAAGGGCCGCTCACGGCCCGCCGTTTGTTCCGCAGTTCGTTGTCCGCGGTTGCAGCCGCTGCGTGCCTCGCCGGACTCGGTGTGACGGGCGCCGCGCAAGCCGCCGACACCGGCAAGATCGGCCTCGGTCTGCCGCTGCTGACGTCGCCGTTCTGGCAGTCGTACAACAACTATTTGCCCAAATATGCGAAGGAGAGCGGCCTCGACATCCTCGCACCGGTCAATTCGAATGGCGATCCCGTCCAGCAGATCACGGACATGAACAACCTGCTGAACCTCGGTGCGAAGGGCATCGTGGTCGGCCCGCTGGATTCGGCCGCGATCAGCCGTGCGCTCGACGCCGCCGCGGCGCGGAATGTGCCGGTCGTCGCCGTGGACGTCGCGCCCACGCAAGGCAAGGTCGCGATGGTGGTGCGCGCCGACAATCACGCGTACGGCGAGAAGGCGTGCAAGTACATCGGCGAGCACGTGAAGTCCGGCAAGGTCGTGCAGATCATGGGCGACCTGGCATCGGTCAACGGGCGCGACCGGTCTGAAGCATTCCGCTCTTGCATGAAGGGCTATCCTGGCGTGTCGGTGCTGGAAATTCCCGCAGCCTGGAAAGGCGACGTCGCGGCCACCGCGCTCGACAGCCTGCTGACCGCCAATCCCGACGTGAAGGGCATTTACATGCAGGCAGGCGGCGTCTATCTGTCGCCGACGCTGCAAACCTTGCGGCGCAAGCAGATGCTGTTTCCCGCCGGCGATGCGAAACACGTCGTGATCGTCAGCAACGACGGCATTCCTCAGGAATTCGAGGCGATCCGCCGCGGCGATATCGACGCGACCGTGTCGCAGCCCGCCGACTCGTACGCGAAATACGGCCTGTTCTATATCAAGGCGGCGTTGGCAGGTCAGACCTTCAAGCCGGGCCCGACCGATCACGGCAGCAACATCATCCAGTTGGCGCCCGGCATTCTGGAAGACCAATTGCCCGCACCGCTCGTGACGAAATCGAACGTCGACGACAAAGCCTTGTGGGGTAACACGGTCAAATGAGCGAGCTCACGCCCTCCGTGCCCGTGGTCGAAGCGCTTGAGGTCACCAAACGCTTCGGCTCGACGGCCGCGCTGAACGACGTGAGCATCCGCGTGATGCCCGGCGAGTCGCATGCGCTCGTCGGGCGCAACGGCGCGGGTAAATCGACGCTGGTGTCGATCCTCACCGGCCTGCGCAAGCCCGACACCGGCGAGGTGCGTTTCAGCGGCGCGGCCGCGCCGTCGATCGCGAATCGCGACGCGTGGCGCGAGCGCGTGGCGTGCGTCTATCAGCATTCGACCATCATCCGCGATCTGAGCGTCGCGGAGAATCTGTTCATCAACCGGCAGCCGTTGCGCGGTGGCGTGATCGATTGGCAAGCCATGCGGTGCGACGCGCGCGCGTTGCTCGATCACTGGAAGATCGACGTGCGCGAAGATGCCCGCGCCGGCGATCTGTCAGTGGAAGCGCGGCAACTGGTGGAGATTGCGCGCGCGCTGTCGTACGGCGCGCGCTTCATCATTCTCGACGAACCGACCGCGCAGCTCGACGGCGACGAGATCAAGCGTCTGTTCCGGCGCATCAGCGAGTTGCAGCGCGAGGGCGTGACATTCCTCTTCATCTCGCATCATCTTCAGGAAGTCTATGAAATCTGCCAGGCGGTGACGGTGCTGCGCGACGCGCGGCATATCGTCAGCGCGCCGGTTTCCGCGTTGCCGCGCGAGCAGTTGATCGAAGCGATGACCGGCGAACGCGGCGGTCTCGCCGTCGCCGATGCGGCGGCGCGCGCCGCGTTGCCCGCAGACACGGCGGTCACGCTGGAAATTAAAGAATTGGCCGGCGCCGATTACGAAGGCGTGTCGTTCACCGTCAAGCGCGGCGAAGTCGTCGGCTTGACCGGCGCGACGAGCAGCGGCCGCACGAGCGTAGCTGAAGCGATTGCGGGTCTGCGTGCCGCCAAGCGCGGCACGATCAGCGTGGACGGCGCAACCTTGCCGCCTGGCGATGTGCCCGCGGCGCTCGCGCACGGCATCGGCTGTGTGCCGAAGGATCGGCATCACGAAGGCTTGGTGCTCACGCAATCGGTTGCGGAAAATGCATCGATGACGATCGCGCGCGTGCTCGGCAAGTTCGGCATCGCGCCGCCCGCGAAGAAGAACGCCTTCGGCCAGAAGATGATCGACGCGCTCGGCATCGTCGCGCAAGGTCCGGAGCATGTCGTGTCGGGTCTGTCCGGCGGCAATCAGCAAAAGGTGGTGATGGCGCGCGCGCTGGCCACCAATCCCAACGTGCTCGTGCTCATCGATCCCACCGCGGGCGTCGACGTGAAATCGAAAGAAGCGTTGCTCTCCGTCGTGGATCGCGTGCGCGAAGAGGGCAAGGCCGTGCTGGTCGTGTCCGGCGAACTCGACGATCTGCGCACCTGTGACCGCGTGCTGGTCATGTTCCGTGGCCGTGTCGCGGCCGAATTTCCCGCGGGTTGGCAGGACCACGACCTGATCGCATCCGTTGAAGGAGTCAGTCTCCATGAAGAATAGTGTGCCCAGTCCTGCATTCGGCACCGCGCAAGCTGCGGCTCAGCCGCCGTTGGCCGCGCAGGCGTCACGCGGCAAACGCGCGCGCTCTGAACTCGCGCGTCTGCGCGAGTTGGCCTTGCTGCCCGCGCTCGCTTTGCTGATCGTGATCGGCGCATTTGTCAGCCCGAGCTTTCTGACCAAGGCCAATCTCATCAGCGTGTTGGGAGCGTCGGCGGCGTTGGCGCTCGTCGTGCTCGCCGAGTCGCTGATCGTGCTGACCGGCAAGTTCGACTTGTCGCTTGAATCGACGGTCGGCATCGCGCCCGCAGTGGGCGCGATGCTGGTGATGCCGGCGGCGTCGGCGGGCTTCGGCATGCAATGGCCGGCGGCGGCCGGCTTGCTCGCCATCGTGGTGGTGGGCGCGGTGATCGGTTTGATCAACGGCTTCCTCGTAGTGCGCTTGCGGCTCAATGCGTTCATCGTCACGCTGGCCATGCTGATCGTGTTGCGCGGCATGCTGGTCGGCGCGACCAAGGGCGGCACGCTGTTCGATATGCCGCCGTCGTTCTTCGCGCTCGCCACCACTATCGTGCTCGGCTTGCCTTTGTCCGTGTGGCTCGCGGCGGTGGCGTTCGCGATTGCGGCCTTCATGCTGCGCTATCACCGGTTGGGGCGCGCGTTGTACGCGATCGGCGGCAACCCGGAAGCGGCGCGCGCGGCGGGGATTCGCGTGGAACGCATCACGTGGGGCGTATTCGTGCTCGGGAGCATACTTGCCTCGGTGGGCGGTCTGATCGTGACCGGCTATGTCGGCGCGATCAACGCAAACCAGGGCAACGGCATGATCTTCACGGTGTTCGCGGCAGCGGTAATCGGCGGCATTTCACTCGACGGCGGCAAGGGCACCATGTTCGGCGCGCTCACCGGCGTGCTGCTGCTCGGCGTCGTGCAGAACCTGCTGACGCTTGCCCAAGTGCCGTCTTTCTGGATTCAGGCGATTTACGGCGCGATCATCCTGGGCTCGCTGATGGTGGCGCGCCTCGCCAGCGGCGAAGGTCAAAACTAATGCGCACGCACCTCGGAGAACTCATTTGACCAGCCGCCCATTGCAAACGGACTCACGCCTGATCCTGCTCAGCCCCGCCGACAACTGCCTGATCGCGGCGGCGCGTCTGGACTGCGGCACGCAAGTCGAGATCGAAGGCGAGCGCGTGACGCTCACCAAGACCATCGAACTCGGCCACAAGGTGGCGCGCCATGAACTTGCGAAAGACGACAAGGTGCTGCGCTACGGCGCAGTGATCGGTCACGTGACAGAAGCCGTGGCGCGCGGTGCGCATCTGCATACGCACAATCTCGAAAGCGATTACCTGCCGACGTACACACACGACGCGGGCCACGAATTCGTCCATCACTGATGTGGGCACAATGACGTGGCCTCGCGCCGCGCTGGAACGATCATGACTGACATTTCCGTAGCATCTCCATCTGCCGAATCGCAGCAGCCCGCGTTGCAAGGCTATCTGCGCCGCGACGGCCGCAAGGGCATCCGCAATGTGGTTGCGGTGGCGTATCTGGTCGAGTGCGCGCATCACGTCGCGCGCGAGATCGTCACGCAGTTTCGCGAACCGCTCGACGCGTTCGACGATCCTTCCGCCGAACGCGAACCGCCCGTGCATCTGATCGGCTTCCCCGGCTGCTATCCGAACGGCTACGCCGAGAAAATGCTCGAGCGGCTCACCACGCATCCCAACGTGGGCGCGGTGCTGTTCGTATCACTCGGTTGCGAGAGCATGAACAAGCACTACTTGGTGGACGTGGTGCGCGCGAGCGGCCGTCCCGTCGAAGTGCTGACGATTCAGGAAAAGGGCGGCACGCGCAGCACGATTCAATACGGCGTCGACTGGATTCGCGGTGCGCGCGAGCAACTCGCTGCCCAACAGAAAGTGCCCATGGCGCTGAGCGAATTGGTGATCGGCACGATCTGCGGCGGCTCGGACGGCACCAGCGGCATCACCGCGAACCCGGCGGTGGGCCGCGCGTTCGATCATCTGATCGACGCGGGCGCGACGTGCATCTTCGAAGAAACCGGCGAGCTGGTCGGCTGCGAATTCCATATGAAGACGCGCGCGGCGCGCCCGGCGCTCGGCGATGAGATCGTGGCCTGCGTCGCGAAGGCGGCGCGTTATTACTCGATTCTCGGCCACGGCAGTTTTGCGGTCGGCAACGCGGATGGCGGACTCACCACGCAGGAAGAAAAATCGCTGGGCGCGTATGCGAAGAGCGGGGCGTCGCCGATTATCGGCATCATCAAACCCGGCGACATTCCACCGACCGGCGGCCTGTATCTGCTCGACGTGGTGCCGGACGGCGAGCCGCGCTTCGGCTTTCCCAACATCAGCGACAACGCGGAGATCGGCGAACTGATCGCCTGCGGCGCGCATGTGATTCTGTTCACGACCGGACGCGGCTCGGTGGTCGGCTCGGCGATCTCGCCGGTGATCAAGGTGTGCGCGAATCCCGCGACGTATCGCAATCTCGCCGGCGACATGGATGTCGATGCAGGCCGCATTCTCGAAGGCCGCGGCACGCTCGACGAGGTGGGCCGCGAAGTGTTCGAGCAAACGGTGGCGGTGTCGCGCGGCGCGGCTTCGAAGTCGGAGACGCTCGGTCATCAGGAGTTCATCCTGACGTACAAGACGTTCGAACCGGTTGGGCCGGCTTGCTTGCCGTCGAGCGCCGCAGCGCAGCATCGGGTCGTTGCGATCGAGCCGCACTGAGCGGCAGGTCCGCGGGCCTGGCAGCAAGCCGTCTGTATACACCGTGGGCAAACCTCGCCCATGCATGGTAAAACACGAATGGGATCGGACTAAGTGCTTTGCATGGGACCAGAGTAGGCGTTGAACCGCCGACTCTGGTCGACAGCGAAAGCGCCAACTCCGATCGACACTGGAGACGCGCTCAATGACCGCAACGATCGGATCGAAGATCGGGCAACGGCGCCGCATCGGCCGCGGGCCTTTGCAGGTGACCGGATTGGGACTCGGAACGGCGCCGCTCGGCGGCCTCTACCGCGATCTGACTGATGAAGAAGCACACGCCACCATTGCCGCCGCGTGGAACGCAGGCGTGCGCTATTTCGACACCGCGCCGCATTACGGCAACACGAAGGCCGAGCATCGTCTGGGCGACGCGCTCCGGCGCTATCCGCGCGGCGACTATCTTCTGTCCACCAAAGTGGGCCGCCGTTTCGTGCCGCGCACCACGCCTTTCGACGACAAGGAAGGCTGGCAAAACCCGCTTCCTTTCGAAGCGATTTACGACTACACGCACGACGGCATTCTGCGTTCGTTCGAGGACAGCCAGCAGCGCCTGGGCATCGTCGAAATCGACATTCTGCTGGTGCACGATATTGGCCGTGTCACGCACGGCGACAACCATCCCCATCACTGGCGGCAGCTAACCGAAGGCGGCGGTTTTCGCGCGCTGGACACATTGCGCTCGTCTGGCGCGATCAAGGCAGTCGGACTCGGTGTCAACGAAGGCGCGGTCATACTCGATGCGATGGCCGAGTTCGATATCGATTGCGCGTTGCTCGCGGGCCGTTATACGCTCCTCGAACAGACCACGCTCGACGACCTGTTGCCGGCCTGTGAAAAACGCGGCGTCAGCATCCTGTTAGGCGGCGCGTTCAACTCGGGCATTCTGGCGCGCGGCGTTGAAGGCGATCTGAAATTCAATTACGGCAAAGCGCCGCCCGAAGTGATCGAGCGCGTCGCGCGGCTGGAAGCGGTCTGCCGTACGCACGGCGTGCCGCTCGCGGCCGCCGCCTTGCAGTTTCCGTATGCGCATCCGGCGGTCGCCACCGTGTTGACCGGCGCGCGCAGTGCCGACGAATTACGCGAGAACGCCGCGTCGTTCGAGAAGCCGATCCCCGCGGCCTTGTGGTCCGCGTTGCGCGACGAAGGCTTGCTCGACAGCCGCGCCCCCGCGCCAGAGGATTGAGTTGACGATGCATATCGATGCCCACCAGCACTACTGGGATCCCGCTCGTGGCGATTACGAGTGGCTCACGCCGGAACTGAAAATCCTGTACCGGACGTTCGGCCCGGAGGATCTCAAGCCGTTGCGCGAACGCGCGGGCATCGAACGGACGGTGGTGGTGCAGGCGGCACCGACCATCGACGAAACGCGTTATTTGCTGGACATAGCGCGCCATGAGCCGTCGATTGCGGGCGTGGTCGGCTGGGTGCCGCTGTTGCTGCCCACGGCGCCGGAGGTGATCGAAGCGTTGGCGCATGAGCCGAAGTTCAAGGGCGTGCGGCCGATGCTGCAGGATTTGCCGGACGACACATGGATCGCGAACCCCGATCTCGCGCCGGCGATCGAAGCGCTGATCGCGCACGACCTCGCGTTCGACGCGCTGATTTACGCGCGCCATGTCGAGCCTTTCGAGACCTTCGCGACGCGCTTTCCGGCGCTGCGCATCGTCGTCGATCATGGGGCGAAGCCGCCCATCCGCTATGGACGCGCGGGCTATCCAAGCTGGGCCGATGCGATCACGCGGCTCGCGCAACTGCCGCACGTGCATTGCAAGCTGTCGGGCCTCGTCACCGAGGCATCCCCCGGCTGGAGCGAGGAAACGCTGCACCCGTACGTCGATCATCTGCTGAAGTCATTCGGTCCGGCGCGCTTGATGTGGGGCAGCGACTGGCCGGTGCTCGATCTGAACGGCGACTATCTGCTTTGGCATTCGGTGGCGAACACCTTGCTCACGTCGTTGAGCGAGGGCGAGCGCGAAGCGGTTTTCGGCGGCAATGCCGCCGCGTTTTATCGACTGTGATTTCTGGCAGAGACCTGAAGCAGAAGCAAATGCAAAGCCCATTCAACTGGAGTCGTAGATGACACAAAGACTGGCCGGCAAGACGGCCCTGATCACAGCGGCAGGACAAGGCATCGGACTCGCCACCGCCGAACTCTTCGCACGCGAAGGCGCGCGTGTGATCGCCACGGATATCCGTATCGACGGACTCGCCGGCAAGCCGGTCGACGCGCGCAAGCTCGACGTGCGCGACGACGCGGCGATCAAGGCGCTGGCCGCCGAACTCGGCGCGATCGACGTGCTATTCAACTGCGCGGGCTTCGTGCACGCGGGCAATATTCTCGAATGCAGCGAAGAGGATTGGGACTTTGCGTTCGACCTGAACGCGAAGGCGATGTACCGCATGATCCGCGCGTTCCTGCCCGCCATGCTGGAGCACGGCGGCGGCTCGATCATCAATATGTCGTCGGCGGCATCGAGCGTGAAGGGCGTGCCGAACCGCTTCGCGTATAGCGCCTCGAAGGCCGCGGTGATCGGGCTGACCAAGTCCGTTGCTGCGGACTTCATCACGCGTGGTGTACGCTGTAACGCGATCTGCCCGGGCACGGTGGCTTCGCCGTCGCTCGAACAACGGATCGTCGCGCAGGCTCAGGCGCAAGGCGCGACGCTGGACGCCGTGCAGGCCGCCTTTGTGGCGCGTCAGCCGATGGGCCGCATCGGCAAGCCGGAAGAGATCGCCGCGTTGGCGCTGTATCTCGGGTCCGACGAATCGTCGTTTACCACGGGCCATGCGCATGTGATCGACGGCGGCTGGTCGAACTGACGCACGCCGACCCACGCCGACTCAAGCTGAACCACGAACCGAACACCACTGAAAGGAAGTGCAAGGATGAAACTGCTTCGTTATGGGCCGAAAGGCCAGGAAAAGCCGGGCCTGCTCGACGCGCAAGGCAAGCTTCGTGATCTGTCGAAAGTGGTCGCCGATATCGACGGCGCCGCGCTGACCGACGAAGGTCTCGCCAAACTGCGCGCGCTCGATCCGGCCTCGCTGCCGCTGGTCGAAGGCAATCCGCGCATGGGTCCGTGCGTCGGCAAGATCGGCAAGTTCATCTGCATCGGCTTGAATTACGCGGATCACGCGGCCGAATCGAATCTGCCGGTGCCCTCCGAGCCGGTCATCTTCAACAAGTGGACGAGCGCGATCAGCGGCCCGAACGACGACGTCGAGATTCCGCGCGGCTCGAAGAAAACCGATTGGGAAGTCGAACTCGGCGTGGTGATCGGCAAGCCGGCGAAATATATCGACGAAGCCAACGCACTCGATTACGTCGCCGGATATTGCGTGATCAACGACGTGTCGGAACGCGAATGGCAGATCGAACGCGGCGGCACCTGGGACAAGGGCAAGGGCTTCGACACGTTCGGCCCGATCGGCCCGTGGATGGTCACGCGCGACGAAGTCGCGGATCCGCAGAACCTGAGCCTGTGGCTCGAAGTGGACGGCCACCGCTATCAGAACGGCAGCACGAAGACGATGGTGTTCGGCGTCGCGAAACTGGTCTCGTACGTGTCGCAGTGCATGAGCCTACAACCGGGCGACGTGATTTCGACCGGCACGCCGCCGGGCGTCGGCATGGGCGTGAAGCCGAATCCGGTGTTCCTGAAGCCGGGCCAGACGATACGTCTGGGTATCGAAGGTCTGGGCGAGCAAACGCAGAAGACGTACGCGGCGGAGTAATTCGCGCTCGCAAGCTTGACTGCATGAAGAAAGGCGGTTTCTGCATCGACAAGCAGGAACCGCCTTTTTAGTTGGCGTCGTTACCGCTCAGTTGCGCCGTTCCATGAGCAGTCGCGTGAGCGGCGCCGCTAAACGATCAACTTGCGTGTCTTCGGCGGCGCCGCTCAGGCGCGTTGTTCCGCAAGCAATCGCGCGAGCAGCGCCACCAACTGATCGACGTGCGTGTCCTCGGTGCGCCACGACGACACGCTGATGCGAAACGCCGGCCGGCCTTGCCAGACAGTCTGGCCGAACCACGTTTCGCCCGACGCCTGCGCCGCTTCGCGAATCGCCACCGTCTGCGCGTCGGTCTTCGCGCGCACCAGCACCTGGTTCAACACGACGCGATTCAGCACCTCGAACCCGGCGGCGCGCAGACCTTCAGCGATTCGCGCAGCCTGCGCGCAATGCCGGTCGACCATCTCCTGCACGCCGCTGCGCCCGAGCGAACGCAGCGCCGCCCAGATCGGAATGCCGCGCGCGCGGCGCGAGAACTCGAGATTCACGTTCTTCTGCGCGTCATGCGCGCCTGTCAGATAGACCGCGTCGCTGTTCATCGCCGATGAAAGCGCCTGCGCGTCGCGGCAGATCGCCATGGCGCCGTCGTAGGGCGTGTTGAGCCACTTGTGGCCGTCGGTGGTCCAACTGTCGGCGCCGTCGATGCCATCGGTCAGCGCCCGTTTCGACGACGCCCGCGCCCACAGACCGAACGCCCCATCCACATGAGTCCATGCGCCGGCCGCCTTGGCGCGGGGAATCAACTCCGCGAACGGATCGAATTCGCCGGTATTCACTTCGCCGGCTTGTACGCAGAAGATCGTCATGTCGTCGAGCGGCGGCAATTGCGCGGGGTCGATGCGGCCATGCTCATCCACGGGCGCGCTGATCACGCGCTTCATGCCGAAGCCGAGCACGCGCAACGCCTTCTTCACGGTGATGTGGGCCATCTCGGAGATCACGACGCGCACCGGCGGCGCGCCGTCCAAACCGTCGTTGTCGAAATCCCAACCCTTGCGCGCGAGCAGCGCGCGTCGTGCCGCCGCGACGCAAACGAGCGTGCACGCCGTCGCGCTGGTGCCGAAGCCGATCGCCGCTTCGCGCGGCAGATCGAGCGCGTCGAGCACCCAGCGCGCCGCGATTTTCTCCAGCGTGGCCGCGACCGGCGAGTTGTCGAAGGTCGACGCGCACTGGTCCCACGCGCCCATCAGACGCTCGGCCCCCGCGGCGGCCGGCAACACCGCGCCGATCACAAAGCCGTAATAGCGCGGATCGTTCGACGCTACCGTGCCGGGCGTTCCGCTTTCGTCGAGCAGACGCAGCACGTCGGCGGGCGCGTGGCCACGTTGCGGGAAGGCTTCGTCGAAGGCGGCGAGTTGCGCGAGCGCGGCCGCATCCGGAAACACCCGGCGCTTGCCGATGCCGGCAAGGTAAGCGTGCGCGCGCCGGTCGGCGTCCGCGAGAATTGCGAGTTCGTCCATGTGGCTCCCTTGATGATTGAAAAATTGACGGCGCGGTCCCTTGAAGACCACGCGCCTAAAGATTGGCGAGGTCGCGGCCGAGCTTCTGCAACTCGGCGTCGATGCGCTTGTAGTACGTGAATTTGCCGATCCGCTGCGCGCGCACGAGTCCGGCATCGGCGAGGATGCGCATGTGACGCGTGGTGGTGGCGGGCGCTATGCCGAGCTTGTCGGTGATGAACGTGCAGCACACGCCGACTGTTTCGATATCCGCATGGTCCTGATACGGGAAATGCCGCGTCGGCTCTTTCAGCCAGCGCATGACGGCGAGCCGGCTGGCGTTGGCGAGCGCGTTGATGCGGGTGAGTTCGTCTGTCATGAGGCGGCGCGCCGAACGGAGTCAAAGATCGATAACGTTTCGTATATTAGCTAAATGACGAAACGTGAACAAGCGCGGTGATGACGGCGCGATGTGCTTCAGCCACGCGGGTGAAGCCGCGTCAGCCCGAGTGTTCGTGCTCGCCGTTCTCGCTGATCCGGTTGACCGTGCCTTGTGCGACGGCAATCAGCTTTTCGCGGTTGCCTTCCATCACATACACGTTGCATTGGCAGGTCGCCTGATGCTGGCCCGCGTAGACGACCTTCGCGCGCGCGATCAGCGTGCCGTTGATGGCCGGCCGCAGGTAGTTGATCTTGTATTCCCCGGTCACGACCTTCGGCCCGAGCAGAAGCGCGCCCGCGAAGGTCAGCGCGTTGTCGGCGAGATAGCTGATGACGCCGCCATGCACGAAGCCGTGCTGCTGCCGCAGTTCGTCGCGGATCGGCAGACTCAGCGTGAGTTCGCTGGTGCTTGTCTGCATCAACTCTGCGCCCAACAGCATGCTGAACGGCTGGGCATGCAGTGCGCCGCGCGCCCGGTCGAGGAGGTCGGTCATTGTGATTCCTTCGGGCGTCGCCCGCGGTGGCAATCTGCACTGGCCTGCGTCGTGCAGTCCCTACCCACTCTAGGAAGCGCGCACGCACCGCGTCAAGGTGAATCGGTAATTTGCGCCGTGCATTGTTGCGCGAATTGATTGCAATAGTGAAGTTGGCCGATGAAAAGGGGGCGTAAGACGATCTTTGATGGAATTGGGCTCAAGCACGGCGCGCTTATGCCGTTAACCCTGACGTAGCTCCCGTCATTCTTTGTCTTCAGGTATTCACGATGTTCAGCAAGATCAAGGTCGCATCCGGCCTGTTGTGTGTTCTGGCCGCGTTCTGCGTTTTCCAGCTTGTCACGGTGGGTTTGGGGTTCTGGTCGCTCACGCGTACTCATGACGACGTGGGCGATCTGTCGAACATCGCCTTGAAGCAGGTGGACGCGGTCAACGAAACGACCCAGCATTTGATGGACGCGCGCATCAACCTCTCGCGCGCCGGGACGCGCATGGTGCGCGGCGGCTCCGAGCCGACCGATATCGTGCAGCACGCCCGCGAACAGTTGACGGCCGCCGACCAGTCGTTCGCGGCGTTCATGAGCGCGCCGAAGACCGGCGACGAAAACGGCGCCCGCGCCGCCGCGCTCGCCGAGCGCTACAAGAAGCTGCACGACGCGCTCGCGGAACTGGTGCAGTTTCTCGATTCGAACAACATCCAGGCTTTCCTCGATCAGCCGACGCAGTCGTTCCAGGACGCCTACCTCGGCGAGTCGCATAACTTCGTGCAATTCGGCAACGCCGCGAGCCGTGCGTCGCTCGATTCGATCGATACGCGTATGGCGACTTTCCGCGCCGTCAGCATCGTGATCCTGCTGGTGCTGGTGGCCGGCACGTTCGCCGTGTACGCGGCGCTGCGCCGTGGCGTGGTGGCCCCGCTGGAAGAAGCGGGCCGTCACTTCGACCGTATCGCGCAAGGCCGCCTCGATCAGCCGATCGCCGGGCGCGGCACCAATGAAATCGGCCGCCTGTTCTCGGGTCTCGCGAAAATGCAGGCGAGCGTGGCGCGCACCGTGCAGACCGTGCGCGAATCCGCCGATTCGATCCACTTGGGCGCCGACGAAATCGCGACCGGCAACGCCGATCTGTCGGCGCGCACTGAAAACCAGGCGGCGTCGCTCGAAGAAACCGCGTCGAGCATGGAGGAGCTGACGGCTACCGTCCGTCAGAACGCCGAGCACGCCCGTGAGGCCAATGCGCTCGCCGAGACCGCGCTCGAAGCGACCTCGCGCGGCAGCGAAGTGGTCAACGAAGTGGTCGACAAGATGCGCGGCATTGCGCAGAGCTCGGACAAGATTGCCGAGATCATTTCGGTGATCGACGGCATTGCGTTCCAGACTAACATCCTTGCGCTGAACGCGGCTGTGGAAGCGGCGCGCGCGGGCGAGCAGGGGCGTGGCTTCGCGGTGGTGGCGGGCGAGGTGCGCGGCCTCGCGCAGCGCAGCGCGCAATCGGCGAAGGAAATCAAAACGCTGATCAGCGAATCGGTCGCCGAGATTCAGGGTGGTTCGACTTTGGTCGAGCATGCGGGCGAGGCGATGAGCAACGTGTCCGCCTCGATCTCGCGCGTCACGCAGATGATGGCGGAGATCAGCGCATCGTCGCTCGAGCAGAGCACGGGCATCGAGCAGGTCAATCAGGCGGTGGTGCAAATGGATGAGATGACGCAGCAGAACGCGGCGCTCGTCGAAGAAGCTGCGGCGGCGGCGGCTTCGCTGCATCAGCAGACGCAGCAATTGAAGCAGGCCGTGTCCGTGTTCGAAATTTCTGAATCTGTGTTGCGCACGCAACAAATCGACGAAGCACGCGGGCCATCGGCAGATTTTTCGTTGTCCGGTATGCGCGCAATTTAAACCGCGCAAGCGCTCAAAAAGAAAACGTCAGACAAAGAAAATGGCCCGCCGAAGCGGGCCATTTTGCATTAGACGCAAGCGCCTAAGGGTGCCTCAACGTACCTGACGGTACTTAGGCCGGCTGGATGTTCGCAGCTTGCTTGCCCTTCGGGCCTTGCTTAACTTCAAACGTCACCTTCTGGTTTTCCTGCAGGGACTTGAAGCCGCTGCCTTGAACTTCCGAAAAGTGCGCGAACAGGTCTTCGCCGCCGTCGTCCGGCGTGATGAAGCCAAAGCCCTTTGCATCGTTAAACCACTTCACAGTACCTGTTGCCATTTTTAATCCAGTAAATGTTGTGTGTTGCATTCGCGACCGCTATTTCTCAACACGAGATCGAGCGCGAAGTAGGAGTTGTATCACGTCTTTATGACGGACGCCAATCAACCAGTATTCGGGTATTCCCCGGCTTCGACCTTTTTGAGGCCTGGCAAGCAATTGGAAGGCTGTTCCCGCGGGTAGGGTAAACTGCTTGTATTACTCTTCCAGGAAAAACATTGACACATTATTTGCAAGAAGAACTTACCTCGTTCTGGAGTCGTTTGACCCCCTATCTGGCGATATTGGAGTCTAAATCACCTCAAGAGGGCGCCCCGGACCCGGTCGGCCGTATCACCGTTGATACCGAAGACCGCCAGGCTTTCGCCCTTCACACAACCGATCAGAAGCCGCACGGCGACACATCGGACACCCCCACCGGCAACAGCGCAACTTATATGCGTTTTAAATCTGCCGACAGCGGCTGGAGCCCTTGGCAGCGCGAAGAGTATTGATCGACCGGGCGGTCGGTTTGTGTTTCCGCGCCCCGTCGTGAGATCGCGGCCGGCGTTCAGCCGGCTTTGCGATCGGTCAGGCCCCTGGCCGTTCTTCGGCCTTAGCCTTTGCGCCCGCTGCGGCGCGTGCGCTCGTAAAAATCATTCGGCTTGGTGCGGATCCAGCGAACGAAGGTGCGTACCGCCTCGTCGTTGAGCAGCGCCTCGACCGTTGAATAGCGCTGCGCCAGTTCGGTTTCCGAGAACAGCGCGTGGAGCTGGCGATGGCAAATGCGGTGCAACGCGGCGACTTCCTTGCCGCCTTTCGTTTTCGGCACCCAATGATGCAAGTCGCGTTGGCTCGCCGGGATCGGTCGGCCGCAGAGTGGACAGACTTCGTCAGCCGGCGGCGGTCGATACCAAGGTTCGGCGAGTTTCTTGGCCATGGCCAGGATGGCTAGCGAAGTTGAGGCGTTCGCACGTCGCGTGGTTTTTGTCGGCCGCGTTCAGGTCGGCAACGCGTCGTAGGCGGTCGCGAGGTGATAAGGCGTGGTCGACGGCATGTCGGCGCGCGCCACTTCACCCGCCGGCGTCTTGCATTCGAACCAGCCGTGCGGACGCAGAAAGCGCTGCTGGAACAGTTCGATTTGCCGCGGCAGCGCGGCGCGCGCCGCTGGTTCCCCGTGGCTCGCCAGCGCGCGCAGATATTCGGTTTGGGCCCAGATCCGCTGGGTCGCGTCCTTGACCCGGCCGGTTTCGTCGAGCGAGGCGTACACGCCGCCGGTTTCCCGGTCCACTCCATGTTGCTGCGCGAAGCTGAACGCACGCGGCATGGCTTCGACGAGACCCGAGCCTTCGAACACCGCGCCCGCCTGCTTGACCAGCCAGAACCATTCGAACTGGTGCCCGGGTTCCAGACGGTTATCGTCCGCGCCGATCGGCAGTTCGGCGATGCAGCCCGTGGGCGCATGCACGAAGCGCCGCGCGAGCGCACCGGCTAGACGTCGCAGCGCGGCGTCGAAAGCGTTGTCGTGCGTGGCTTCGCGAGCGGCCAGCCAGGCTTCGGTGAGGTGCATCAAGGGATTCTGGATCGGCGTGCCCGTCACGCCCGCGAAATCCGAGGTCAGCGCGGCGTTGAACAGATCGTCTTCAGCGGCGAAGTTCGACTGGATCAGCGCCGACGTGCGATGCACGACTTCCAGCGCGTCGCGTTTTCCCGAGCGCCGGGCGTACTCCGCGCACGCAAACACCACGAACGCGTGCGTGTACAGGTCCTTGGTGGTGTCGAGCGGTGCGCCTTGCGCATCCACGCTATAGAACCATCCACCGTTGCGCGTGTCCTGAAAGGTATGCATCAGCGAATCGAACAGCACCTGCGCATGGGCCGCGTCGCCCGCTTGCGAGAACACGAACAATTGCCGCGCGCAGGCCATGGCCCGGTAGCGCTCGGCAGGCAGCGCCTGATGATCCTCGGCGCTGACCGCTTCGTAGGGCAGCTTCAGTGCAGCGTTGAAACCCGGGCCGCGCCAGATCGGCAGCACCACGCCAGTGAAGTGATCGCGCAGACTGGCAACGAGTGCGACGGTGGAAGCGGCGGGTGGGTTCATGCTCTGCATAGTCAAATGGGTCAAACAGGGTATGTCGAAGCGAAGCGGCCGCGGAGTGGGTCCGTAGCCTGAGTGTCAGTGCGGCGCCGTTGCCGGCAAACCTGCCGGTGAGCGTGGATGCTACCTGCTTTGCAAATCGGCAACCGCAAAATCGAGACAGCGATTGGGCGCGCGGTCCGCGTGGCGCGTGCGGCTTAGCATAAAGCAAACGGGTCCCACTGGCACTGCGGCGCCGGTGCGGAAAATACTCCAAATAATTTCCGATAAGGAGGCAAAACAATGCTGGGGAATCTCGAACTCATCGCCCGTCTGGTAGTGGCCGCGGCGCTCGGCAGCGTCATTGGCTTCGAGCGGGAGCGGCTTTCGTGGGCCGCGGGCCTGCGTACGCACATGCTGGTGTGCGTCGGTTCGGCGCTCATCATGATCGTCTCGGCCTACGGTTTCGCCGAAGTGCTGACCGGCGACCACATCGTGCTCGACCCTTCGCGGATGGCTGCGCAGGTGGTGTCGGGCATCGGCTTCCTCGGCGCGGGCTCGATCCTGCTGCGTGGCGAAATCGTGCGCGGACTGACGACGGCGGCGAGCCTCTGGTCGGTCGCCGCGATCGGTCTTGCGGTCGGCGGCGGGCTGTACACGGCGTCGATCGCGGCGACCATCATCATTCTGATTATTCTCGCGGGCATCAAGCCGCTCGAGCGCCGCTTCATCACGGTCAAGCAACGGCGCCAGCTGACGATGATCGTCGAGCGCGGCGCCATGACGTTCCACTCGCTGCACGACGAACTCGGCGCCGCGAGTCCGCGCGTCAAGCAGTTCGTGATGCAGCAAAGCGAGGACGCGCCCGAGTGCGATGAAGTGGTGATCACCTTGCATCGCGTGTCGAATACGGAATATGAGGCGATCTGCGGCCGCTTGCGTCAACTGCACGGCGTCAAGCAGTTCCGGCAGGACGACACGACTTCCTAAAAACGGAAAATCCTCGCCGAATGGCTTCGGTGGGCGCGGGCGGCCATGCGACAATGCGGTCTCGAAAAATTCCAACGGCATTGACGAGCGGTGCTCGGCGCCCGCATTCCGGCGACGACCGCTTTTTTCTCTATGGCAGATTCCGTAGCATCCACGCAGTCCCGGCCTCAGCGCGCCGCTTCGAAGAAGCGGCGCCAGGCCACCGTCTCGACCGAAACTGAAAACAAGCTGGCGCGCGCCGCGCGCTCGGCACAACGCCTCGCGCAACTGAGCGAGGCGTCCCGCGACGACAGCACGCTCGATCTGTTCCCCGACGATCCCACCCGCGCCACGCTGGAAGCGATGAATATCGACATCCGGCAAGGCACGCTGCACGGTTTCGAATTACCCGATGTGGTGTTGGCCGCGGTCGGCGCGATCGATGCCGGCGACAACGTGCCGGTGGACGCGCGGGCTGCGCGCCGCACGCCTCGTGCTGCGAAGTCCGATGATCAGCCGGAGCCGGTCAACGCGCTATTGAGCGGGCTCGAAATCGAGCCGTTGGTGGCGACGGGTTCGGCGGCCGGCGACGTGGGTTCGGGTGACGCGAAAGCGGCGGACTCGGCCACTGCCGCTGAAGAGAAATCGGCGGCACCGGCGCGTGACGCATCGGCGCCGCTGTCGCCCTCGATGGCGGCAGCCACCGTGGCGCGCAGCGTGACCGCGCTGCGCCAGACGTCCGAGCCGGGCGCAGCAACTGACACTGCGACGGTGCCGGCTTCAGGCGGCGGCAAGGCGCCGCAACGCTTTGCGGCGACTTTTGCCAAGGCGGCTTCGGCTTCGCAAGAACCGGCTGCAGTCGCGGCCGGCGTGGCGAACACAACGACGAGCGAACCCGCGTCCGCACAGTCGGACGCTGCTACTGAAGGTTCGAAGGTTGGCTTGGATGCGTCGACGAATTCATCGGCGTCCGCACAGGCTAACGCCGCGTTCGCCACGCCGTGGCGCGAAGCCCGCCGCGCCGAGGCGGCCGCGGCGGCGCTGCGGGCCGCGCCGGAACTCGATCGCGCGCGGGCAACCGCCTTCGCCGACACCGTCGACGCGCTCTACGGCGTGATCGCCGATCAGCGCCGCGCCGCGACCGATCATTCGCGCCGCATGAAATGGATGCTGTCGATCGTAGTGGGCGCGTTGCTGGTGACGGTCGCGATCGGCATTACGCAAACGTTGCTGCTGATGCGCCTCACGCGCGAGACGACGGCCCAGCAGCATCGCATCGAACAGATGATGCAGAACCAGCAGGCGGCGATGGCCAGTTTGCTCGACACGCACATGGCGATGGCGAACGCAGCCGCCGCCAATGCCGCTTCCGACGCGGCCGCGGCCGCGGCTGCGGCAGCGCCCGCCGCGCCTCAACAAGCCGCCGCTGCGCCGGCGCATGCGAGGCGCGCCGCGCGAGCGCAGCATGCGCATAAGCCGAAAGCCGTTACCCCGCATTGACAGTCAGTGAGCGCCGTGGCCGGCGATGAGCCGGCCGCGGTGATCCACTCGGCACTCGCCGGTCGCCGCTCCCCGCTCCCCGCTCCCCGCTTACCAACGTTCGCGCGGTACTCGCCGACCGCCAAGCTCGCCATTTCACCGGATAGACGCCGTAAGGCGCCGCGCGTTTCCGCCACGCCGCAACGCAAACCCCACGTTCTACACTTTCAATGCTGTTGCGAAGCCGGACCGGATACGCCAGCGCATCTTCTGACGGGAGCCACCATGCCGACTAGCGAACACAAATATTCCATCGAGGAACTGTTGGGCGCACTTCTGCGCGATCAGGGCATCCACGAGGGCCACTGGGCGCTGAATGTCGAGTTTTCAGCGACGGGCGCCGCCGTCAAGCCGCAGGACAATCCGGCACGGACGCTGCCGGGGCTGATCGTGTCGGTGAATAGCGCGACGCTGATGCGCTCGGACAGCACGGCGGCGGGCGCGGTCGACGCCGCAGTAGTCAACCCGCGCAAGGCCGCGGCGAGCCCGAAGCCAATGCGCAGCAGGAAGCCGGTATCGACCACGTTGCAGTAGACCAGCCCTTTGCCCCTGAATTGAAAAAACAGGGACGTTGTCATGATGCAACGCAACATATGAAAAATACCCTGCGACAACGCACCACACCGAAAAATTGCTGCATTGCACTAGCTTTTGCCTAGGGAAAACCCTATACTTCTTCTTAAGGGAAAACCCTAGCAAATGCAGTAACTAACCGGGAGTCGCTATGAGCTTCATTTTTGCATTGTTCCAAAAGGTCAGCGACCTCTTTGCGTCGCCCCATCTGCCGCTGGATGCGGACTACTCGTACGAAGCGCGTAGCCGCGAAGCAGAACGCGTTCGCAGAGCACAAGCTACGTTGTTCGGCGTCAAGCTGAGCGACTAAAAGCAAAGTCGTACCGGCCCAAGCGCGGAGCAACCGCGTACGGGCGCGCATGTCTGATGCGCATCGCATCACCATTGAAGCCACAGTTCGCGAAACGCGTACCGTGGCTTTTTGTTTTTTTCGGACGCTTTTCCGCCGCTCAGGGCTTGTCTCCGAATATTTCCGGGCCGAAATGAATGTAACGGAGCCTGAAAGATGGCCGTAGAGCCGGCGTGGCCCGGTCACGGCGCATGGCTTTGTAGACAGGGCGCGACAGGCAAAAAGCGCTTTGGCCATCCGTCCCTTTCTATGAAATGTGCGCTTACAAGTGCTCACGTCTTCATGCGGTTTGCGCCGCTAAAGTTGGTCTCAAGCGTACGGCGTCTGGTTCGAGCCTGAAATTGCAGGTTTAGGTCGATCTCGAGCACGGACGCTGGCTTGATACAAAACTTTGATGGGAGGTCACTATGAAAACCTTGAACAAGACATCGCGTTCGATCATTGCAACCTTGCTGGCTGGCGGCGCGCTGCTCGCAGCTGGCAGCGCATTTGCCCAAGAACGCGTGGTCGTGGAAAACGGACCGGCGGTCTACGGTCAGCCGCACATGATGCCGGTGGGCGTGTCGATCAATATCGGCTGGCACGGAGATCGTTACTATGACGGCCACCGCTATTGGGCCCATGACGACTGGATGCGCCATCATCCGCACGACTACGATCCGCATCACCACGACGACCATCGTCCGCAGCAGCGCTATTAATCCGCGCGTGACGACGCCGCACGACGCGCACGACGCGGCGTCGGCGGGAAGTCCACAAAGCCGGTCCTTCCTTGCGGAAGACCGGCTTTGTCACGTTCGGGCTTGCGAGTCGGCGCTCGACGAATTGATCGACGCCGACTGCATCGGCCGCGCAGCCGTCATGCCCGCGTCGGGATCGGCCGTCGAGGATATCGGCCCGCGCCAACCAGCCGCGACAATGTGAATGTCTCGTCCTCTAATCGCGGTTCAGGCGTAGGCCCCCAGTCGCTGTGCAAAGCGCCGCGCGCATTCGAGTCCGAATGCCGTTGGCGCGATGCCGCGATCGTGGTGCACATCAAATCCCATTCTCCACGCCGCGATCCGTTTACCGTAGCAGGTCAATGAGTCTAGCGACTGCATCACAAACACAATGGACGGCAGTACTTCTGCATACAGCGCCTCAGCACGCGCCTCGTCTCCAGCAACAAAAGCTCGCTGAATAGCGACCTGCCTGTCGAAGGTATCCGGTGCAACGATCAGGCCGGCGCAACCTGCGCGCAGATTGTCGATGATCTCCTGACCGCCGCGTCCGTTGAATACGGGCAGAGGTGTTCCGAGCGCGCGTAACTGGTCGATGGTCTGACGGACCACAATCGCGGGTCCTTCGCCTTTGAGCCATCGAAAATTGTCGCGTTGACGCGCGAGTTCAACGATCGACTCTGCGGACAGTCCAACGCCGAGATACTCGGGCGCGTTTTGTATGCCAACCGGAGCATGCACGCGCTCCATCACGTCAGCGAAAAAATCGAAATAGAACGATTCGGGCTGATTACGCGCGGAAGGCGGCTGCAGGATCAGCCATGACGCACCACGCGTCACGGCGTAATCGGCAAGCGCGGCCTGGGCGTCAACGGTGTCGCCCGTGATCGTGACGGCGAGCGGCACGCGCGCGTCGATGTCAGTGCTGGCCCAGTCGATTACATGATGCTTCTCTTCGAGCGACATGCGATGCACTTCGGTCGCGAGCCCGAGGATCACAATGCCCGGCGCGCCTGCGCGAATCGTGGCATCGACCTGCGCGCGCATAGCGTTTCGATCGAGCAGATTGTGCGGGTCGAAATACGCGTACAGAACGGGCCAGATTCCGCCGGGAGGAAGTGCATCGTTCGCCCTCATTGGACTGTTCCCTTGTCAATGGGCATTAGTGTGAGTCGCGCGGCACAGGCGCGCCGCTCGATCCGACGAGGAAGTCGAGATCCGCGCCCTGATCCGCTTGCAGCACATGGTCGACGTAGAGCTTGTAGTAGCCGCGTTTGGGCGCCTCGGGCGCCTGCCATGCGGCGCGCCGGCGCGCGAGTTCCTCGTCGGTGACGTCGAGATGCAGGCGGCGCGCTTCGACATCGAGTTCGATCATGTCGCCGGTCTGCACGAACGCGAGCGGCCCGCCCGCAGCCGCTTCCGGTGACACGTGCAACACGACCGCGCCGTACGCCGTCCCGCTCATGCGGCCGTCCGAGATGCGGACCATGTCGGTGATGCCTTTTTCAAGCACCTTCTTTGGCAGCGGCATATTGCCGACTTCCGCAAAACCGGGATAACCCTTCGGCCCCGCGCCTTTTAGCACCATGATGCAGTGCTCGTCGATATCGAGCGAATCGTCATCGACTTTGGCGTGTAGTTCTTCGACGTTCTCGAACACTACCGCTCGACCGCGATGCTTGAGCAACGCCGCAGTGGCCGCCGACGGCTTGATCACTGCGCCATTCGGCGCCAGGTTGCCCTTGAGCACCGCGATGCCGGCCTTCGGCTTGAACGGCTCGGCGAACGTCGTGATGACTTTCTCATCGTGATTCGGTGCGTTGCGCACGTTGTCCCAGATCGTCTTGCCGTTCACGGTCAGCGCTTCTTTATGCAAGAGCCCTTGTTCGCCGAGTTGCTTCAACACGGCCGGCAAACCACCCGCGTAGTAAAAGTCCTCCATCAGATATTCGCCCGACGGTTGCAGGTTCACGAGACACGGCACGTTTGAACCCAGTTCCCAATCTTCAAGCGATAACTCCACGCCAATCCGCTTTGCCAGCGCGATCAGATGAACGACCGCATTGGTCGACCCACCGATCGCCGCATTCGTGCGAATCGCGTTTTCAAAGGCCTGCCGCGTCAGGATCTTGTCCATCGTCAGATCCTCGCGAACCATGTCGACGATGCGCCGGCCCGCGAGATGCGCGAGCACCTGACGGCGCGCATCGACCGCGGGAATCGCCGCGTTATGCGGCAAGCCCATGCCGAGCGATTCGACCATCGAG